>JBGSWN010000039.1:0-11374 GCA_041752395.1 Saprospiraceae bacterium | reverse complement strand
GCAGCTCGGAAACTTCCTTTGTGCCCTTACCGCTCTTTAACATCCTTACAGCCTCCTGCTTGAATTCCCTGTCATACTTGCGGCGCAAGCGGTTCCCGCTTGCTGGCTTTGTTTGTTGTTGTTGTTGTTGTTGTTGTTGTTGTTGTTGTTTCATGACACAAAACTAAGTTAGATTTGTGTCCGGCTAAATCAGACCACCTCAGGTTGGCCTTCACTGCCACCAGCAGTTTCAAAAACTATATCTCCTTCTATCAACTGCCTCGACTTCATGTTTGAGGCTTTGTGGAAACGATACACTTCTTGATTTGGCGTACCCGCTCGCACTTTGGGTATATCTGTTCCACGAATAACATAACCGGACACAGAGAATTGTTTATCTTTTTCATCGTTTCCCCATCCACCACCAATATAATAGTCTATGACTTTTCCAATTGGCTCAATATCCCACCCCTCCGGTACTCCCTTCACTTTCTTCACTCCCTGATTGCCCGGAAAGCGCATCCTTACAAACCACTCCTTGTACAATTCACGGGCGGTTTCTTCCAATAGCTTAATGCGTTGGTTGTTTACTTCTATTAGTTCGTCATAATTGTTTACAAAATCAGATATTCTATTTTGGATTTTTATCTCAGGATAAATTACTTTAAGCTTAGTTAAATCCGAACTTCTAATTCCACTAGCTGCAACTTCATTGACTAAGGTTTGAATTGCCCCAAATCCAACTTGTGAAGTGAAATAGTAATAATAGAATAGAGGGTTTGCAATTCTCTTATTCAATCTTACCCTGATAATACTCGACTCAAAAACTGTTGGATGTTCAACTTCAATAATAATATTACATTTTCCTGCACCTTCAGCCACTAAAGAACGTCTTGCAAAAATTAAATCACCATCTTCCAATCCAAAAATCTTGTTTTCTTTATCACTAGTCTCCACTCTTCGCATTTCAAGATTTTGCATTCGGGGATACCAAAAAAGTTCACCCATATTTACAACCTTGACACCAATGCCGTTTTTGTCAGAAGACCTAGACAATCCGTTCCTTGAGGGTTCAAGATATAGTTCACCAAATTTTATTTGATTATACATTTTGAACCAACAGTTTTAAGTTTTTTGAAATAGTAGCTTCTAGCTGCTTTGCTTTTAAATCCAATGAGTTTAAAGTCTCATGCCGCTCTTTCATCTCCTTCAAAAACTCCTCCTCAGTCAGCCCATCCTCTTCAATCACTACGCCCACATAGCGGCTAGGGTTTAGGCTATAGTCCTGTTCTTCTATCTCTTCCAAAGTAGCGGCTTTGCAGAGGCCCGTCACGTCTTCGTAGGTGCCATTGGGGAAGCGCTCGTTCAGCCATGTTATCTGCGCTTTGAAGTATAGCTGTTGGTCGTGGAGTACCTTGTGCGCCTTTTCGGCCTCTTCCACTTGCTTTTCCCAGCGTTTGAGTTCTTTTTCTGCTTCGGGCTTGGCAGCCATCACCTCGGCCACGGCTTTTGCTTGTTCCTTGGCTTTTGCTTCGTAGTTGGCGGCTTCGGCTTGGTATTGTGACAGCAGGGCAGGCAGCCTTTCGGTCTCGCCTCGGTATAGCCGCACGATGGTAGCAATGTTCTGTATCTGCTCCGGCGTAAAGTCCCGGTGCGCCCGGTCTATCTGCCGGAAGATATTGCGGGCATCTATGAAGAGCACCCGTGGCACTTGCTCTGTCTTGTTTTTATCAAAAAACCAAAGCGTGGCGGGCAGCGTCACCGTATAGAACATGTTTTTGGGCAGCGTCACCATGCAGTCTATCACGCCGCCTTCCACGAGGTTCTTTCGGATTTCGGCCTCGCTGTTGCGGGCATCACTGGCGGAGTTGGCCATCACAAGTCCCGCCCTTCCCGTGGATTTCAGGGAAGTAGCAAAGAGGCTTATCCAGAGGTAATTGGCGTTCGGTACGGTGTTGGGGTTGTCCTTCTTCTTGCCCGTGGCCTTTCCCTTGTTTTGCGGTACGCCATATTCGTTGAAGCGCTTCTGGTCTTTCACCCGGTCGAGGTTTACATCGTCCACGTTGAAGGGCGGATTGGCCAGCACGTAGTCAAACTTCTCGTAGCATTCATAGGGGTCTTCGTAGTAGGTATTGGCTTTTACCACCGTACCCCGCAGGCCGTTCACCGCCAAGTTCATTCGGGCTATCTTCACCGTCTCCATGTCCTTGGTATTGCCATACACGGTCAGGTCTTTGGTATCCGTATCGTGCCGCTCTGCCCGCCGCCTGTCCACGAAGCTGGAGCTTTGCACGAACATGCCACCGCTACCGCAGGCAGGGTCGTAGATGGTGCCGCTGTAAGGTTCTATGATTTCGACCATCAGCTTTACCACGCTCGTCGGGGTAAAGAAGTCGCCCCCACCCTGCCCTTCTGCCAACGCAAACGCCGACAGGAAGAACTCATAGACCTTCCCAAAAAGGTCTCCGGTCGCATCTTCTGGTATGTCCTTGAAGAGTTTCAGCAGTGATTTCGGCAGGCTGTAATCCTCCACGCTGGGATTGTCCTGGTCTTTGAGTATCAGCTCAAAGTATTCATCCTTGGGCAACGAGCCTTCCAGTTCGGGTTTGTATTTTTCTATCAGTTCCATCGCCTCCTTTATCTTTTTGGCGATGTTCTCTTTTTCAGGAAGGTTGAGCAAGTAATCGTATTCTGCTGCTGGCGGTAGGTAGAAGCCACACTTCAGCAGGGCGATGTCTTCTATTTTTTCGGCGTTCCGGCTGTTCTTCTTGGCTTCGTATTCGGCGTGTATCTCGGCTTTCATCTTGTTGTAGCGGATGGAAGCAAAGCGCAGGAATATCAGGCCCAATACAGGCGTAGAGTATTGATTAGGCTTCAAGCCGCTTTCCGCCCGCATCTTATCTGCTGCCGACCAAAGGTTGTCTTCGAGTTCTTTTAGTTGTTCTTGCGTCATTTATTTAGCGTTCTTTTTTGTCGCTGGTTTTGTGAAAAGGTAAAGCTACATCCAATAAAAAGACCTTCCAAGCCACTACGATTTGGAAGGTCTAGGATTAGACCTGTCAGGTTTTTGAAACCTGACAGGTCTGGACGAGCCCCAAAGGTGACACCTTTTTGAAAGGTGTCACCTTTAAGTTTTGTCGTCAATCTGAATGGGCGGTCTGCGGGTTTCATGTATTGGATTTCTAGTGCGGCTGCAAGTTATAAAAAGCTTGGGAAACAACTAGCACCCATGAGGATTTTTGGGCATCTTTTGTCGGGGAGGGTTTTGGCGAGGTCTCGTCTGAAGCGTCGATAATGAGGGCGCACTCGTCCTCAAGTAGGTTTTAAGCGATGAGCGTCTTGTCTGAAGCATCAATGATGAGGGCGCACTCGTGCTCAAGTAGGTTTTAGGCGATGAACGTCACAGCAGCAGACTCCATGATGAGGGCGCACTCAATCACAAGTAGGTTTTAGGCGATGAGTGTCTCGTCTGAAGCGTCAATGATGAGGGCGCAGCCTTCGTCAATGCCGTCTCAAAGACTTTTGGGCATATTTTTCAATAAATTTTTATAAATATGTATTTTTTGTAAATTGTTGGCACGGATGTTGAGTCAATGACTGCAAGGGTTTCCGGGGATTCAGCAGGCTTTGGCCGTTGAATTGTCGGAGGTTCCGAAAGCTTGGCAGTAGGGCTGTCAAGGCATTTTTTTACTTAGGAACTGTTTTAAAGCCCCTCAACGGTCATAAAACGCCATCTTTTGGCAGCATACTTCGGCAATTTTCTCAGTGATAGCGCTGCTATCCCTTCAAAAATTCCCTTCGTCTGCTACACAAAATCTGACATTTTCTGCCTCGTCAGCGGTTTTAAAACAGTTCCCAAAATTTCCGAATCATGGCAAAAAAAACTGTTGCCGCAGCAAGCGCCCCGCTGGAGGAAGGCGCCAAGAAGAAAAAAGCGCCAAAACTGAGCGTCCGTGGTAAAATCGAATACTACTGGGACGTGGCCGAGCTTTCTTGGTATTACTGCCGCCAAAACCTGGAGCGCATCGCCGTGTATGCCCCGTACATCACGAAGGAGTTTATTGAGCAGCAATTGGCGCTCATCACCGAGACGAGGGATTTGCCCAACAACGTGGTGCGCAGCGCTGGCAACACGAAGTCGCTGCGGAAGGTGCAGTCGAAGCGCCGGGCGATATTGGCAAAGGCCGACCTGTTGGATGCTGCCCTTCGGAAATACAACGAGAAATCACCGGACACCTACCAGTTGGAGCGCAAAGAGTCGGGGCTGGTCAGCCTACGGCAGGCCAGTGCATTCGATTATCCGGCGGTGTCCACGTTCATCACCAATGCCACCAAGTACCTGACCACCTATGGCCAGCAACTGGTGGAGGCCCTGGTGCTTCCGGCCAGCTTTCTGCAAGAACTGAAGGACCTCGGCACTGCCTTTAACGAAGAGAAGATGAACCTCAACACGACCCGCCAAACGGCCAAGGAAGGCACGGGTACGGTGGTGAGCAAGGTGGACGATATCAAATTGCAAATCAGGACGATGCAGGACTACGGCAAGACGGCCTTCAAGGACGACCCCGAAATCTACCGCTATTTCACGGAGGAATACCTCCTGAACGCCGTGCGCAGCAAGCATCCTGCGAGCCTGAATGGCCGCACCACTTGGCCGAAGGAGGAAGGTATGGAGAAGGCAAAGCCTGTGGCTGGCCTGCTGGTGGAAGTGCTGGGCATCGCTGGCAAGTCGGCAGTGACGAACAAAAAAGGCCGCTACGAAATCAAGCAATTGGCTGCCGGGGAGCACCGGGTACGCATCTCCGGGACAGGCATCCAGCCCGTGGAACTGCTCGTGGTCCTGGCACTAGGCACAAGCCTGCGCCAAAACGTGACGGTGGAAGCCGCCCCGCTACTGGAAGTGACAGTTCCCAAAATGGCCACTCCCCCACCCGCTTCTGTGAACGAGGAATTTACGAATGCGATGAAGGAGGTGACGGCTTCCAATGGAACAAGCGTTCCGACGAATGGGGTGATGGTTCATTAGAGAGGGTGATGACACGACCCCTGACCCCTAAAGGTCCCGATAGCTATCGGGATAATTTGGGAAGTGTTGAGCTATATTCAACAAGGAATGGAGTTCCTAAATGTGTGCGTCCGTGGGTTCCCCTTTAGGGGTCAGGGGTCGTGTCATCACGAAAAAGCCGCCGGACTGGGTTCAGTCTGGCGGCTTTTGTTTGTGTTTGGGCGTGGTATAATGGGCTTATAGTCGTCACGGTGTCGTCACGGTTGTTCCCGCCTTGCGGGAACAAAAGCGGCGCACAGCGGGGCGCATAGCACAACGTACAAACTTCCCAAATTATCCCGATAGAGCTATCGGGACCTTTAGGGGTCAGGGGCTGCGCTCACCCTCTCACTCTCTAACTCTCTCACCCGCTCACCCTCTAATGCGCAGCCACCCCAGCTGTTTTCATTCAACCACGATTTTTTTAGTAAACGTATCGTTCAAAGTTTGCAAACGCAGCCAGTACAGCCCCGGCGGGAGCTTTGCCGTATCGACGGTGGTGGTATTGCTTTCTGGCGAGATTTCTTGCGCCAGCACCTGCTTGCCGTCAGGCAAAATCAGGGTTATTATGCCCTCGTCCCCCCCTGTTTCCACGAAAAAAGAACCATGTGATGGATTGGGGTAAACCTTCCAATTGCCAGCGCCATGGCCCTGAATTTCCACGGAACGGATGGGCGAAAACTCGAATTTTCCATCAAAGTCCATTTGCCGCAGGCGATAATAACTGGTGCCGGGCAATGGATGCTCGTCCAGGAACGAATAGCGCCGCTCATCCGTGGCATTGCCCGCTGCGGGCAACCTTCCTATTTCCACAAAATTTGCCCCATCGGCGGAGCGCTCAATGGCGAACCATTCGCTGTTCTGCTCCGACTCGGTCGCCCAGTCGAGCTGCACCTGTTTAGCTTTGGTGAGCTTTGCCACGAACTCCACCAGCGAAACGGGCAGGGCGGTGGCAAAAGTCAGCTTTACATAGTTCAGGATGCCAAACCCGCCTGTATCGTCGTCGAAAATCCGGAGCCGCCAGTTGCCGTTCGGATTTTCGCCATTGAAGTCCGCAAAATTGCCTTCGGGAATATAGGTCCCAATAAATGGCGGTGTCCCTGTAGTAATGGGCGTTGTGCCCGACATGCTGAAGGCGGTCTTACTGGTAGGGCAATCGGAATAATCCCCGTAGCCGTATTCATCATTGTCGGTGGTGAGTTCTACCTCCACCCCGGAGGGGGTTTGCAGGTAAACGTCCAGCTCATTGGTCCAACTGTGGTAGATAATGATTTCCACTTTATCGAGGAAAACATCGGTGCCGAGGGTATTGCCCGGTGCACCACTCACCACGATGGGGATGGTGTTGGAATTGCCTTCAGGCGGAAGATAGAATTCGAAGCAAGTCGGTGCGGCGTTGTTGATATTGGTGAAAAAGCTGCCCGCACTCGACCAGCCGGAGGTGCTGCCGCCGCAACTGCTCCGCACCCAAACCTGATAGCCAGTGCCCGCAACGCCCCCTGTCCAGGTATAGGGTTTTGAAGAAGTGCCAGTCACCGTCGGAATGCCCGTTTGCCCCGTGCCCACTGGTTGAATTTCTAAGTCCCAAGCGGTGGCGCTCCCGTTTTCTGTCCAATTGATGGTCGCTCCGTTTATGGTGGGGCTGCTCGTCACCACATTATTCGGACGGAGGCAATTGGTGAAATTGAGCTTGACATATTTCAGGCTGCCAACATCGAAGCTGCCATCGTCGCAAACCCGAAGCCGCCAGTTGCCGTTGGGGTTTGCGCCGTTGAAACTGGAAAAATTGCCTTCCGGGATATAGTCGCCAATGAACGGGGCTGTCCCTGCGGTGATGGGCGTCGTGGCCCACATGGCAAAGTTGGTCGTCTGGTTGGGGCAGGCACCGGGATTGCCATAGTTTTGATTACTACTGCCGTTATCCGTTGAGAGTTCGACTTCCACACCGGATGGCGTTTGGAGGTAAATATCCAGTTCGTCCGACCAAGTATGCTGAATTGTGAGTTGCACATTGTCCAGAAAAACGTCGGTGCCGAGCGTGTTGCCGCCTGCGCCGCTCACGGCGATGGGTAACGTGTTGGAACACCCGGTGGCTGGGAGTGCAAAGCTGAAGCAGGTCGGATTGTTGTTGTCTATGGTCGTGGAAAAGGTGGCGGCTGACGACCAGCCTGAATTGCTGCCGCTGCAGTTGCTTCGCACCCAGACCTGATAGGTGGTGGCGGGACTGCCGCCTGTCCAGATATAGGGTTTTGTGGAGGTGCCGCTCACCGTCGGGATGCCCGTTTGCGAGGTACCGACCGGCTGGAATTCCAAATCCCAAGTGGTGGCGGCCCCGTTTTCCGTCCAATTGATGGTGGCGCCATTGCCCGTCGGATTGGTCGAAGTGGTGCCACTTGGGCTAGGACAGGTCGTGAAAGAAATCTTGACAAACCTCAAGCTCCCCGTCACAAAAGGGGCATCGTCGCAAACGGCCAGTTTCCAGTTGCCGTTGGGGTTTGCGCCATTGAAACTGGAAAAATTGCCTTCGGGAATATAACTGCCAATGAAGGGGGCCGCCCCCGCCGTGATGGAAGTTGGAGCCGACATGGTAAATGTGGTCGTTTGGCTGGGGCAAGCGCTGGGATTGCCGTAGTGGCTGCCTGAGCCGCCGTTGTCCGTCGAAAGTTCAATCTGCACCCCCGAAGGTGATTCGAGGTAAATATCCAGCTCATCCGTCCAGGTATGGGAGATGATGATTTCCGCTTTGTCAATGAAGACATCGGTGCCGAGCGTGTTGCCCGGTGCGCCGCTCACGCTGATGGGGATGGTGTTGGAGCAACCCTGGCCGGGAAGTCCAAAGTTGAAGCAAGCTGGGGCGGCGTTGTCAATGTTAGTTTGGAAGGTGACTGGCCCCACCCATTCCGAGTTGCCACCGCTGCAATTGCTGCGCACCCAGACCTGATAGTTGGTGGCTTGGTTGCCACCCGTCCAGGTGTAGGGGGTGGTCACGCCCGATACGGTGGGCACGCCAGTGGGGTTGGTGCCAACGGGCTGAAACTCCAAGTCCCAGGCGGTGGCTGCACCATTTTCCGTCCAATTGAGGGTAGCCCCGCTGATGGTAGGGTTGCTTGCCATGGGGTTGGTGGGGCGGGGACAGGCGGTAAAGTAAATACGAACATATTTCAAATTGCCTAAAAAGGAAGTGAATTGGTCACAAATCCGCAGTGTCCAAGTGCCATTCGGGTTATTGCCGTTCAACGCCGTGAAACTTCCTTCCGGCAGATAGTTTCCGATAAAAGGCGAACTACCTGCATTGATACTCGTGGTGGCCCACGGGGCGAAAACCGTGGGCTGGCTGGGGCAAGCACCAGGGTTGCCATAGTTTGCCCCAAAGCCGTTGTTATTAGATAGCACCATGCTCGCTCCAGCTGGCGAAAGGAGTTGAATATCCAATTCACCATCGTAACCATGCTGCACTGTCAGCTCCACCCTATCAATGAAGACATCCGTGCCCAAGCTGCTGCCGGGCGCACCACTGACCAAAATTGGCAGTTCCAGCGCATTGCCACTGAAACAACCGCCATCGGGAATGGGCAGTGTCACACAACTTGGACTTGCGTTGTTCATAGCCGTTAGAAAAGTGACGGGACCTACCCATTCCGAGTTGGTACCACCGCAGTTGCTGCGCACCCAGGCTCGGTAGTTGGTGGCTTGTGTACCGCCCGTCCAAGTGTAGGGTTTACTCACACCCGATACGGTAGGGGTTCCCGTCGGGTTGGTTCCGGTTGGCTGAAATTCCATGTCCCAAGCGGTAGCGCTTCCGTTCTCTGTCCAATTAAAAGTGGCGCCGTTGTCGGTTAGATTGCTCACCGTGAGGCCAGCTGGGCGGGGACAAGCGGTCAGGACAATGTTTACATACTTCAAGTTTCCAGCGAAGCTGGGGAAGAAGTCACAAACCCGCAATGTCCAGGTGCCGTTTGGGTTTTCGCCGTTCAATGTCGTGAAGTTGTCCTGCGGAAGGTAATTTCCGATAAAAGGCGAGCCGCCAGCAGTGATGCTTGTGGTTGCCCACGGTGCAAAAACAGTGGGCTGGCTGGGGCAAGCGCCGGGGTTGCCATAGTTTGCACCAAAGCCGTTGTTTGATGATAGCAGCAGGGCCGTTCCCGTAGGGGAAAGTAGTTGCAGCTCTACTTCGCCAGTGTATCCATGCTGAACTATCACCTCTACCCTGTCAATATAAACATCCGAGCCTAAGCTGCTGCCGGGCGCACCGCTTACCAAAATGGGCAGTTCCAGCGCATCGCCGCTGCTAAAGCAGCCGCCGTCGGGGATGGGAAGCGTCACGCAGATGGGGCTGGCGTTGTCCATAGCAGTGACGAAGGTCTTCGTCCCCGACCAAGGTGAATTGCCACTGCTGGTGCATTGGCTGCGCACTTGGTAACCATATTTTTTGGCCTGTGTGCCGCCTGTCCAAATATAGGGTTTGGTGATGCCGGTAAAAGTCGGCGTCCCGGTCATGGGCGTTCCATCGGGCTGTATTTCGATGTCCCAGAGGGTAGCACCCTCGTTTTCCGTCCAATCGAAAGTGGCCCCGGTGGTGGTGGGGTTGGTGGCCAGTAGATTGGTGGGCGCCAAACATTGCGCACCCAGTTCGGACGAAATAAACAGCGTACTGAACATCAGTATCGCCAATGGGCGTAAGCATAATTTTTTCACAACAGCATTTTTTTGGTGAACAATAGGGAGAGGGCGTGGCTATCAAAACAGATATTAGGCAAGATACCGGGCGGGTGAGCCTTGGAGTAGGCAGTTTTTAACGAAGGTTTCTAAACTTTTAACGAAGGCGGTTATTTAGCAAACAAAAAAAAATGTCCGTACACGGTCATGTTGGAAAAAGCGATATGTTTGGGTTTTTATCAAAATCAGATGAGGTTCATTGTCTTCCTTCCATTGTTGATGTGCTGCGTAATGTTGTCGGCCACGAACCCCGACAGCCTACGGCAAGTGCTGTCCCAACGCCAAGGTGCAGCGAGGCTCCCGGTATTGGTCAAACTTTGCGACGCTGAGTTTGGCGGGATGATTTCCAAGCCGGAGGCCCTTGCATATGCCGAGGAGATACTCCGCTTAGCGCCTTTGAATCGGGACACTGCCGCTTGGGTAAATGGGTGCATGTGCGCAGCAACCAATGCCGATAATGCCGCCGACAACGCAAAGGTTGAGACTTGGCTCAAGCAGGCGCAAACCTTGGCGGTGCACCGTCCGGCCCTGTTGGTGGAAGTTTTGACCGTGTGGGCCGACTACTACGTGGATTTGGGGCAAATGGACTCGGTGCTCGCCAAGCTCAACCAGGCCATCGAGCTTTGCAAAAAAAACAAGCTCCGCTCCCGGCAATCCAACCTAATCGGGGGCTTAAGCAAGGTTTATAGCGATATGGGCAATGAACAAAAAGCTGATTCATTGGGCAAGCTCGCCTTCCAGCTTTGCCAAAATGAGCAGGACTCGGCAGTTGCTTTTCGGCGCTGGGGCGGTACCCAAAAGAACCTTGGCCATGCCGATGAAGCCATCCGGGCCTTTTTGGAAGGATACCGCATCGAGAAAAAACTGGGGGACCCGGTGAAGGCTGCCTTCAACCTGCACCAAGCCGCCACCATCTTGCGGGACCAAGGGCGCTACGAACAAGCCATCAAAAATTTTGAGGAAGTGGTCCTTTTGACACGACCGCTCAATTACACCTTGGCCCTTGCCCGTGCCTACAACTCGCTGGGCACGCTCTATTTTGACACCAAAGAATACGACAAAGCCCTCCAAAACTACCGCCTTTCGCTTTCCCTGAAAAAGGAAATAGGAAGCCCCCGAAAAGTGCTGACCACCATCAGCAACATGGCCGAACTGTACCTCCACACCGAGCAGTTCGACTCCTGCCTCGTGCTTTGCGAAGCATATTTGCCCTTGAGCCAAAAAATCGAGTATTTTCAAATAGAGACCAACCTCGCTTTTTTTGGGGCAATGGCTGCCGCAAAAACCAACCAACTAGCGCTGGCACGGCGCTACTTAGCGGTGGGCGAAAAAGCCATTGGCAAGGTGACCAACAAGGAGGAAATGCCATCCGTCTATCAGTTTGCGGCGCAGAGCTATGCGATTTTGGGCAATTACGAGGCTGCTTACCGCTATCAGGCGCTTTACCAAACAGCGCAGGAAGCCAATTTCAACAAAGAAAAAAGCCGCATCATCTCGGAGGTGGAGGCCCAGTTTGAAACGGAGAAAAAGGAGCAACAAATAGCTGTGCTGGGCAAGGAAAACGAACTCCAAACCGCCCGTATTGCCAGCGATAGGAGCCGATTGCTGGCCCTGTTCGGCGGGCTTGGCCTTGTT
>JBGSWN010000038.1:0-14514 GCA_041752395.1 Saprospiraceae bacterium | reverse complement strand
GCAGCTCGGAAACTTCCTTTGTGCCCTTACCGCTCTTTAACATCCTTACAGCCTCCTGCTTGAATTCCCTGTCATACTTGCGGCGCAAGCGGTTCCCGCTTGCTGGCTTTGTTTGTTGTTGTTGTTGTTGTTGTTGTTGTTTCATGACACAAAACTAAGTTAGATTTGTGTCCGGCTAAATCAGACCACCTCAGGTGGGCGATTGTAGGTAGGTGCTTTTCCATGCCTCGAAATCCTGCTTATAGTACGATTCCGTTTCCTTGGCGATGACGGCCTGAATGGCGGCCTTTTCTTTTTCAAAATCAATAGTTGTGGGGGCGGGTTGTTGTTGCGTACAGTTCAAGAAGAAGCTGCAAAATGTGAATAGAAGGATTGCTTTTTTCATTTGATAAAGTTGGTTTATGAAATAAATGAATTCAGTTGTGGGTCAAATATCATAAACATTGAGGATGTAAACAAGTCCCCAATATATTCAACCGTATGTCAACAAACCCACTTGACACGAATTTCACTCATTGAAGTGCCTTGGGTATGGCCTATTGCCGTTGCATCAACCCTGTTCTAGCAAATTTAGCGCAGCGTAACTTGCGTTTTCCTGCCCACCCCACCCCACACAGGATTGCACCACGGATTGATCGGATTTGGCGGATGAAAACGATTTTAGGATTTGTGCAAAAATAAATATCGCTTCACTAAGGTATATTTGTCCCATGGGAAACAGGGCAAATATAATAAATGAATTGAGGCAGAAATGGGAGCAAATATCCCCTTTTCTTGATGAGCCATATGGACAGGGGTTGAATCCAGGCAAATAGGCTTTGGCGGAAATACCATCCTGCACGAAGCCACTGGAATGAACAGGAGGTCAATAGCGAGGGGGGGCAGGAAATAGCTTCCCAGGCAGAAGTTGACAGGGGCATCCGGCAAGGGGGCGGGGGGCGGAAACGGAAAACAGCAGAGATACCCAACTTGGCAGAACGGATAGAAGCCCTAGTGGAGCCGCACACGAAAGGAGACCCGATGCGGCCCCTGCGCTGGACCTCCAAAGTCACCCACAAGCTGTCGGCGGAACTGAAGTCCGAGGGGATTTCGGTCAGCCACAACACGGTGGGCAACATACTGCAAAGAGGTGGAAGGTGGAGCTTCAAAAGTTGGCCGATGAAATCCGCATGACCATACATGTGTGCCATTTCCCGCCGGGAACGAGCAAATAGAATAAACCCGAGCACAAGATGTTCTGCTTTATTGCGATGAACTGGCGGGGCGAGCTCTTGGTGTCGCACCAAACGGTCGTTCAGTTGATTAGCGGCACAACGACGAAAAGTGGGTTGACAATCAGGGCGGAACTAGATGAAAACGTTTACCAAAAATGGTGGTGGTATCAGATGAAGAGCTTGCAATGGTTAACTTGATAACGGAAGAATTTCATGGAGAATGGAATTATTGAATCGAACCAAATGGAATATAGCGCGTCTTTTATTTTTGCACAACCCCTAAAGGACTTGGAAGGCCTGCAATACAAAGAATTGGGCTACACCTGCCACTGCCCAAATGACAAGACTTTTTTATATGCCACGGATGTGGCTTTTGATTCGCTATACTACCAGACTTTGAATATTGACTGCGATTGAAAAAGCAATTGCCATTCTCGCTTTATTGGCGTAGGTTTACCCAATGAATATCTACCTAAAAATCTCCGCTTCCATCGCCGTCCTTGCTTCATTTTGGATTTTTGCGATAGCGACTTCGCCGGCTGTACCTCCTAGTGCCCACATCAAATTCATCAATGGAGACGCCACCTGCAGTATCCACAATTTCAGCTTTCAGTTCAGCGATAAAAACATTGTGAGCGATACTCAAAACCTGACGGTGATTCTGCAACCGAACGATACGTTCATTTACCAAGCCATTGGTGTGGATACGCTGATTGGCGTGCGTTATCAGTGCGATTGCCCCAATAGTGGCATCAAAAATGGGGAAAAGTCCATCGAGGGCGGGCCTTCTCAAGAAATTGAAGTAAGGTTGAATTGCCAGTAAAAACTCAATCCATCTCCCGCAAATCCGGCTTCACAAAGCCCTTCCTAGCTGCCACGCTCGTCATCAAATCCTTGGAGTAAAAGTCTGACCAGATATTGCGGTCGGCCAGCGACTCATCGAAGAGCAGGTCATCGAGGGCATCTTGGTCCCAAACCACCTTGCCATTGTCATCGGCGAACATTTCCTTGAGCGCCCAGAGCCAAAACACGGTCAAGGTTTCGTGGTAGCCGTTGTGGTCATCGTTCACGCCACCAATTGATTCATTGAAGCGAATCAGGCGGGTGCGCATTTCCGGCAGGGCGTTTTCTTTGTATTTCGCCAGCAACCAAAGCCCCACAATCAAATGCGCCTCGTGTGTCCATTCCTCCTTTTTCAGTGTACATTCGGTGAAGCCCTTCACAAGCTTTTCGGCATCGGCGAGTTCGTAGATAAAATCGTTGTCTGGCATATATTCGGCTACTTGTTTTTGAAAAAATGAGCCCAAAAGTAATCGTTTAAATCATATTGGGTTATTGAGTTATTAGTGCTAGTATCCCAATAACTCAATATCCCAATATCTTTTAATTTTCTTTCCCCATCAGCCATTTCTTAAAAACAGGCGAACGCTCTGTGCTGACAATGGTTTCCTTGTCAATCGGTGGGTCGAGAATGAGCTTCACCCTCGATTTGGAATACGCATACATCTCTTTGATGCTCTCAATGCCGACGATGAACTGGCGGTTGATGCGGAAATAACTCCGTGGGTCAGCCATTTCGTCCAGCTTCTCCAGCGACGGCTCGATGGGATAGCGCTTGCCTTCCTTCGTAATGAGGAAGGTGATTTTATCCTCGGTGTAAAAATAGGCCACGTCCCGAAACTCCACCACCTTGATGGTTTGGCCGAAACGGATGAGGAAACGGCTGTTGTACTCGTCCCGCTGCATGGTTTGCGCCAGCTCCTTGTAATTGGTCTCGCTCGGCTTGTGCAGTTTGACAAACTTGTTGATGGCCTGTTCCAGCTCTGCTTTTTTGATGGGTTTGAGGAGATAATCCACCGCATTCACCTTGAATGCCTGCAAGGTATATTGGTCAAAAGCCGTGGTGAAAATCACGGGCTTGTTGATTTCCTGGTACTTAAAAATCTCGAAACTCAGGCCATCGGCAAGGCTGATGTCCATGAAAATCAGGTCGGGCATCGGGTGCTGCGCAAACCAGTTGAGCGACGCCTCGATGCTGTCCAATTGGCTCACAATTTTGAGGCTCGGGTCAATCTCCTGAATCATTTTCGCCAGCCTCCGGGCGGCAGCGTCTTCGTCTTCGATGATTAATGCGGTCATGATTGATTGTTTTATTTTTTGAGCTCACCCCCTGCCCCTCTCCTGTGAGGAGAGGGGCAGGGGGTGAGGTTCATCTACCCAATAATCGGAATGCAAACCCTAAAATGCTTATCCGTCTTTTCCACCTTCACTGCCTTCCCTCCCAACAACTCATACCGCCTTTCCAGGCTCGCCAATCCAAACTTCGTCGAGGCCTCCGGCTGCACTTTTGGCTGCAAATTATTCTCCACGGAAATGCAATCCTCCTGCTCCACCGTGATGTTCACAGTCAGTGGTTTCAGCTTCGAAATGACGTTGTGCTTCACCGCATTTTCCACCAAAATCTGGAGTGTCAGCGGGATGATGAAGCCCTTCTGGCCATTCAAATTGACGTTCAGGTTAAAGTTTTCACCGTATCTTTTTTTCAACAAATACCCATAATGCGCCACCAGCGCCGCCTCTTCTTTGAGCGTAATCACCTCTTTATCACGCAGTTGCAACATAGAACGGTAAAAATCGGAGAGTTGCTCCACGTACTCCACGGCCAAGGCGGGGTCCTCCTCTATCACCCCAATCAGGGTGTTGAAACTGTTGAACAGGAAGTGCGGATTTATCTGCGATTTGATGACGGCCAGCTCGTTTTCCACTTTCTCTTTTTCCATTAAATATACCCGCTGTTGGCGCTTGTCACGCCATTTCAAGTAAGCGTAAAATAGGCCACCTACCATCAAAAGGCAGGTCAAAATGAACCACCACCGCTGCCAAATCGGGGGCATGATTTCAAACGACCACGAAACCACTTTTTCATCCAACCATGCGTCATTTTCCGTGCTGGTGACCATGAACTTGTATTTCCCCGGCGGCAATTGAGAGAAATTGGCCTGTCGGTCTTTCGTCGGAATCCAGTCGGCATTGTAGCCGTCCAGTTTGTAACGGTATTTCACGCTCGTTGGGTCGGTGTACCAGACGCCAATGAAGTTGAAAGTTATGTCGTTGTCATTGTGTGAAAACTTCGCAACACTTTGATAATCAATCGGTAGCAGCGAGACCGAAACCGATTGCAGCCTCGTTCGAGGGTCAATTTCCAGCACCTCGTTCAGCGGCGTGTATTTGATGATGCCGTTTTTCACCCCAATCCAAATATTGCCCCAACGGTCGGTGCAAGTAGCGTTCAGGTGCGGCTCAATTTCACTCAAACCCAGCTCTTTGTCGTAATAAATCAGGTGCTGGGTGCTCGGTGTCAGCAAATCCACACCAGATTGGTGAACGATGACGACCTGCCCTTTGGCATCGGTTACGAGGCTTGTGATGGCGAGGTCTCGCAGCCCTTCTTTCATCGCCAAATGGCTAAACCCCTGGCCGTCAAATTTGAAAATACCATCTGTTGCCGTGCTCAACCAAAGGTTTCCATCGTGGTCTTCTGTCATGGAATAAACAGCTTTGAGCCCCCTATCGGGTGACTTTTTACTTGTCGAACTAGAGTGTCCAAGTGTTGAAAAATTGCTGATTTTGCCATTTTCCAAAAGGCTTATACCCTGCCCATCGGTGGCAAACCAAGTGCGGTTCTTGCTGTCTATCAGCACTTTATAAATAAAATCAGTACTGAGGCCGTCCTTTTCATGGTAGTTTCTAACTTCGAGTGGTCGGCCATCCAAGAGGTTAGAAGCGGCTGTGATTTCCGTAGCACCACCCAGCGTCGCCAGCCAGACCTTGCCGTTTGCGCCAGCAATGGAAAGCACGTTGTTGTTGGCCAATCCATCAGCTTCGGTGATGCGGCGCAGCTTGTTGTTTTTTGGGTCAAAACAAAGCACACCACTCCCGAAGGTACCTACCCAAATCCGTCCAAATCCATCCTCGTGCAAACTGATGACATTCAGGGCCAGCCCTTTGAAATGCTGCTGAAACTGGGCATTTTCACCTTGCTTCAAATCTTTGGAAAAAAGTCCATCCGGTGTACCTATCCACAATTGGTCGTCCCTATCGGCAAGCACTGCCTGTATTTCTTGGAAGTCTAGTTGGGCAAATTCAAACTGCCGATTTGCGAAACTGATGCCCTCGGTATTGCTCACCGTCCAGATATTGCCCTCAATGTCCCGATGCAGGTCGTAGATTTTTGACTTCTCAAAATTGCGGCCATTCGTTAGCTGACGCAAGCTGCCATCCTGCAAGCCGAAACGCCACAATCCGTTGCCTTCTGTGCCTATCCAAAGCTCTTTTTCCTTGAAAAGCGCCAGACAGTTCACCGTGCCGCTCATCCAGTTTTTGAGGGGAAAATCAAAGCGCCGCTCCTTGGTTTTGTATCGGCAAATACCTTCGTCGAAAGTGCCAATCCACATGTCGCCATTGGGGTCGGCCAGTATTTCCCGCACGATTTCGTCGGGCAGACCATCCTCCCGGGTCAGGTTTTCGACCCGCTTTTTACCTGCTTTCACGCTGCAAATACTGATGCCACCATCCGAACCAAGCCAAATCCGCCCAAGCCCATCTTGCGCCATCACGTAAATATCGTCGCCCAAAAGGCCATCATCCGTGTTGAAATTATAGAGCCGACCAGCCTCCGAATAATACACCCCCTCGCCATAAGTTGACATCCAAAGCCGCCCCTCCGGGTCTTCCGCAAAGCCTGTGATGGGCATTTTGGGCAAGCCCTCTTCCGGCATCCACAACTGTAGTTTTTGGCCAACGAGTTGATAGACCGTGCCATCCTCGTAGCCGACCCACAGCGTCATTTTTTTATCCTGATAAATGGCCCGCACATGCTGACTGCTCGTATCACTTTTCAAAAAGGGAATAAAATCAAGCCCGTCATAAAGAAAAAGCCCTTGCGTGGAGCCAAACCAAATCACGCTGTTCCTGTCCTCGTACATCAATTCCACCTTGGCATTCGGGTAGGCGTCCTCGATACTGCACAATTTGAAACTGGGCGACTGTGCCCGCAGAAACGGTGCAAATGCCAACAGAAACAGGATTTGTGCGGTCTTCTTTTTCATTTAAATAAGTTGGAAAAATGTGGCTTCGCCCATCAACTACTGCTTCATTTCCGAAAATTCCGCCTCTACATCAACGGCTATTTCCTGCGCTATTTTTTGGTAAACAATCTTCGGAATCGAAATGCCGTGCTCATCCAGCAGCACCGTGAAACTGGACCGCACCATGATTTTACCGCCCTTCGTCGTTATCTCGCTTTTGATGATTCGCTCCTTCGCAATGCCATGAACGGTCAGTTTGCCCTTCGTCCGAATGGTGTAATTTCCGTCCTTCGTAAAATCGTCCTTTTCGATGATTTTCCCAGTAAACGTTGCCGTTTTGAAGCGTTTCGTTTCGAGGTAGTTTTCGTTGAAATGCTCTTTTTGCAGCGGACTGTTGAAGCCCTCAAAACTGCCCATGTCCACCGAGAAAGCGAAGGCCCGCTCTTCCATGTCTATCACGCCCTTCAGCTGCTTCGATTTCGCCTCGATAAGCTCCAATGGCGCATCAGATTTGAAGTGGATTTCGCCACGTTGGGCCGTGTATTTAATGCCTTCCAGTTTTACAAAACTCAATAGGAACAATGGAACCAGGAACAAAAAGAATCGAATTGGCATCTTGCTTTTTTTGAAAAATGGAAACCAAAACTACTCAATTACCAGCCGTTTCACCTCCAAACGGGCAATCCCATTTTCCAAACCCGAAAAAAGGGAAGCTGAACTGGCAGCAAAAGAACGGGCTTCATAAATTTTTACCATAAAAAAAAAGGTGGGAGCAAACATGCCCCCACCCTTCAATCTAAAAAGAGGATACTTGATTTTAATTACCGTTTAATTTGGATATATCCTGAATACGTCTTACCCTTTCCATCCTCCAGCAAGTAATAATAAGTGCCATCCGGCAAATTGTTCTGGCCCCAAGAGCCGCCCCAATCGCTCAAATAATGGCCTGTCCTGAACACCATTTTCCCAAAACCATCAAATATCCTCAGTTCATGTTGTGGGTAATTCTCCAACCCATCTATTTTAAAGAAGTCGTTTTTGCCGTCGCCGTTCGGTGAGAAGCCGTTGAAAACCTTGATGCCCACCGTTACTGGGTTTTGAGCAATATCTGTAGCCCGGCTGTCTGCCGCCGAATTTTCCGTCGCCTGCTCCTGACCTTTTTTCACCAAAGCCACCTCGTCTTCTTCGTCAATGATGTTCACAAAAAGCGCATCCGAGCAGCCTGTCGTCAAGTTCGTGAAGCTGACATTGTGGCCGCCCGTTGGCAGCGTGAGCATCGTGCCCGTGTTCGTCGTCGTGGAGGCAATGGCCAGGTTTTTCACGACGCCCGTTGCGTTCTGACGAATGCTCAGGCTGCCGTAGTTACCGTTCAGCTTCGTCGTCGAGATTTCCTTCGCCGCCGTATCATCGAACCAATTCCCAGTCGGGTCGGCTATGTTCATCGCTGGCACCAGCTCTGCCAGGCTGTTGATGAACGTGTAGAACGTCGTTCCATCATGCACCCAAGCCACCGAATAGCTGCCAACCACAGGCACGGTCGAGTAGCCGTAAGCCTTCACGGCATGTGGCTCGCAGGGCTCCAGCATCCCCGTGAAAACTTGGCCATCCACCTTGATTTGATAGGCCGAAGCCATGCCAAATGGCACTGGCAGACAGATGTCCACTGGCCCCGTCGGCCCGGTGAGCGAGGACGCTGTGTTGTTGAAAATCGTCCCACATTCGCCGCAGTCATCGTCAATATCAAAACCAATGGTCGTGTTGCAATTTGCCAAATTATTGGCGGAAATCGTCACGTCGTAATGCCCCGGCGGCAGGTTCGTCCGAGCATGGCCCGTAATACTTGGAGTTCCCAAATTCGGCGACCAACTGTAGGTGTAATTAGCAATATTTTGGTTCACCAAATGAATCACCGCTTTGCCCTCGTTCACACTACATTTCGCAATATTCTTCCGAACCTCCTTCACGATGGCCGGACTGCAGTTGCAGGCCGCTTCCACCATCAAGGTCGAAATAGCAACACAACCGTTGGCGTTAGTCGCCGTCACGGTGTAACTGCCTGCGGCAAGGCCGTTTTGCACAGCCCCTGAACTGCCATTGCTCCAAGTAAAATCAAGCGTCGAAGGCGTCAAAATCAGCGAGCCGTTGGAGCTGTTGCAGGAGTCAATGCTCATGCTCGCCGTGAACTGCACTTGGTCATTCACCGTGATGGTTTGCGATTCCGTCACCGCCACGCCGTTCAGACCAACCGCCGACCAACGCCGCTCGATGACCGAATTGCAAGGCCCATTTTGTTGCGTTTCTTCTTCGTAAATCAGGCCCAATGCATTGCCGCTACAATTGTCCACCGCTGTCACATTTGCCGCCGCCGGAACCGTTCCACCACTTGACAAGTCAACCGTCAAGTCCGCTGGAACACCCAACAATTGCGCAGCACCAATGTCATAAACCTGCATTGTTTGCGAAGCAGCCGTCGTGTTCCCGCAGTTGTCCACCGCCGTCCAAGTGCCAATGATATTATGCCCGTAAGCAGTGCTGACTGTTTGCGAAGCAAACGAAACCGCCACATCGCCGCAGTCGTCCAGCACCGCTGGCTGGATGAAATCTGGTGCCGCTTCGCCGCAATTCACCACGATGTTCGGCAGCGCCGGGAATACCGGCGGCTCGTTGTCCTGCACCCGCACATTCAGCGTCAGCGAGCTGGCATTGCCGCAGGCATCCACCGCCGCCCAATTGAACTTGGCGGCCACGAGGTAGCCGTCCGTGGCGCAGTTGCCGTAGGCAAAATTCACCATAGCCATGTTCACCGTCACGCTGCTGCAAGCATCCGTGGCCGTCACGTCCGAGGGATTGAAAACCAATCCGCTGGCGCAATTCAGCACCAGCGTGTCGCCGTTGTTCATGCCCGCCAGCATTGGGTTTGCGAAGCTGATGGTCGGCGCCGTTTGGTCAATCACGTGCATGAGTTGGTCCACCACTGTGCTGTTTCCACAGTCGTCCGTTGCCGTCCAAGTGCGCAGCATGTTTTTGCCACAGGCCACTTGCGTCGCAATTTCCGTGAACTGGACACTCAGGTTTTGGTCGCAATTATCGCTGAAAACAGGCGTCACTGCCGCTGGCAATCCGCCGCAATCCACCGTCAAATCAACGGGCTCGATAGCTGTCGGCGCTTCGTCGTCCGTGATTGAAATAAGCTGGCTGGCAGAGCTGGTATTGCCGCAAGCATCCGTCGAAGTCCAAGTCCGAAGGATGTCCTGACCACAAGGCGTGGCGGTGGTTGTCTCCGTAAAACCAACTTGCAAATGCGCCGTGCAATTATCCGTCGCCGTCAGCAAAACAGCCGCAGGAATTGGGTCGCCGCAGTGGAGCGACAAATTGGCTGGAGCAGCCGCCAACACTGGCGCTTCGGCATCGTTCACTTCAATCGTTTGGCTCACCGTGGCCGTGTTTCCGCAGGCATCGGCGGCCGTCCAAGTGCGCACAATCGTTTTGTCGCAACCTGCGCCTGTTACCGTTTCAGCCATCGAAACAGTGGTTTGCAGGCCGCAGTTATCGCTCGCCGTAAGCACCGCAGCGGCGGGCAGATTGGCCCCGCAGCTCAGGCTCAGGTTGGCTGGTGCTGCCGATAAAACAGGCGGCTCGTTGTCCAAAATCGTGATGATTTGGGTCGCCTCGGTTTGGTTGCCGCAATCATCCACCCCAATCCAAGTCCGAATGATTTTTTGCGGACAGCCGGGCGCTGTCGTTTCTTTGAAAATCACCTCTACATCGGGGTCGCAGTTGTCGCTGCCCGTCACTATCGGCGAGGCAGGGAAATTACCGCAGTTCACCGTGAGGTCGGCGGGTACGTTGGCCAAGGTCGGCGCTGTGTTGTCCACAACATGAATGGTTTGCTCCGCAATTTTGAAATTGCCGCAAGCGTCCATCACCGTCCATTTGCGCAGCACCGAATAGCTGCAAGCACTGCCGCCGGGCAGCATTGTTTCCACAAAATTTACCGAAGGAGAATCATCACAATTGTCGCTCACAGAGAGTGCCGCCACAGCGGGTAGGCCAGCTTCGCAACTCACCGTCAGCGTTGCCGCTGGTGCACTCGCAATGGTCGGCGCCGTGTGGTCTGCCACGAAAATATACTGCTGCTTGATGGCCGAATTGCCGCAGGCATCGCTCGCCGTCCAAGTACGGGTGGTGATGTATTGACAGCCGCTTCCCAAGGTCGTTTCCGAGAAAGCCACTGGCAAATTACCGGCGCAATCGTCGGTCGCCAGCACGTTGCTGGCCACTGCTGGGATATTGCTGCAACTCACGGCCACATTGGCTGGCACGTTCGTGATTACAGGCGCAGCCGTGTCCATCACTTTGATTTTTTGCTGCGCAATGGTCGAGTTGCCGCAGCCGTCGGTCGCCGTCCAAGTGCGGGTGATGAGGATTGGGCAGCCGGGCGTGGTCGTTTCCTCGAAAGCGATGGTCGGTGTGCTGAAGTTGTCGGTGGCTGCAAGGGTGGCAGCTGTTGGAACGCTTCCACAGTTCACGGTGAGGTCTTGCGGCAGCGTTGCGAAGCTCGGCGCTAGGTCGTCCTCGAAGCTGGCTGTGGCCGTGAATTCCCCCGCCGACTCGTTGCCGCAGGCATCGAATACTTTGAAAGCCACGGTGAAAACATGCGAGCAGCCGCTGTTCACTTCCACAATATTGCTTACTTGGAAGCCAATTTGGTCAGGTGCAGTGCAGTTGTCCGAGGCGATACCGAGCAGGCTTGGCATGGTCTGATTGCCGATGCTCCAAGCCTGGTTTGCAGTGATTTTACCCCCAAGGCCGAGGGTCACGCCGCCGTTTGGACTGGCGTTTTGCGAAGCGACAAAAGCCAAATCTAGGCTGCTGTTCGGGTCAAGCATTGGCGCTTCGGTGTCTTCCACCTGGATGTTTTGCTGCGCAAATGTGGAGTTACCGCACTCGTCGGTGAAAGTCCAAGTGCGCAGGACATGGAAGCCACAAGCCAATTGGGTGGTGTCGGCGGTGAAGCTCGTCGTCAGCACATCCGTGCAATTGTCCACGGCACTGAGCTGCGGCATTAGTACGATTCCGAGGCTGCAAGTTGCCGTCACATCGTCCACTGTGCCAGTAATCACTGGTGCTTGCGTATCCGTTACGGTGATGGTCTGGGTGGCTGTGCTGCTGTTGCCGAAGTCGTCCGTGGCCGTCCATCGGCGTGTTACCACGTAGCAGCAAGTGCCGCCCGACCTGTTTTCTTCGAAAACGATGTCTGGGTCGGCGTCGATGTTGTCGGTGGCGGTAACGCCGTAGTTGCTAGGCAGGTCAGATACTGGCCCTTCGATGGTGATGTCCGGTGGCACATTGGCGAGGATGGGCGCCGTAATGTCGTTGGTGATGAGAATGGTCTGCACGCCGACCGCAATGTTTCCGCAATCATCGTTCACTGTCCAAGTGCGGGTGGTGAGCTGGTTGTCGGGAGGGCCGGTGGTATTTGAATTGTAACTGATTGGCACACTGTTGTCGCAGTTGTCCACGGCGAAAACGCTTGGCGGAGGAGGTACCGAGCTGCCCACCGGCAAAATGATGCTGGCAGGCACTCCGTACAACTCAGGTGGTGTATGGTCAATTACAAATAAAGTGAAAAATAAGCTGCTTGAATTTCCGCAACAGTCGGTGGCAATCCAGCCGCAGTGCATCATGGCCATGTAGCCATTGGTTTGGCAACTGGCGGCCACTACTGTTTCCTGAAAAGACAGGGTTGGTGCCCCGCAGCAATCTTCCGAGCCAATGGCGCTGGCAGCGCTGAGGGCAGGAAGGTCATTGCATTCGAGGTAGAGGGTATCGCCGTCCTGAACGCCTGCAAATGCTGGCTCCAAGATGGTAATGACTGGCGCATCGGTGTTGCTCACATTGAAAGTTCTGGAGGCGATTCGGGTGTTTCCGCAGTCATCCGTGGCCGTCCACCTGCGTATGATTTGGGTGGGGCAACCGTTCACGCTGGACTGGATTTGGTCGGAAATGACGACGACCACGTTGGCATCGCAATTGTCGGTGGCGGTCACGTTATCGCCGGGCAGGTTGTCGCAATTGGCTGCGCCGTTGTTCGGCAGACCAATCAAATTTGGGGCGATGAGGTCCCGTACCGTGATTTGTTGCGAAGCAACAGCCGTGTTCCCACAATCGTCGGTGGCCGTCCAAGTACGGTTGATGATGTAGCAGCCGGAGGTGGAGTCGCCGATGTAATTTGTCGTCATGGAAACGGTGACGCTGGGGTCGCAATTGTCGGTGGCAGTCACAGCGGCGGGGGCTGGCACTGGGTCGCTGCAATTGATGACCAGGTTTGCCGGAACGGCTCCCAAAACTGGCGGCACGTTGTCGTTGACGGTGATGGTCTGCGTCCAAGAAGCGGAGTTGCCACAATCATCGGTGGCGCCCCAGATACGTATGAGCTGGTAGTTGCAGCCCGCCGGATTTCCCGTTGTGGATTGGACAAAAAGGACTGGGGCATCGGTGTCGCAATTGTCGCTGGCGGTGATGGTCGGAGCCACGGGGATTTGACTGATGCAAGTCACTGTCAAATCCGCTGGATAGGCCGAAAGCATTGGCGCAATATCGTCTTCCACGGTGATGGTTTGCGAAGCGGAAACATTGTTGCCGCAATCATCGGTGGCGGTCCACGAGCGGGTTATCACGTAACAGCCCGTAGTCGGGTTGCCGTTGATGTTTTGGTTGTAAACGACCGGGACGTTGGCATCGCAAAGGTCGGAAGCCGTGACGTTCGCTGGTGCAGGCACTGGGTTTACGCAAGCAAGTGTTAAATCGGCTGGCACCGCAGAAAGTGTCGGCGGTGTGTTGTCAAAAACGATGATGGTTTGCGAAGCAGTGGTATTGTTCCCACAGTCATCGGTCGCCGACCAGGTGCGGAGGATGGAGAAGCAGCCCGTGCTGGAATTCCCGATGATGGCCTCGCTGAAAACGACCGGGACATTGGTGTCGCAATTGTCGCTCGCTGTAACCATTGCTGCAAAAGGCACTGGCGTGGAGCAGTCAAAAGTTGCGTCAGCAGGCACGCCACTCAGGCTTGGCGGGGTATTGTCGGAAATGGTGATGGTTTGCGAAGCAGTACCCGTATTTCCGCAATCATCCGTGGCGGTCCAAGTGCGAGTGATCGAGTAGCAGGCCGTTGAAGGATTGCCTGTGAAACTTTGGTTGAAAATGACGGTAATGCTTGCATCACAGGCGTCACTTGCCGTGACGGTTGGGGGCGTTGGAACTGGGCTTGCGCAATCCAAGCTCAGGTCAGCGGGCACTCCCACCAAAGCAGGTGGGGTATTGTCGAAAACGGTGATGGTTTGCGAAGCGGTACTGATATTTCCACAGTGGTCCTCGGCTGTCCAGACCCGAAGGATTTGACTGAGGCAACCACTGGCATTGGTCGTTGGCGTATCCAACACGGTAATGGTTGGGGTGGCGTCGCAATTATCCGTTACACCCAAAACAGCAGGCATTGGTATTGCTCCGCAACTGACCGTGATGTCCGCTGGCGCTGGCGCAAGGACGGGGGCGGCATTGTCATAAATCACTACGAAGAAAAACAAGCTGTCCAAGTTTCCGCAGGCATCGGCCACCGTCCAGCCGCAATAGCGGAACTGGTAAAAACCGTCGGTCGGGCAATCGCCGTAGGTGATGTTTTCGGTGAAATTGACCGTCGTTGCGCTGCAATTGTCGAAAGCCGCAAAGCCGATGGAATCCAGCGACGGAATCATGGAGCAATCGGCAAACAGCGAGTCGCCATGCAGGATTGGCCCGAAAAAGGCGTGGTTCGCCGTCATGGTCGGGGCCTGTGTGTCATTCGCTGTGAGGGTTTGTGAAAATGTGGCGGTATTGCCTTCGTCGTTCGTTGCCGTCCAATCTATAATTTGCACAAAACCGCAAGGCGTCAAAGTTGTCGTTGTATCCGTTGAAATCGTCAAGCTGGCGTCGCAATCATCGGCAAAAACCGGGTCGTCCACTGGCAGTGGAGCGCATTGAGCCGTCAGGTTTGCGGCTGGCATATTGGCCAGGTACGGCGTGGAACTGCCCACATTGACAGTGATAGTATCGAAGGCCACACAGCCAAAACCATCGTTGAAACTGATGTTGTAATTTGTCGTTGCCGCAGGTGAAGCGACTGGGTTTTCGATGGTCGGGTTGCTGAGGCCAGTCGGTGGCGTCCAAGTGAAATT
>JBGSWN010000037.1:0-62453 GCA_041752395.1 Saprospiraceae bacterium | reverse complement strand
CAATGAACTGATGCTGGAAAGAATTTTTTGCGTGTTTGGGAAAGCAGCAGACCCGCTAAAAAATCATCCCGCTATTGTACATATCAGGAACTTCGGCGTCAAGGCAGCTGCTTAGGCGCTTAAAGACTCACAGACTATTGTTCATGCGAAGCAAATTTTATATTCTACTGTTTGTTGCCTTATTCAGCGCATGCAAAAATGCAGAAACTGGTTCAAAAGGCGGCAAAGACTTGGCTACCAAGATTGCTAATTTGGAGAAACTGAAAACACAACAGGCGGATATATCCCAGAAAATCGCTGCATTGGAGGCGGAGATTGTTAAACTGGACCCTTCCAAAGCCATACAGCCCAAATTGGTTTCCGTTGCGGAAATTGCGCCGGAAGGATTTGAGGCATATATCAACCTGCAAGGAACAGTTAGCTCAGAAAACATATCTTATGTTGCCCCAAGAAACGGTATGGGCGGATATGTAAAAGCGCTTTATGTAAAAGAAGGCCAAGTGGTTAAAAAAGGACAATTGATTTTGAAATTGGATGACCAAGTTTTAAGGCAGTCCATTGAATCAGTTAAAACACAGTTGGTTTTTGCGCAGGATGTTTATAACCGAACCAAATCACTTTGGGATAAGAAAATTGGGACAGAGGTGCAATTGCTCAGTGCAAAAAACAATGTAGATGGCCTAAAAAGCCAAATAGCAGTGCAGGAGGAGCAATTAAAAACTTATATGGTATATGCTGACCAAAACGGTATCGCTGAAATTGTGAATATCAAGGTTGGGGAGTTATTCACAGGGGTGGGGGCTACTGGGCCGCAGATTGAGATTGTGAACAACAACGACCTTTCTATTAAAGTGAATGTTCCAGAAAACTACACGACTGACGTGAAAAGGGGCACAGAGGTGTTGGTTGAAATACCTGCGGTCAATCGGACTTTCAAGACGACGATTGATAGGATTAGCCAGTCTGTAAATGCATCATCCGTGGGATTTACGGCTGAGTGCAAAATCCCTTCTGCGGAAGGTTTGAAACCGAATATGTCAGCCTCTGTTAAGATTTTGAGCCACTCCAATGCAAAGGCTATTGTGATTTCTGTCAACATCGTACAATCCGACGAAAAAGGAAAATACGTGTATGTGATGGCTGATGATGGCGGCAAAAAAGCGGCTAAAAAAGTAGAAGTGAAACTGGGAGATTTGTATGGGGACCAAATAGAGATACTCAGTGGTTTGAAGCCTGGGGATAAATTGGTGACCAAAGGTTACCAGGATTTATATGAAGGCCAAGTTTTGAGTAATATCTAAAAAGGCACGCTCTCGCCATTCACTACGCAAAACAATTCGAAACAAAATGCATCGAACAGAAAAAAAAGCGGAAGTATTCAAGGAATTTAAGCCAACCAGTTGGGCGGTGACCAATAAAACGGCGATGTATGTCATCACCATCATCATTACGCTTTTCGGCTTTTATACGTTTACTTCCTTGCCCAAAGAGCAGTTTCCAGATATTGTCGTGCCTACTATTTCTGTTTCTACGGTATATGTCGGCAATTCCCCGCAGGATATTGAAAACTTGGTGACTCGGCCCATTGAGAAGCAAATCAAAGGGATTTCTGGTGTCAAAATCAATAAAGTGAACTCTATTTCCATGACGGATTATAGTATCATCATCGTGGAATTTGATACAGATATTACCCCAGAAATTGCGAAGCAAAAAGTAAAGGATGCGGTGGACAAAGCCAAGACGGATTTGCCCAACAACCTGACCAGTCAGCCTGATGTTGTTGAGTTTTCGTTCAGTGACATGCCGATTATGTTCGTGAACATCAGCGGCGAATATGATGGTTTGAAATTAAAGCAATATGCGGATAAATTAAAAGACAAATTTGAAACACTGACGGAAGTAAACAAAGTGGATATTGTCGGTGCGCCAGAACGGGAAATACAGATAGAAGTTGACCCGTTGAAAATGGAAAAGGCAATGCTCAGTTTCACGGATATATCCAACGCAATTGCTTATGAGAACATGAACATAAGTGGTGGTCAATTGGAAGTGGGTGAAATGAACCGTGCGCTCCGGGTAAAAGGACAATTGGCCAGTAGCCTGCAAATAGGGGAACTTATCGTGAAAACCCCAACAGGCGGCAGTGTTCGATTGAAGGATATAGCCGAAGTAAAGGATACCATTAAAATACAGGAAAGTTTTGCCAGGCTAAATGGCAAGAATGTCGTTACCCTCAATATTGTGAAAAGGCCGGGTGAAAACCTCATTAACTGTGCCGAAAAGGTGAACGAAGTTGTCAAAGAAATGCAGGTTTCCGAGTTACCAAAAGACCTGGACATTGTGATTACGGGTGACCAGAGTAAGCAAGCTGCCACTTCTTTCAATGAATTGGTGAATACGATTGTCATAGGTTTTATCCTGGTTTTATTGGTCTTGATGTTTTTTATGGGGGTGACCAATGCGTTCTTCGTAGCCTTGAGTGTGCCGTTGAGTATATTCGTCGCATTTATGTTTTTGCCAGCTGCAGACTTGATAGTTGGCAGCGATATTACTTTGAATTTCATTGTGCTATTTGCCCTGTTATTTGGCTTAGGTATAATTGTGGATGATGCTATCGTGGTGATTGAGAATACGCACCGATTATTTGAAAATGGTAAAATGCCAATTCTCAAAGCAGCAAAAATGGCTGCGGGCGAGGTGTTTATTCCCGTTTTAGCTGGCACGGCTACAGTGGTAGCACCGTTTTTTCCATTGTTGTTTTGGAAAGGAATCATTGGTAAATTTATGATTTACTTGCCTACGATATTGATATTCACTTTGTTGGCATCACTGATTGTCGCATTCTTGGTGAACCCAGTATTTGCGGTAAGTTTCATGCAACCTGATGAAAAAGAACAGACTAAAACGGGCAAATTCAGCATCTTTAAAAAATGGTGGATATATGCATTGTTCATACTGGGCATATTGGCAAGAGTTGCTGGGGTAAAAGCTTTGGGAACCGTGCTGATATTATTCCCGATTTTTTCCATTATCAACCGATTGATTCTAAAAGATGTCATTTTCTATTTTCAGAATACCACGTTACCTAAAATGATGCGGGGTTATGAGCGGTTATTGCATTGGTTGTTAAAAGGTAAAAGGCCAGCATGGGCATTTTTATCTGTGTTTATCTTTTTCTTTGTTGCATTGTTCGCCTTGATTGCTCGCAGCCCGGATTTCCCCTTTTTCCCAAGTGGCCAGCCCAATTTTATCTATGTGTATTTAAAAATGCCAATCGGAACAAAGGCTGAGGAAACTGATCGGGTATTAAAACAATTGGAGGCTAAAACTAATCAAGCATTATCCAGCCTCCATCCGGGAGAGCCAGGTTCTATTGTTGAGAGCATCATTTCCAACGTGGCAGTAAATGCCAATAACCCGATGGATAATAACCGGAGCGTGCAGTCCAATTTGGGGCGCATACAAGTTTCTTTTGTTGAATTTGCAGTACGGCCGTATACGCCTACGCTTCCATATTTGGATAGTATAAGAGCTGTGGTAAAAGGAATTCCAGGGACGGAAGTAACTGTGGAGCAAGAGAGTTCTGGCCCGCCAACTGAACCACCAGTAAATATAGAAATAGCCGGTGATGATTTTGACGCAATTTCGCTGGTGGCCAAAAACCTGCATAATTTCATAGACACCAATAGGGTAGAAGGGATTGAAAATTTAGCCATTGACGTGGATTTGAACAACCCCGAAGTAACCATTGTGGTGGATAAAGAAAGGGCTGCCACGGAAGGTATTAGTTCTGCCCAAATAGGGGGCGCCATACGCACTGCAATATTTGGTACAGAAGCGAGTAAATTAAAAGATGGGGAGGACGAGTATAAAATTCAAGTCAGGTACAAATTGTCAGAGAGAAATGATTTGCAGAACCTGCTGAATATGCGGATAACTTTCCGGGATTTTAATACCGGAAGAATCCGACAGGTCCCCATAAGTTCAGTTGCAAAATTCGACTTTACCAGCACCCCCGGCATGGTGAAGCGCAAGGACATGAAACGGATGATTCAATTGCAATCCAGTGTGACAAACCTTGCGGCAGCACCAAAAATCAATCAGGAATTGGGGAAAAAGATTGAATTGTTTAAATCAACTTACCCGCTGCCAGAAGGCGTTACCATTGTCCAAACGGGAGAAAGCGAGCAACAAAAAGAGACCAACTCCTTTCTTGGGAAGGCTTTGATAATTTCGCTGGGAATGATATTCCTGATATTGGTTTTGCAGTTCAATTCATTGAGTAAACCATTTATTATCCTGACCGAGATTTTCTTTTCCATTATTGGAGTTTTAGTCGGATATGCAATCACTGGTATGTCTATGCCAACCATTATGGTCATGGTCGGTGTGATTGGTTTGGCAGGTATCGTAATTAAAAACGGTATCTTATTGATTGAATTTACGGATGAACTTCGAATGCGAGGCTATAAGACGAGGGAAGCTGCCATTGAGGCAGGAAAAGTCCGAATTATCCCTGTAATGCTCACAGCCATTGCTACCATATTAGGATTAATACCACTCGCCATTGGTTTTAATATAAACTTTGAAACATTGCTCACTGATTTTAACCCACATATATGGATTGGCGGTGATAGTGTCGTTTTCTGGGGCCCTTTGGCTTGGACAATTATTTTCGGTTTAATATTCTCCTTCTTCCTCACATTGCTCATGATTCCTAGCATGTATATCATGTCTGAGCGATTAAGGCGACCGATGGAGAAGTTTTATGGCACCAAATTCGTGGCCTTATTTGGCTTTTTTGGACCATTGTTTTTCATTTTTGTCGGCCTCATGTATTTAGTTCGTTGGGTCACAGGAAAGAAAGTTTGGAACGGAACGTATTCATGAAATTTATGAATACGTTCCGCTCTAAAACTCGCCCCGCAACTGCAATTTTACCTCGCTCCTCCGATCTCCGGGCGTAGCTTCCAAGCCGCTGCCGATTCCATCAGAATCGGGGTAATAGGTAGTTGCATACCTCGCTTCCAACCTGAATTGGCGGTTAATTCGGTAGCCAAAATTTATATAAAATCGAGTGCCTCGGTCGTAGTAAGCGGGGATGGAAAATGCGTTCAGCACGTCCCGTTCGTAGGAATAAAAACGAACATCGTAACCGCCCGTCGAGAAGATGGCAAATCGGGTACTGGCCGAAAACGGCGAACCCAACGGCTTGATTATCAACTCCTGAAACAATGAAATCCCTTTGGTTTTGTCGCCCCCAATCTCCGAACTGCCGAGGTCGAGGCGGCTGCGCCATTCCACGGCAGGGGCCAGTTTCAAGCCAAGGTTTAGGCGGGCTTGAAGGTTGTGGCGGAAAGCCAATTGGTCAATTTTAGATTCGTTTCCCGGCAGGTTTTCTTCCTTTTTTTCGCTGCGCAATTGGGCGTAAGCATCTAGTTTTCTTTTTTGGATAAACGTCACACGAGCTAGCCACTCGCTGCCTTGCGAAGGCGCATCCACAGAAAAACGGAGCCAATCGTGTCGCCACTGGTCGAAATAGGCATTCAGCAACCAGTGCTTGTTCGGCTGTACTTGAATGCCGAGGTAGGCACCTTTTTCATTGATGCCGCCTGTGGAAGTTTCGGCGAATGGTTTGGCATTCAGCGACTGGTAATCCCTTGCAAAATTGCGGAGCACCAAAGCCAAATCCACCCGCCGGTCAAGGGCAGCTACAAGTCCATTCACGGTGGAAACTGCCCCGTTTTTGCTTCGGGCTGTTTCTCCGAAAAAATAGACATTACGCAGCGACCAACTATAATCCAAGCTCAGGTTCATCAGCGTTGTCCCATTGAAATAATATTGGTTGTAAACTGCCGGGTTGCGTTGGAGCGGCTTGTCGAGGTGTTCATAAAGACCATTCAGGCCAAGGTTCAAGCGTTTTTGCCGAAACTTCAACGAAGCTCCCGCTGAGTTTTGTTGGATGACGCCTCGGTCTGCCAATTCGTTTTTGGTGCGGTGAAGGCCGCTGGTTTGGAGGGAAGTGGCAAATTCCGCATCTGGGTCGTCGGTGCCGTCTTGGGTATCGAGGTTGGCGTCCCGCTTGCGGGTGGAGGCGAATGCAAGCAGTTCCAGTCTTTTCCCTAAATCGAAAACCGCCGCTGCGCCCCTGAAAAAATCGTATTCGCTGACGGAAGCAAAAGGACGGAGCGGCTTTCCGCTGCGGCTCACGAGGGTAGTGATGGCGCTTTTTCGAGGTGCAAATCCTTGGTAAATGAGTAAGCCCTGACCCATCGTAATGGCATAGTCACCGAGCGCCAGTGCCTTCACCCGCCGTACCGGATTTTTGATGTAAAAATGGGCGCTGTAAAAGTCAAAACCCTTGCGGTTGCTGCCTTTGAAGAATTCTTCGCCAGCGTCTTTCTCTGCGGTGATGCCCGCAGAAATGCGGTCGCCACGGGTAAAACGGTAGCGGAAATACAGCTGGTCGGAGCTACCAAGGTATCTGCTCGATGTCGTATTGGAGCTAGGTACACGATAGCCAGCCTTGTCCTCCAATTGTCTTGCCCACCGCATGATGACCTGTTGCCGGTTGTTGCCAAGGGTCGGCCCAGCTTGGTTTAAAATGCCCGGCTCCCGCACCATCACGAAGGGTAAAAGTTGTTTGATGGTCGCCACATCAAAATTCGGAACGGCTTGTAGTTCAAAAATGGATACCAAGTTGCCGAATTTGCTTCGGTATTCCGGCAGTGCATTGCGTTGCAGGTCGGTCAGGAAGGGAAAATCAGCAAGGTCAATGGCGGTGGCTTGATTGAGGTCAAGTGGGCGGCGGCGCAGGTAGGCCAAGCGGTCGAAAAGGTCGTTATAATCGAAGTCAACGCCTTCCTCTTGGTCTTGGGAATAGGATTCGAGGAGATCTTCACTGGAGCCGGAGATGTTGAGGCTGTCGGTTTGGGCATTGATTAACAATGCGGTAAAAAGCAGCGACATGGCAAGGCATTTTTTTCTCATTGCTTAAAACATGATTTTAAGGCCAAAATAATAATTCAGGGATGGTGCTGGTTCATAAGGTCGGTTAGAATTAATTCGGATATTGGTATTATACTTTTTATTGTAAAGATTGTTTATGCCGCCTGAAAGTTCCATATTGAAAGCGTTGAAATGGAACTTATGACTTGCTCTTAAATATCCGTTCACATAAGGAGAAGTGCGGATCCCAGAATCATAGTCAATGGGGATATAACCAATTACGTTATTGCCGTATGTTATTGTCATGCCTTTGTTACCCGAAAATTGGACCATCATGCCAGCCATGTGATTGGGGATGCCTGGTGTTTTGCTTCGGCCATACACGCCGTTTTCTATTGTTTCAAAATCACTGTAGGTGTAGTTGATATTGGCATAAATTCTTTTTGAAAGCTGACCAGCCAGAATAACTTCCAGTCCAATTCGGGTTGATTTCCCAACATTATCATACAAAAGATTGGAAGGGCTATCTTGGGTATATACAATTTCATCTTTTAATTTTATCCTGAAAATGGTAGGCTCCAATCTCATCTTGCCGCCTGCGATGTCTATTTTGTAGCCAATTTCTAAAGATTTCGATTTTTGGGGTTTTAATCGCATATTGAGCGATTGGCTAATTTCCAGTAGTGTTGGCGTTTCAAAATTTCTCCCAAAATTAGTGAATATATGAAAGCCCGGTACCAACATCATCGAAAAGCCAATGGACGGATTTAATGACTGGTAATTATCGTTTAAATCGTTTTCTGGCAAACTGTTCGGCGACTTATCATTTACCCCGATTTTAACAGCATCATATCTTATGGCTGGTAAGAAAGAAAAATGCCGCCCGAGGTCCAGCTTTTGAATGATGAAAACCCCAATAGCACCAAATGACTCGGTTTGGTAATTGTATTGGTCACCTTGTTCCCCGTTGTCATTTTGAAACCGCTTTCTATCATCTATTTGATTTTCGAGGTCAATACCCGTTGTTATATTCCAATTTATATTTCTATGCTTTGTTTTAAAAGCATAACTAAAGCTGCCACCAGTAAAAGACCGCTCAAGTTTTACCATATCATTGATAAGCTTACTACTAAAACTGCGGTTAGTTTGAAAAAAACTGGTTTTAAAAGTATGCTGTTTTGAAAAGGTTTTGGTCAAGCCAATGCCCAAGCGTAACTGCCAAAGTTTTTCCCCAGCATCATATCTCTCTGCACTATTATTAGCCGATTTTCGGTCATCTTCTACTTGCTCTTCATTAATGCCACCGGGGTCTTGCGCTTGTGGGCTGTTCGCATATGTCACCACGCCACGTATGCTCAATGAGCTGTCAATGGGCATCAAAAAGCCACCATTCAAAAGGGAATTCCTCATGGCGCTGTGGTCTCGGTATCCGTCTGTTGCAATGGTTGAGCCATTTAAAGAATAAAGAAATTTCTTGCCCTTGCTGCCTCCCATCCGAATTTGACTCCGATGAAAACCATAGCTGCCAATCATTGAACTCATTTCACCCCATGCCTTTTCTTGAAATTTGGTGGTGGTAAAATTGACGTATCCACCACTGGCATTTCCATAAAGTCCACCCGTCCCGCTGCGGATTACGCTCAAGCCCGTCAATGAGCCGGGGTCAACGGCATCCACCTGTGCTGTACCATCTGGGGTGCTTTCCGGGAAGCCATCCACCAGGATTTTTACCCCACGGATGCCGAAAGCTGACCTCGCCCCGAAGCCACGGATGCTGATTCGGATGTCCTGTGCGAAGTTAGTGCCGTTCTGCACGAAAACACCGGGCACGTTGGTCAAGGCTTCATCGAGCGCAAGTTGTTGCATGCCAGTTTGGAGCAATTTTTCACCGATTCGGGTAATGGAAAGTGGCGTGGAAATATCCTTGGTTTCGAGGCGGTAGGCAGTGATGGTGACGGGCTGCAACTCATTGGTTATCAGCGAGTCAGGCTTTTCTTGCTGCGCAATGGACGGTCGAGCAAGTGCCAAAAAGAGTAAGGTGAAAATATGAAGCGGTGCTGCCTTTTTCATCGTAAAATTTTCACGAAGGAAAGGAAAAACTGGGGTTAGCGCCTGTTAAATCTTCGTGTTTTGGTAAAAAAAAGAAACCGCCCCCTTGCGGGAGGCGGCCCAAATTTTACTCCAAATCTATCTATTTTAGGTTTTAAGGAGCTATGAGTTTCGAGTTTTGAGCTGCGAGTTTAGAGCTGGATTTCCATGACTCGTAGCTTACAGCTCATAACTCGAAACTATTTTAAGATGGTCATTGAACGGGAGGCTGAATAGCTTCCGGCTTCGAGTCGGTAGTAAACCAATCCATCCATTGGGATGGCATTCCGGTCCAATTCGATTTCGTTGTAGCCCGGTGCAAAACTGTTGGTGATGACCGTGATTTTGCGGCCCGTCGCATCGAAAACAGTCAGCGTGGCATCGCTTGCCGTTGGCAATTGGAAGCCAATCACTGTCTTTTTGTTGAACGGGTTCGGGATGTTTTGGAACAGTTCAAAATCTGGTCGTACCTCATCCAAAGCTGCCGAAGTGTTTCCAGAGGAGATGATTAGACCAATATTGAACAGCTCGGCGGGTTCGCCCACATAAGCTTCCGCTGTTGTGAACCTGGATGTGAGGGCGATTGCTTCAGAAAGTGAGCCGTCTGCCTTTGCCTTGAAGTTCAATTTGATAACCGGAACACCATCTTCTAGCGTCATTGGTGGGTTCGTTTCCCAGCTGGTTGTGACGGCTCCTTGATTGGTCATGGTTGTTCCAAAATTGCCGCCAGTTGTGATTGCCGTTTGTGCAACATCTTGAAAATCAAGCAACTGTGGGTTGAAATCAATCGTGAATTGGAACCCGTACACGGTATTGAAATCCTTTGCCTTGAGGGTCATGGTTACATTTTCCCCAGCTTGAAAGGCAATATTGTCCATGGTGAAGTTCAAGGTACCAATGCTCCTGTCACCCGTCTCGCCACCTGAAAAGCCATTTGCGTTGGCACTGCTGTTCACATCACCGATTTTGATGGCCACGAAGTCCAAGTTGCTTTGCGCAGCAGGCAAATCGTTGATGCTGATGACCTCGGGGAACACCGTTTGCCAAGGGTTGGCTGGGTTCGGAAACTGAAAGCTTTTCTCTACGAACCGCCAAGAAGTGTTGTTCGGGAAATCAGGGTTTATCATCAAAATCAGCTTGCGGATTTCCACCATGTCGAAAGTGGAAACGGTGCCGGATTTGTTCGCATCCGCTGCAATGATTTGGTAAGGCGAATTGAATTTTGCCACACCAAGCACATGCTTGGAAATCAGCACGAGGTCGAAAGTGGTCACACCGTTCAGCGGCTGGTCATCTTTGAGCGGGGTGATGGTGTAGTCCTCACCGATGGTCATTCCCGGGAATTGGTACGTGCCATCCGAGTTCGTCGTGAAGTCTAGGTTTTGGCCATTGTTGTTGTTCAGCATCACCATCACACCTTCCACTGGTTCTGCCTCTGCTGTCGCAATCAATCCATCGAGCGGGGCACCATTTGAGCAGGCGAACATATTGTCCTGAACGTCAATGAAAGTAGCGCAATAATCTTGGTTTCCTGCGGCATCCGTCACCCAAATGCTGACAGGGTTTACCCCAAAATCAAGGCAAGTGAAAATCCGGCAGGAGTCGTTGATGTCTTGCGAAAAGGAGATAATCAGGTCGCCTGGGCAATTGTCGTAGCTACCGTAATCAAGTGCTGCTGCGCAAACAGGCACCATGCCAGTCTGCATCAGTTCCACAGAGATTCCATTTTCACAAACAGCCGTTGGTTTCTTGCAATCTTTCACCTCAAAATTCACGGCGATTTGAGCGTTATTGTTGCAGCCATCTTGCACTACGTAAACGATTCGGTGTTTGCCTATCGGCAATTGGCCATCGAAAAAGTCCGTCCCGTTCAGGTCATAAGTCAAGTCGTTATTGATGTCAAGGTGGTAAACCACCGTAAATGCATTGGAGCAGACGCCATCAATTTGGATGGGTAAATACACGTCGCCAGTTGCGCAATTAGCGTCAATACTACAGAAAATATTAGCAAAAGGATAGCTCAAAACAGGCGGTGTATCATCGTAAATCTTGATGATTTGCTGGTATTGGTAAGCCCCGTAATTGTTGAAATCTTCCTCGTCAATCCACACACCCAGCGGGTTGTGGTTAACGACTTGGAAACTGAGCGAAGTGTTGTAGGTGCACCAGTTGATGACTTTCCAAGTGCGCACGATTTTGTAGCAGGCGCTGTCGCCCAACGTCAGCGCAAAATACTGGTCTTCGTGAGAGACAGCAAAGAGGTCACATCCGAAATTGACGATTTCAATATCCTGAGCGTCCACCATATCGTCGCATGAACCGTAAAAATCAGCCGGGAACTTGATAATCCAATCTGAATTCGGCACCACATAAATATGTTGGTCACAAACCCCAGAAACGTTCCCAGAATTGTCAGTCACTTTCCAGTGACGGATGACGTGGCCTTCGCCGCAGGAATTGATGTTTTCTGTGTAAGGAAGTTCCACCATCGTAGCATCGCAATTATCGTAGAAATTGGCATCGCCAAATCCATTCAACCATGCTTGGGTCACATCGGCAGGCACATCCGTGCAGGGTATGGTTTTTTGTTGCGGAGGGATGCAGATGGGGTTGATTTTATCTTTCACTTTGGTCACCACCATGCAATCGTTGTGGTTGCCATAGCAGTCCACCGCACGCATGACCACCATAACTTCCGGTGTATCGTCGCAACTGATGTCGAGAGAGTTTGAAAAACTGGATTCAGGCTCACTCAGCCTTTTAATCAAAAAATGGTCGAGGCAACAATTGTCATAACTCGCTAGGTTGTAGGCATCCGCAAATACTTCGGTAAACCCATTGGCACCAAGCGTCACATCCGTGAAGGATACACAAATTGGGGTGGGTGCAATTTGGTCAACGACCTGGGCCACCACATTTATTTCTGTAAAATTGCCACAGGCATCGGTCACTTTATAGGTGACGATATGGGCACCAATTTTTAAACCAGGATATGGCACATTTCCACCTGCTTTACCGTCCACGCCATTCACATATATAGCCTCGCCAACGGCGGTGAAAATCCTTACGGTTACTTGGTTGCAGGAATCGAAGACCGTAGGGGCAGGCAAAAGCCCGGTTGAAGCGCATGGATTCGGATACGCACCTTGTAAATTAGCGTTGATGATAATAGTTGGTACGGTAATGCTTGGTTTGTTGAAGTCCATCACCTTGATTAACTGTTGGTTTTTGTCCCCCTCAAAATCCTCAAGAATGACCTGGCCTGTGCACCAATTGATGACCGTCCAAGTCCGTATGATTTTAAAGGAGTTTCCGCAAACAACAAGTGTATCATCCACATGTGAATAATTGTATTGGCAATATGGCCCTCCAACCCCGTAGGGCCTTCCAGAGCCAGTAGTATGTAGGCTGTCGGTCACGGGTGTGGCATCCGTGATATGTGGATAGGCACCATATTGGGTGCAAGTCCAAGTGGTGTCCTTCGGAAAATCCACTGGCCCGTTTGGGCTGATGTGCAAGGTCTCGGAGCAATAGCCAACATTATCATAGTCATCTTTTGCGGTCCAGTTGCGGGTAATCCAGACCCCATTGCAGATATTGGTATTGTTCACTTGGTAGCCTACCAGATGGACTTCGATGTTGATATCGCAATTATCAAAGACGAGTGGATGTGGGATAGAATCAATCTTCTCATCGCAGCGGATTTCGATAGGGGCAACTGGGCAGTCGAAATATGGCTTTAGCTTGTCCTCAACGATAATCGAAGACCAACAAGAGTTGCCACTACAACTGTCCTTAACTTTACCGGTCAAGGTCTTTCCGACGTGACTGCAATCCAGCGAATTTCCGATAAAAAGCCCTGTTTGGGTATAGATTTCTACCGTGAAACTCCCGTAGGTGTTGTACGTTCCTTCCAGCAACATATTTGGCGTGATTTCCGAAACGCCGTCTTGGTCAATGGAGACTTGAACCGAGTTTTCACAAGTCAAAATTTGTTTGACGATGTAAACCGTTTCAAAATCAGCCCCAGAGGTCATATTGACTGGATCGGTTTCAACAACACTGACCGTTTGGGTGCTGTTTTGCGGGCCATACCAAGTGACTTCAATTGAATTGGCATTGTTCTGAGTAATAACGCCACCCGCTGTGGTTGTCCATGACCAAGTATGGCCAGCGACGAAGGGTGTCGAATAAACATAAGCATTGAACTGACATGCCACCGAAACACCAGTAATATCAGGCGTTGGTTGTGCAAAAGCAAAAATGCTAAATGTGCAGGAAGCTAACAAAAACGCAAAAAGTCGCCTCCTGAATGCCGGAGTAACTGCCGGATTCACCATGGGATTGGATTTAAGTTAAAGAATTGGAGTGTGAAAAAAATTACAGCAAGCTGTCGCTTGACCAACTCAACTGAGCCAGGTTGTTAGTGATTTCTTGCTTTCACAATTGGCAGCTTCAAGAGGAAGCCACCAAAGCAAAGTATCAAAATACCGAACAGCCTGAGCCAAATCGAGCTTGTAAACTTCGACTTGATGTGTAGCCTTTTTCTTGAGTCAATGGAAGTGTCGTAACTAAAGGAAATGAAAGAAGGAAGTAGTTTTTCTTGATTTTACATCAAATATGAAGCCGAGTAAGATAGATTTTTTAGCTTCAGTTATTTGATTTGACCGATTCCGAATGGAGCCTTTATTTCTTTTCTTCTATCACACATTAGGCAAAAACGTTGCCCGTTTGTGTAAAATGAAAGCTAGTGCATGGGGTATATTTTGAATGCAAAATAAAATGTATGTTTAACGGATTTGAAATCAATCAGATGGGAAAAGATTTCAATTTAAGTTTTTTTAAAAATTGTTTTACCTGAACATGTGTATCGGAGTTGTCCCACAAATTATTTCAATAAAAAAGCCTACCGCAAGTCAAGTCACGGTAGGCTTCTTTGTTATTTTCAGCGGAAATTAGTTCTCTCCGGCCAATACTTTTCGCATGGTTTCGCCGATGGTAGCAGGTGATTTCACGACATGAATCCCACATTCTGCCATGATTTTCATCTTTGCCTCCGCCGTATCATCAGCTCCACCAATGATAGCACCTGCATGGCCCATTTTACGGCCTTTCGGTGCTGTTTGTCCAGCAATGAAACCAACGACAGGCTTTGTGCCGAACTGTTTCACGTAACGTGCTGCCTCTGCTTCCATCCCGCCACCGATTTCACCAATCATGATGATGCCGTCAGTGTCTGGGTCGTTCATCAGTAGTTCGACGGCATCTTTGGTGGTAGTTCCCACGATAGGATCGCCACCAATTCCGATGCAAGTGGATTGCCCCATTCCTGCTTTCGTGACTTGGTCAACCGCTTCGTAGGTCAGTGTGCCAGACCTGCTTACGATACCGATTCGCCCTGCTTTGTGAATGAAGCCGGGCATGATGCCGCATTTTGCTTGGTCCGGCGTGATAACACCCGGGCAGTTTGGCCCGATGAGCCTGGAACCCGGTTTGTCATTCAAATAGGCTTTCACTTTCACCATATCTTGGACAGGAATGCCCTCTGTGATGCAGATGATAACTTTTATGCCAGCTTCCGCCGCTTCCATGATGGCATCCGCTGCGAATGGAGGTGGAACAAAAATGACAGAAACATCGGCCCCGCCCAGTTTTACCGCATCAGCCACGGTATTGTAAACTGGCTTTTCGAGGTGAAGCGAACCACCTTTCCCCGGAGTAACTCCTCCGATTAAGTTGGTTCCGTATTCAAGCATTTGCGTTGCGTGGAAGGTGCCTTCTTTTCCAGTGAAGCCCTGGACGATGATGCGGGAGTTTTTGTTTACTAAGACAGACATTTATAAATTGTGAATTGTGAATTGTGAACTATGAACGGTGAAGTGTGGATTGTTCACAGTTAACCGTTCACAATTCATAGTTATTTCTTTTCTTCAATGATGAAAACATCTTCGCCGGGTTTGTGCATGTGGTATTTTTCCCGTGCGAACTGTTCTTTATTTACGTTGATATTCTCTTGGTCCAATTTTGCCTGTTCGAGCCGACCTTCGTAGTAGGCTCTGTCGTGCTCCAACCGTTTCACCGAACCCCGTAATTTCCATTGGGTAAGCAGGTCGTGCTTATCAAAGAAAATCATGACGGCCGCAAAGATGGCAATGGCCATAAAATATTTGTTGCGAAGTGGCTTGGGCAATTTCTTCGCAATGATTTGCAATGGATTTTGTACTTGTAACGCCATAGCTCAATGGTTTTAACGCTGCAAAGCTAGTTCATTTAGGTGGGAAAAGCAGTCAAAACTTCGTTTGTGGCATTGAATAATATGGAAATTACAGCCTTTTCTGCTTTCACAGTTTTAAAATCATTAGAAAACCGAAAGGTATTATAAAATCAAAACCCCAATTTTTCGGCAAACTAAACCCCTACATAATTGCCCGGCTCAATCCGCTTCAATTCAGCCTTGATGTTTTCACCAACTGCAAGTCCGTCAATAAATTCATGGATGTCGGCCTGAGTAACTTTTGCTTTCCCTCGGGTCAAATCCTTCAGTGCCTCGTAGGGTTGCGGGTAGCCTTCTCTTCGCAAGACGGTTTGAATTGCCTCGGCTACCACCATCCAATTGTTTTCCAAATCCTCTTTCAACTTAGCTTCGTTCAACACCAGTTTGCTCATCCCTTTTTGGATAGACTGCAAAGCAATGAGCGTGTGGCCAAAAGGGACACCCACATTGCGGAGCACCGTGCTGTCCGTCAAGTCTCGTTGCAAACGGGAGATTGGGAGCTTTTCCGCCAAGTGGCCAAAAATGGCATTGGCAAGGCCGAGGTTGCCCTCTGCATTCTCAAAATCAATCGGATTGACCTTGTGCGGCATGGCCGAGGAGCCGATTTCACCTTTCACGGTTTTTTGCTTGAAATAATCCATCGAAATATAGGTCCAGATGTCCCGGCAGAGGTCAATCAGAATGGTGTTGATGCGGCTGAGCGCATGGAAAACAGCGGCGAGGTTGTCGTAATGTTCAATCTGCGTCGTGAATTGCGAACGCACCAATCCAAGGTCTTTTGCCAAAAAATCATTGCCGAAAGCAACCCAGTCAATGGAAGGATAGGCCACGTGGTGGGCATTGAAATTGCCGGTGGCGCCACCAAATTTACCCCGCCAAGGTATTGAATTTAGCTGACGCAATTGCTCATCAAGGCGTTCCACAAATACCATGAACTCCTTGCCCAGGCGGGTAGGGGAGGCGGGCTGCCCGTGGGTGCGGGCTAGTAGTGATACTTCCTTCCAGTTTTGCGAAGCATCGAAAAGCAGGTCCCGCACTATTTTTATTTCAGGTAAAAAACTGGCCTCAACGGCGTCCCTCGTTAGCATGGGCGTTGCCGTATTGTTGATGTCTTGCGAAGTCAGGCCGAAGTGGATGAACTCCTTGAAATCCGATAGGCCGATGCGGTCAAATTCAGCTTTGATGAAATACTCCACCGCTTTCACATCGTGGTTTGTGGTTCGTTCGATGTCCTTGATTTGCTGTGCCTGTTCAACCGTAAAATTGGTAGCAATCGCTTCTACTTCTTGGAGCTTTTGTAGGGAAATTTGCGCCAACTGAGGCAGTGGGATTTTGGAAATAGCAACGAAGTAGCGGATTTCTACCAGCACCCGGTATTTAATCAGTGCGAATTCGGAAAAATATTCGGAAAGTTGCTTTGTTTTTCCCGCATAGCGGCCATCTATCGGTGAAATTGCAGTCAGCATCGTTGGTTTGTTTTGATGGCAAAGGTAACAAAAGGGATGAGGGGCGAGAAAGGAGGGATAAACGATTTTGGGCAAAAAAAAGTGCCATCACAAGGATGGCACGACAACATAACCATGAAAATAATTAACCAAACTTTATTCAGAAACCTACGATTGGTAGGCGTTTGAAGCGATTTTTAAACAGAATTTTGAAACACGAACCTTGGCATAACCCATCGTTCGTATTTCAAAAAAAAGTGTCACCGGGAGCCTTTACAACGGGGGGTGCTGTTTCGAGCATCCCGGTGAAATGTGTTTCAAAGTGTGAGGAACAAGCAGTTTTTAGCATGGCCTCTCTAATCAGTGGTTCATGAGGTTTTTGGTTTTAGGTTTCACGGGAGGACCTACGCAATTGAAAATGAATAGCATTTGTAGCATAACTTTTATGACAATTAAGCTCGTCAAAAAATAAGTAAGCAGAAATTTCCCTGAAACCAAAAACCAAAAACCTTCACGAACCAATTTGAATTGGGTGACTTGATAAAGTTTACCAATCTAATTTCATTGTAATATTTACCAACTACCGTACCAATATGAAACGGAATATCTTTTTTTGCATATTTTCATTAATTTTAATTTCAAGCGCCTGTAAATTCTCGGAACCAAAACCGCCTTACGAGATTGTTCAGAATGTGGTCGAGGACTCGGCCATGGTGGTGGCGGAGCATCCATTGGCAGCGATGGTCGGAAAGGAAACCTTGCTGGCTGGTGGAAATGCGGTGGATGCAGCCATTGCTACTCAGTTTGCACTCGCAGTGGTTTACCCTCGTGCTGGAAATATCGGAGGCGGTGGGTTCATGGTCATCCGATTGGCGGATGGCACTGCCGATGCACTCGACTATCGGGAAAAAGCGCCAGCAGCTGCTTCCCGTGACATGTACCTCGATGGCGAGGGAAACGTGCTTGAGAACATGAGCAAAGAAGGGCATTTGGCGGTGGGTGTGCCGGGCACTGTGGCTGGGATGGAATTGGCTTTTGAAAAATATAGCAAGCTGAAAGATTGGAAAAAAATTCTTGCACCTGCCATTCGATTGGCTTCGGAGGGCTTTGCCATTACGGAATCTGAGGCTGCCCGTCTCAATGAATACAAGGAAAAATTTCAGGAAGCCAACGCTGATGCAAAGCCATTTGTCAGGGAAGCAGTTTGGAAAATGAACGATAGGCTAGTTCAACCAGACCTCGCTAGGACCTTGGAACTGATTCGTGACAAAGGTGCTGCGGGTTTTTACGAAGGAGAAACTGCCGAAGAAATTGTAACGGAAATGAAACGTGGGGGCGGCCTTATCACCCTGGAGGATTTGAAAAATTACGAAGCAAAATGGCGAAAGCCGATTATCGGGCAATACAAAAACTATAGAATTATCACTATGCCGCCGCCGTCTAGCGGAGGGATTGTGCTGATGCAGATACTGACGATGCTGCAAGGTTTTCCACTTGGCGAGTATGGTTTTCAGTCTTCAAAATCGGTTCATGTCATCGTGGAAGCAGAGCGGCGAGCTTACGCCGACCGGGCGAAGTACTTGGGTGACAATGATTTTTACCCAGTTCCTGTTGATTCCTTGCTTGAACCCAGTTATTCGAAGGAAAAAATGGCGGATTTTGATTCGACCAAGGCAACATCAAGCGGCACGCTTGGGCCTCAGGTGAAAATCGGTGTGGAGACTTTTGAGACCACACACACTTCCATCATTGACCAAGCGGGAAATGCTGTTTCGGTGACGACCACTTTGAATTTAAACTATGGTTCAAAAGTCATCGTGCAGGGTGCCGGTTTTTTCCTGAATGATGAAATGGACGATTTCAGTTCAAAGCCTGGTGTTCCGAATTATTTCGGACTAATTGGCGCTGAGGCAAACGCAATCCAGCCGGGCAAGCGCATGTTAAGTTCCATGACACCTACCGTCGTAGAAAAAGATGGGAAGCTGTTCTTGGTGCTGGGCGCCCCTGGTGGTTCTACCATCATCACGGCAGTTTTGCAGACCTTGCTCGGTGTAACAGATTATGGAATGAGCCTTGACGAGTCCGTTTGGGCGCCAAGATTTCATCACCAATGGCTGCCAGATGTGATTACTTGTGAAAATGCTGCGATTGACACCACAATCAGAAAGCAACTCTGGGGCATGGGCCACAAGTTGGAAAATGTGGACCGGATGGCGCTCATCAAAGCAGTGATGGTGCTGCCTGACGGCAAGCTTCAAGGTGTAGGCGATAACCGAAACCCTGACGAGCATGCATGTGGCTATTGATATTAAGAGCCTATCCGATAACCTCGTTTGGCCATAAAAAGCGCCTTTCAAGAACCTGACTTTGTATTTTTTTGAAGCCGTAGCGATGCTATGCTGTCAAAAAAATCCTTCGTCAGAACCTTGAAATCCAACTTTTTCTGACTCAATCGAGGTTACCGGATAGGCTCTAAAAAAAGAAAAAAAGAGCGTGAACTTGTTGGCAGTTCACTGCTTTGGGAGCAGCCGCCGGTTGCAAATCGGTTTCAGGATGGCCTCTTCAAAGCATACAGAAGTAGTGCATCCATAGTACAACTGGTTGAAAATGAGAATGTTAAGGGAAAATAACTGTAGGTAGGTTAAAGAAGAAGCTCAAAGGTAAAAACGGCGGGCGGTTTACCAAATAAAAAAAGGGTCATCTTGAATTTTTTTTCAAGATGACCCTTCCTGTTTTTTGGTAGTAGTGGAAAAATTATCGTTTGGTGAAACGCAAGGTCTCAATGACCAACCCATTTTGTATTTTCACAAAATAGTGGCCACTTGCAAGTTCGGAAATAGGTATCTGCAATTCAAAAATATCACTTTCAAAGGCGAGCGTTTTTGCCAAATGCCCAACTTGGTCAAAAAACTGAATCGTGCCTTCTACCTCAGTTGAATTGGGGAAACGCAGTTGTATTTCCTCCGCAGCTAGGGTAGGGTACAACAGCATCTGTTCTTCTCCTCTTCCGAACCGAACCGATACTACCTTACTATACTCGAACCTACCATCAAAATCTACTTGTTTAAGGCGGTAGTAGTTGATGCCTTTTGCAGGTGCGTCATCGGTGAAGGTGTAGTTGTTCAACTGGTAACTTGTACCATTTCCCATCACGGTTCCGATTTCACGGAAGTTCCTACCATCGGTGCTTTTTTCTATTACAAAATGAGAGTTGTCAATTTCAGATGCGGTTTCCCACTTAATCTTGACAATTTCATTTTTGATAGATGCATCAACATAGACTAACTCCACAGGCAATGGAGCTTCAACACCATTTACCGTGAAATCATCACCAGGCGCACCACCAGTAGGACTTGCCGGATCGTTAAGGTACCATGTGCCACCCGCACTACCTGCGCCCCAATTTACTACTCGAAATGTAATGGTGGTTCCTGGTGCAACGTTTTGTAAACTGGGTATTCCTGAGAGGTCAATCAATGATTGTGTATTGCCAGCTGAGTTAGTAGCAGTACCCCATGTTATTGGGGATCCAATAGTGGTAAAAGCACCTGAACCGACTTGATATTGCCATTGTCCGGTAGTTGGCCCAGTACCTGACCTTCTGACATTATAAGACCCAATATTTGATAAGGACATAGTAAATCCTGGATTAGGAGTAAGCTGATAAGTAGCAAAATTGCCTGCAGCGATTGCTGTAGCTAGGTCTGTTCCTTCATCCCAGGCATTCCCACCCCAAGCATTCGCCGCTCCGGAACCAGTTGTTCCAACGCCAGAGCCTCTTGTTAAACCAACAACAGTAATGTTAGGAGAGGTTGTGGTAGGAGAGTAGGGGCTTGGGCCGAAGTTATTAGTTCCTCCAGTTAGCGGGTCGAAATCCCAACCTGCAAGTTGTCCAAATGAATACATGGACAATGTGATACAAAACAAAAAGGTAAATAATTTTTTCATGTCAAATTTTGAGTTAGTTTAAGTTCCCCAGTTAGTTTTTGCCAACTAGGAAAACATCAATAAATTATAGCGTCAGGTAATTACAAAAGGCTGATGGAAAAATGTAAACCTGAAAAATGATGCAAGTAGCTTGAAAATTAGCTCTTCTTCCAACGAAAAAAAGACTTTGAAGTCGTGTTGTATCTTGTTACAAAGGTAAGTGGTTCACCCCTGTTGGGGTGGGGGTTTAGATGAATTTTACGTTAAGTAATTGACAATGACAGTTAGATTCAGGTTTTCAACAACTCCCTCGCGATCACCACCTTCTGTATCTCACTTGTCCCTTCACCGATGGTACACAATTTAGCATCCCGGTAAAATTTCTCTACGGGAAAATCCTTCGTGTAACCATAGCCTCCAAAGATTTGCACTGCTTCGTTAGCGACTTGACAGGCAATTTCCGAAGCATAATACTTGGCCATCGCCGATTCCTTGGTGCATTTTTTCCCTGCGTTTTTTAAGACGGCGGCCTGTCGAGTAAGTAACTCTGCCGCTTCAATTTTTGTAGCCATATCGGCCAATTTGAAGCTGATAGCTTGAAAACTGGCGATAGGCTTGCCAAATTGTTCCCTTTCTTGAGCGTATTTTACGGCAGCTTCGTAAGCGCCTTTGGCAATAGCTAATGATACGGCGGCAATAGAGATGCGACCACCATCCAATACTTTGAGTGACTGGATAAAGCCATCTCCAACTTCGCCAAGTATCTGGCTTTTGTGGAGTCGGCAATTATCGAAGACCATCTCAGCCGTTTCACTGGCCCGCATACCTAGTTTGTTCTCTTTTTTGCCACCAGAAAACCCTGGAGTTCCTCTTTCAACAACGAAAGCGGTCATTCCGTGGCTGTCCAATAGTTCGCCGGTACGTGCGATGACCACCGCAACATGCCCTGACTTGCCGTGAGTGATAAAGTTTTTGGTGCCGTTCAGGACGTAGTAGTCTCCATCTTTTAGTGCAACGCATTTCATCCGACCAGCATCGCTGCCCGTATTTGGCTCGGTGAGGCCCCATGCGCCAATCCATTCACCGCTGGCAAGTTTGGGCAGGTATTTTTGCTTCTGTTCTTCGCTTCCGAAGGAGAGAATATGGTTGGTGCAAAGTGAATTGTGCGCTGCCACAGATAATCCAATGGAACCGCAGACTTTTCCAATTTCAACGATAATGGATACGTATTCTTGGTAGCCCAATCCAACACCACCGTATGCTTCTGGAACCAACACCCCAAGGAATCCATACTCGCCCATTTTGTGAAACATGTCCATCGGGAAATATTGGGATTCGTCCCAATCCATCACGTTTGGCCGAATGTACGCCTCTGAAAAATCCTTGGCGCTTTGTTCAATCATCGTCAGGTTATCAATCAATTCAGTAGTCATTTTTCTAATTTTGGTGATATTTTAGTTAGGCTGGTTTAAAGCTTGTTGTTTTTAACTTAAATTTCTTCTTTCGGTTTAGCTTTTTGGTTTCAATTTTCTGAAAAACCGAAGGCCACCCGCATTTTATGGTAGATTTCTGTATTTTCATAAATCCCACGGAAAAGTTCTGACCCAGGCCCAAAGGCAAAAACCGGAACCATGGTAGCGGTGTGCCCGTTGGTGGTGAATTTGGGGTTTAGGGTTTTTGAAGTTCCTCCATTTAAGCCCAGTCCGCCTGTTTCGTGATCGGCAGTGACAATAATTAAAGTCTCTTTATCCTTTCTGGCAAATTCAAGCGCCTTTTTAATGGTTTCATCGAAATCACGCAGCTCGCTGTACATTGGTTCGACTTGGTTCGCGTGGCAAGTCCAATCAATTTGAGAGCCTTCAATCATCAGAAAAAAGCCTTTGGTGCTCCGCAAATGGAGGAAATTCATCGCAATTTTTGAAGCTTGAGGTAGGTAATCCCTTCCTTGGAAAGCCGGTAGTGGCTGGTTGTCAGCCGTGAAAAAGGCGAACTTATGGGTTGGGTCTTGCAAAATCTGGTTCAGATTATCATTGAAATAATCATAGACATTGAACCCCTTTTTCTTTAAAGAGTCTATCAAATTACGGTCGTCGTTTTCCCTGCGGTCAAAATATTGCTTGCCGCCACCTACGAAAAAGTCAATATTTGAATTCAACAGGTCAATGGTGATTTCTTCGTAAAGGTTTCTGGCTTGCCTGTGCGCTACAAAACCACCGGGGGTGGCATGTTGAATGGAGGAAGTTACGACCATTCCTGTGGCCAATCCGTTTTCACTAGCCTCCTCAAGTATCGTCTTTACTGGCTTACCATCTTTGTCCAGCCCCAAAACAGAATTGTTTGTCTTAACACCGCTAGCTATTGCCGTAGCGGCGGCTGCCGAATCGGTTATCAAGTTGTTGGCTGAATAGGTTTTTTGAAAACCAATTACAGGAAAGTTTTCAAGGCTGAAATGGAGGTTGTTATTGTAAAATCCTGATGAAATTTGTGCCAACCCAGTCCCATCGCCAATGATGAGAATGATGTTTTTGGGATTGCTCTCCATTTTTACACCAGAAACAGATTGACCTTCCTGCCAATAGAAGCCAGCTGCAATGAGAATGATGGTGATAAAGACGATTAATTTCACTTTTAGAAGATAACAGTTTTAAAGATTAGCGCGTAAAGGTAGCCTATGTTAAGAAATTAATTCCATCAAAAGCGCCCGAAGTGGCCCTGTTGATTTTATGCCACTGGCTGGAAGAAATAAATTTAAAATATTTTCACTGTGAGAATGCTAGTAAATATTGGTGTTTGCGAATATCTCAACACTTGTACCAACATTTTTTCTAAAAAAGATTGAAAAAAATTTGGATTGGTTCGATAAAAGTTCTTTTCTTTGCATCGTTGATACATTCAACCACACAGGGTTCACAAGATGAACCATTCAATTTGAAAGTAATTTAACTTAAGATATAAAAGCAAAGCGATTTGCTTCAAGATTTGGTTTTTTGGGGTTAAATAAGCTGGCTTCCTTCACTGGAAGTCGGCTTTTTTGTTTTTATCAAATTCCTTTTCATGCCCAAACCTAGAATAAATCCAAATTCACTTTTCCATTCCTTTGAAAACCAACGGATTATGGTCGTGGGCGACGTGATGCTTGACCGATATATTTCAGGAAGTGCCAAACGCATCTCTCCCGAGGCACCGGTGCCTATTTTGGAAATTGAAGTGGAAGAAAACCGGCTTGGCGGAGCAGCGAATGTAGCGCTCAATTTACAGGCACTTGGAGCAAGTACGATTCTCTGTGGGGTGATTGGGAAAGATGCCGAGGGCCAGGTTTTTCTTGAAAAACTGAAAAGCAATAAACTCGAAAGTGTTGGAATAGTCACCAGCTCCACTCGGGTCTCCACGGTAAAATCCAGGGTCATAGCAGGTTCCCAGCAATTGCTTCGGATGGATAGGGAAAACACCCATCAGCTTTCCCATGATGAAACCAAAGAATTTTTGAGAATAGCACTAGAACTGTTTGAGACTGAAAAGGTCACTGGCCTGATTCTTCAAGACTATAACAAAGGGGTACTAACGGAGGAAGTGATCATTGCCTTGATGGAGGTTTGTAAAAAACGGGGAATCCCAATCAGTGTTGACCCTAAATTCCGTAATTTTTGGAATTACAAAGGTGCTGACCTTTTCAAACCAAATTTAAAGGAAGTCTCTGATGCACTTCGATTTCGAGTAATGCCAAATTTGCCCGCTCTGAGTGCCGCATCTTCAGCTATTCGGGAGAAATTAGCATGTGCCAATACCTTAATTACCCTTTCAGAATTTGGTATTTTCCTAGATGACGGTCAAACAGCAAGAATATACCCCACAAAGCCACGTAATGTTGCCGATGTCTGTGGCGCAGGAGATACGGTAATCAGCATTGCGGCCCTGGCACTTGGCGCTGGGCTGGCGAGCGAAGAAATTGCGCTGTTGGCCAATTTGGCTGGCGGCCAGGTAGTGGAAAAGAACGGTGTGGTGACGGTGGACAAAGCGCAGTTAAAGCAGGAACTGTTGCAAATTTTACTCGAAACTGAAATTTAATACACCCAATACACTTGAAAAAGTTGGCAGACAATTATCTTTGCAACTTCGTTCATTGAGCCGCAACACTTATCAAGAAAGGCTGAGGGATATGGCCCTACGACGCCTTGACAACCTGTCTTTGATGTTAAATCGGGATAAGGTGTCAACTCCAACCTTGCTAACATGGCAAGGGCAGATAAGTCGCTGTGAGTGTTTAATCCGCTGAAAATTCCTGTTTTTCAAAATATTAAAGCTCATCTGGTGACTTGCCAGATGAGCTTTTTCATTTTGGCAGGTTACCTAAGCGCAGTCCCCTTTTGGTAAATGTTCGGTGCAGTAACGCAAATGCATCAAAATAATTTACCAAAATGTCCTATCAAAAAAGTCTGAACATTGGCCTTTTCGGCTACGGGGTAGTCGGAAGTGCAGTTTTTGAAGTGCTGAACCACACACCTTCCCTCCAAGCGAAGGTCGCTAAGATTTGCATCAAAAACCCAGGCAAGGCTCGCAACATTAAAGCTGAATTTTTTACTACCGATAAGACGGAACTGCTTGAGAATGAGGCGATTAACGTCATCGTTGAAATGACGGATGATGCCGCAGCTGCCATTGAAATCGTTCGGGAAAGCCTCCGCCGAGGTAAAGCGGTCATTACCGCCAACAAGAAGATGGTGGCCGAAAACCTAGCCGAATTGATTGAACTTCAACAAAAATATGGGACGCCATTACTCTACGAATCGGCATGCTGCGCCAGTATCCCCGTTATCCGAAATTTAGAGGAATACTACGACAACGACTTGCTGCATGGCGTAGAGGGAATCATCAATGGCAGCACGAATTTCATTTTGACCCAAATCTTTGAAGAGAAGTTGACTTATCAAGCCGCCTTGGAACAGGCACAAGCACTTGGTTTTGCGGAGAGCGACCCTTCCCTGGATGTGGAAGGGCACGATGCGCTGAACAAACTTTGCTTGCTGCTTGCCCATGCCTACGGCATCGTCGCTCATCCGTCCAAGCTGCTCTGCCATGGTATTCACCGACTCAATTCCATTGACAGCGAAATAGCTACTGCACAAGGTGCTCAAATCAAATTGGTCGCTAGGGCCATGAAGCAGCCGAACGGCGAAGTGGCGGCTTTTGTGCTGCCGCAATTTGTGAAACCACCCCACTTGCTTCACACGGTCAGGAAGGAATACAACGGCGTTGTTTTGACGAGTGCGCTGGCCGATGAGCAGTTTTTTTACGGGAAAGGTGCAGGCGGTTTCCCAACCGCTTCAGCCATTCTTGCCGACCTGTCAGCACTGCGGTATGATTACCGATACGAGTATAAAAAACTACTCAAACAAGCGCCTTCTCTGCTTTGCGAAGATGTGAAGCTGTTTGTTTATGTCAGCTTTCAGGATTGGCAGATGCTGCCGGTGGATGCTTTTGAAGAAATACACGAATACTATTCCGGGAAGAAGTTTCACTACAGGAAAGGGATGGTTTCGTTGAAAAAACTTAAGGAAAATGATTGGTGGAAACAGCCCGGTGTGTCACTGATTATGTTGGAGGAAGGAATTGCGAAGTAAAAAAAAGGTCGGACAACAATTGTTTTGCCCGACCTTTTTTTCAAGCCCTACAATCAAATTAATATTCGGCTGCGGGCGATTTTATCTTTTACTACAGGTTTCAATAAATCAGCAGCTTGTAAAATCAGCGCCTCGCTGCTTGGGAAAGGCCTGGGTGCATTACCAATTTTATTCTTCGACTCTTGTGTGAGCGCCCGTTTGTCGCCATCAAAGCGGGCAGCGTAGTTTTCAAAAATAGCATCCACCGCTAATGGTTCCGTGTGAATCACCTCCCGGTCAATATTATCGTAAAACTCTAACCGACCACCTACATGTGCGTCTTTTCGCTGGTAGGATTCGAAAACCCTTGCTTTGATAAGGACTTTTTTGGGGATTTTAATGTCGTTGCCAGCGCTGTCTTTTCGAACATTTCCGTTTTTATCGAGCAGATATTCCCAGCCCTCTTCAATGGTTTTGTCGTCAATGTATTCCCGTTCATTTACCAAATCGGGCGAAACGGCAATTTCGGTCAGGCGCATCACAACGGTGTAATCGTACTGGGTTTTGCCGGCTGGGTTCAAGTGGATGGCTCTCCAGTCGCTGTCCAAATCACGGACACTGATCCGCTTGATTTCCTGCTCAAAATCCTTTGGCAAAATTGTGCGGCTGTCATTTTCGATTTTGAAAAGCACATTCACAGTTCCAAGTTCCCTGGCCCGCTGCATCAGCTTGGACTCGTCCTTGTAGTTTTTGTAGTAGCGCTGAATGTCTTCAAAGTTTTCGTAGGCAAGGCGGGCCGCAACCTTGTCGCCTCTTTCAGCCTCTTCCAAATTCTTGACCCCTTCGGAATAGCAGAAATCAGCCGCTTTTTGCTTGGACTCCAATTCTAGGTCTTGAATTTTCACGAATTTAAAATCAGCTTTGTATCCATCGCTGGCGTAAAGCGGGAGCAGTGGCTCAATCAATTGCTGGCGCAAACCGATGCGGCGATGAATTTGGTTGATTTTGACCCAATTTTCAGTCCGGTTTTCTTTTTGAAGCACTGCAATTTCCCGCATATCAGCATTGGTGGCCCTAGAGAATGATTCTTCCAGCGCCTTTACATGCTTGACTTTTTTCTTTTTCTTGCCAGACAATTTTTTGATGCTGGCAGAAAGGGCGCCTTCGTAATTGCCACGTTCGAGCAATTTCTCGGGGCGGGTACATGCGCTCAAAATCAATAAAGCTGAGAACGCAATCAGGATGGATTTTAAAGATGATTTTAGCATGGCCTGAATCGTTTTGATGGAAAAATCTGTGTTCTTTTAAGCAAGGTAGAAGGGTTATCACTTCACACCTACTAAAATCAAGTTAAAGACGTCAGGCGTTTTGTTAAGAAACCATAACGGCTTTGGCCAAGTGTTAAGGGCAGTTATTTTCGATAAAAACTGTAACAAAAATTAGGCTTTTTCTTCCCAAATCATGGCCAAATGCACGATGGTGCGTACGGCTGCCTCCATATCCTGCACCGAAACCCACTCCAGTTTTGAGTGAAAAGCATGCTCACCAGCAAAGATATTTGGGCAAGGAAGCCCCATGAATGAAAGCCTGGACCCATCCGTCCCACCTCGAATACTGGACCGCAAAGGCTCAAGCCCTGCACGTTGCACTGCTTCAAGGGCATTTTCCATTACTTCCGGGTGTTGATCTAACACTTTTTTCATGTTCCGGTACTGCTCCGTCACCTTGAATTCAGCAGTGGAATTCGGGTATTTTTGCAGCACCTTGTTGATCGTTTTACGAAGCAAATCCTCGTGCTCTGCCAGTTTTTCATCGGTGAAATCACGGATTATGAAACGGATTGTCGCTTTTTCCACCATGCCCTCCATCACTACAGGGTGAATGAAGCCCTGTTTGCCTTCGGTGGTTTCTGGTGAAAGCCCTTCCTTAGGCAGCGCCGCTACGATTTCACTTACTATTTTTATGGCACTTTCCATTTTTCCATTCGCAAAACCGGGATGTGCGCTCACGCCGTGTACAGTGATGAGTACGCCGTCTGCTGAAAAAGTCTCATCCTCGATGGTTCCTGCTTTTTCTCCATCAATGGTATAACCAAACTTAGCCCCCAGCTTTTTCATGTCCAATTTATCCACGCCTCGCCCAATTTCTTCGTCAGGTGTGAAAAGGATTTTGATTTCACCATGCTTGATTTCAGGATGAGCCATCAAATGGGCAGCGGCATCCATGATTTCGGCAAGGCCGGCCTTGTTGTCAGCTCCAAGTAGGGTGGTGCCGCTTGCAGTTACGATGTCATTGCCGATTTGGTCGGCAAGGTGGGGGTGCTCACTTGGGCGAAGCACCTGTGTTGGGTCGTCGGGAAGTGTTATTTCGACACCTTTATAATTGGTGTGAACAATCGGCTTCACGTTTTCGCCACTGCAATCTGGGGAGGTATCCATGTGGGAGCAGAAGCAAATGGTGGGCACCTTTTTCTTCGTATTGGATGGGATAGTACCGATGATGTAGCCGAACTTGTCCAGTTTCGCATCAGAAATACCAATGGCTTTGAGCTCTTTCACCAAAATCTTCCCTAGGTTTTTTTGTTTCTCCGTGGATGGAATGGATTTCGAGGTAGGGTCTGATTGGGTGTCAATCTTTACGTAACGTAGAAAACGCTCCAGTACGGTATGTTCAATTTTTATAGACATGATAGCTGTTTAAATGTTGATAATCAATGTATTGTAAGTGTTGATGGTGTAAAAACACGGCGCAAAATAAGCACTTGATACGAGTATTTTTATTGAGAATAATCAGGTTGTTTCTTGTTGGCCACAAAGAAAAGCTGTTTCTTTGCGCTGCCGTTAACAAAATATTAATCATTTGACAGGCATCATTCCCACCTTTCTGTACGTTTTCAGGTCAAAAAATGGACGCAAGACAAAATAATTGTACAAAAAAGTGAACAAAACACAATTGTGACCTCTTTAAGGATAGACCATCAAAATGTAAATTTAAGTTTGAATAGGTTCAGCATTTGACAAAAGGAAAAATGAATCCCAAAAGTCAGACACAGGAAACTTTCAAACTCTTAAACCATAATCACTTAACTTAATTTTTAAATCAACATGAAAAAAATTCTTTGGATTTTCTCAAGTGCACTTTTGCTTTCTGTGGCAGTTTTCACGACAGGTTGTGGTGACGACACAGACCCAGTTGACCTTTCCCCAGTTGTAAGCATCTCAGCTGGCCCAACACCTTCAACTGTAGTTGAAGGTAATGATACTTACGTTACTGTAACTGTTAGCGCAACAAAGGGCACAAAAGCTTTGAAGTCAGTCACGGTTTATGAAGGATCAACCAAGGTTTCTATTGACGACTTTAATGTTGATGGCAGTTTGGCTAGTGCAAACCCATTCCTTATTGCTACACCAACTGATGCAATGTCTTGGGATATCGAAATCAAGGTTACTGCCACTGAAGGCGATGCCGTTTACACGGTGAAAGTAGATGATGAAGGTGGCTTGTCAGATGAAGACTCATTTACCGTTACTGTGACAGCACCTGAGACTCCACTTACTCAGACTATCACAGGTGCTACTATCCAGCTATGGAATGCTGGCGGCCCAGTTGGCAGGGGTGGCATTGACCTCGATAATGGTGCCAGCACTGGCACGAAACTCAGCTCTGGTGGTGACAATAGCTACCTGATGGCAGAGCTTCGTGACATGGGCATTGACTCTCAGGCTGTTTCTCAAGCAGTTAACTGGCGTCGTCGCTTAGGCGGCATCAACGGTACTACTGTGAAATTTGTAGGAAACACTAGCACTGGTACTGACTTTGGAGCAGTAGCTTCAAAAGAGGCAATCATTGAATTGTATGATGCTGGTGCAAATTTCACACCTGCAAACCAAACCATCGAAGATCACCTTGTTGTTTGGGGTACCTTCCCAGTGAGCGATAAAGTATCAGAAGGCGATGTGTTTGCAGTTTACAAAAGCTCAACAAACACTTATTACTTGGTAGAAGTGAACACTATCACAATTACTACTGCCAACAACGACAACGACGACAATTACAAAGTCACCATCAAGTATTGATTTTTGATTAAAAGCTTGTTTGAATCAAAGCGTCCGGCAATCAGTTGTCCGGGCGCTTTGGTGTTTTAACACCCCGTTAACACTTGTTCGATAGCCGTTGTAAGTGACTGGGCATGAGTTTGGCTTAATTTTGTAAAGCCAAACAGAACGATATTTTGTTTTCAAAAAATCGCTAATTTTGCGCCGCTGTTTTCAATCGCATCAAAAAATTTCATCACAAAAAAAATTAAGAAAATGTTGAAGCAAATCAAACTTGGGTTCCTCGCTATTATGACTGTAGCTGCTTTTGCCAGCTGTAAGAACGACGCCGCTGACACTGCTGCTGCCACTACTGGCACTGCAACGGAAGCAGCTGCACAACCTGGTGCGCCAATAGATGGCCAGCCTATCACCAATGTGGACCCAACCGCTGCCCCTGCTGAGCCTGCAGCACCAACAGGCCCAACAACTGTTATGACTTTTACTGAAACTGAATTCAATTTTGGTAAAGTAAAAGCTGGTGAAAAGGTAGAACACGAATATTCTTTCAAAAACACTGGCAAAGAGCCTTTGGTAATCAGTAACGCTAAAGGTAGCTGTGGCTGCACAGTTCCTGAGTGGCCTAAAGAGCCAATCGCTCCAGGTGCAACTGCAAAAATCAGGGTAAACTTTGATAGCAAAGGCAAAAGTGGACCACAGACTAAGCAGGTTACTATTACTGCCAATACTGACCCTGTTCAGTCTATCATTTACATCAAAGGTGATGTAATTCCTGACCCGAACGCAGCGGCTCCAGCTGCTGGTGCTCCACAATCGCACTAATTTTTTAGCAAAAAAAAATATGAACCTGCATACCGTACTGGTGTGCAGGTTTTTTTTTGCCTTTTCACCAACCCAATACCATCCATTTTGTTTTTTCCATAACCTTGCGAAAAAAATTGAACTTGAAAAAATATTTATCACTCATAAAATTTAGCCACACGATTTTCGCAATGCCATTTGCTATACTGGGGTTTGTGCTTGGAATGGAATCGAATGGTGCCATGTTTTCACCCTGGCTATTATTGTTGGTTGCCCTTTGCATGGTCTTTGCACGAAGCGCTGCAATGGCTTTCAATCGGTATTTGGACAGGGAGATTGATGCGAAAAACCCTCGGACAGCGGTTCGTGAAATACCTGCGGGCGTTATTTCGCCAAATGCAGCATTGACCTTCACGCTCATCAGCGCAGCCCTTTTCATCATTACGACTTGGTTCATTAATCCTATTTGCTTCAAATTGAGTTGGGTGGCATTGGCTATCGTTTTGGGTTACAGTTACACCAAACGTTTCACACCGCTTTGCCATTTTGTGCTTGGAATGGGATTAGCATTAGCCCCGATTGGTGCTTATTTAGCAGTCACCGGGCATTTTGATTTCCTTCCCATCTTGTTCTCCCTTTCAGTTTTTGCCTGGGTTTCTGGCTTTGACATCATCTACGCACTTCAGGATGAAGAATTTGACCGTGAGCAAAAGCTGAATTCAGTCCCAGCCATTCTTGGAAAATCGAAAGCTTTGAGGTTGTCCGAGGCGTTGCATTTGGTGAGCGCAGCATTTGTCGGGTATGGGATATGGCTGGCCACCCAAACCCACATGCAACTTGGTTGGCTGAGTTGGTTAGCCGTTACATTTTTTATTGGGCTGCTTTTTTACCAGCATACCTTGGTAAAACCTAACGATTTAAGGAAAGTGAACTTGGCTTTTTTTACGACCAATGGCATAGCCAGCCTGGTTTTTTGCAGCTTGGTAATCCTCGATTTTTACGTTTAAACTTTCTTTATAGTCAAGCGGAATTTGACTTAGAAAGGGTATCCAATGGCCAACTGATAGCGGATATTGTCATTGAATTTGCCGAACACATCCCCAAATTTGTTGATTTCCCAAAGTTTTGGGTCAACGAAATAGCTGTTGCTCCGTTTTGGGTCAGGGTAGTTGTTGCGGATTGGAGTGCCAAAGTCGAGCCTGAAAATGAAATAGCTGAAATCAAATCGAACGCCAAAGCCGGTGGCAATGCCCATTTCTTTGTAAAAAACATCTTCCGTAATAATTCCTTGGTCGTCCGTTTGCTTGTTCAAAGTAAATCGTGAACCTATCCGGTCTGGGTCAAAATCTTTTGTCCAAACATTGCCACCATCCAAGAAGACAGCACCATAAATATTGAACATGCCAAATGGCCTTGCTGCCAGAAAGCGGTACTCCAGGTTGTACTCCAGTTTGATGTCACCTGCCTGATAAAATAAATTGCGATTGCCTAGGTCATTTGTTGTTTCATCTTTGTAAAGTCCCGGGCCTAGCTCCCGGGTGTACCAGCCGCGAATGTCATAAGGGCCCCCTGCATAAAACTGCTTGACGTAGGGGATCGAATTGGATTTGTAAAAAGGGACTGCCATCCCCGCATTTAACCTTAAAATCAAGCTGCGGTTGGCACCAAACTGCCAATAATGCCTGCCATCCAACTCTAGCTTGGCGTAATGCGAAAATTCCACACCACCCAAACTGAAGCCAGTGTTTTTGCCCGAAATGGCGTCATAAATGGCATTTGCCGTCATAACCTCCATGCCCGAAATGTCGAAATATCCCCTAAAATACCATGAACCACGACTCGGCTTAGGCGGGCTGGTATAAACGAAATTTACGTCCCTGAACAGAAAACCAGTGATGAATTGCTTGGCGAAACTGGTGCGGAGTGCAGGAATCTGTTTGAGAAGGTCATCAAAACTTGACCCAGGTGTTATTCTAGGCAAGACCAAGTCAATGCCAAAATGGTTGATGGAAACTTTGTGATTGATAGAAACTGGTACATCATACCCATAGGACAGATTGGTGAATTGTAGGGAATAATTACCCCTCAAATCCAATAAATTATAGCTGGCTGAAGCTCTGCTGGTAGCCTTTTGCCTCAGGTTATTATTGAAATCAGTGCCCGTAACCTTCCATTTCTCAAGTTTGCCCCAAAGACCAAAATAATCGCTGAATCGGGGAAAATATAGGTCGTTCTGCCATCGAAAATCGAGCGAATTCAATAATTCAGCCTTCCCGCTAAAGAAACTGAAATCAGCGCCAAAATTCAAATTGGCGACTAAAAGCTCGGCCCCACGTAGAAAATTCCGATTCCGAAGGGAAGGATTGAACGAAACACCAATTAGGTTTTTGTTCCCAAGTGCGGGTCGTTCTGAGGTGCTTAAACCGCCCTCCCAGCCAATTTCCCATTTCTTATTGGCAGTGAGGAAAATGTACATATTTAGGTTGCCGGGATTGCGGGGGTCTTCTTCCATTTTCAAAGTAGGTGGGCGAAAAACGCCTAGCGCACCTAATTGCCGCAGGGAATTGTCCAGTGCTTCTTGGTTATAAATCTCTCCAGTTCGAATAAAAACAGAACTTGCGAGCGTGCGTGGCTTAACCCTGAATGGCTTGCCACTGCTCCCAAAAAACAAGCCTTCAATCAATGTATCTGGCAGCACCTGGTCGGTGGACGGGTCATAATCCGGGAAGATATAAATGTTTCCAATCGTATATTTTACATGGTTTTCGAGCTTAGGAGGCGTCAATATTTTAAGGCGGATGCTCACCGTTTTGTCCACGTTTGAGCTATCAAATCCTTCCAAGGTTGAAATATATTGCGGGTAAAAATAAGTGTAGCCATTGTCCCGCATGTGCTTGGTTATACGAACGACTTCTTGGTCGTACAATTTCACATCTACCGGGCTACCCGGCTTGAGCAGGGAGTTTGGGGAAATCTCCTTCAGGATTTGCTGCATGGCAGTATCCTTGCTCTGAAATTCAAGTAAATCTATCGTGAATCTTCCATCCGGATGCACTTTGTAAGTGACTGTTGCCTTGGTGGTATCCTTGTTGAATTTTATTGAATAGCCAACATCTGCAAAAAAATAGCCCCGGCTTTGAAGGTAGGATTCCATGGCCAACTTCGATTCTTGCACCGAGGCAGAATCAAAAAATACAGGCAGTTCCCCCCGTTTTGCTTCCCAGCGGGTGAAGGCCAATCCAAATTTCGACTTGTCAAAAGTATCTTGAGCAACATAGTAAAAATACTGCCTCGGTATTCCGAACATCCGTCGGTTCTCCTTTTTGACAAAAAGCTTTGATAGTTCCGCTACCAGATTGGATTTGCCTTTCACTTTGCCTTTCGACTCATCCAGTTCAATCTGGTTCTTGCGCAAGTAAATCTCGCCCTTCGATTTATCCAAAAACTGGGTAGTATTGCAACTGCAAAGCAGCGCCAAAAGGAGGGATGAAAGGATATGGTATCTTCTTATTTTCATCGTAAAAAAGCGCTTGGAACCGAAACTCCAAAATTCTCAAACCTTGATTTTGACATGAAATTATCCATCAATCAATTAAAATACCTTAAATCTTTGCAGGAGCGGAAACACCGCCAAAAGTATCACAATTTCATAGTGGAAGGCGTAAAATTGGCCAATGAAACCCTGATGGCTGATTCCTTCCACGTCGAAACCGTGGTGGCTGTGCCGGAATGGCTGGAGCAAAACAAAAAGCTCCTTCAGAATGTCGAAACCATCATCCCTGTTGCCGAAGGCGAGCTAAAGAAAATCTCCCTGCTCTCCACACCGAACAAGGTTTTTTTGGTTGTAAAACAACCCGATTTAGTTTTTGATGAAAAAGCAGTGGCCAATGGCCTTTCCCTTTACCTCGATGACATCCGTGACCCCGGAAACCTCGGCACCATCCTTCGCATAGCGGATTGGTTCAGCATTCCGTGGGTTTTCTGCTCGCCGGGCAGTGTGGAGGCATTCAACCCCAAGGTCATTCAAGCAAGCATGGGTGCTTTCCTTCGGGTAAAATGCGTGGAAATGAACTTCGAGGACTTGCGAGAGAAACTGTCTGAAATTCCAGTTTATGGTACTGTCTTGGATGGTACTTCGATTTTCTCAGAAACCCTCCAAAGCCCAGCCATCATTGCCATCGGCAACGAGAGCCGTGGACTTTCCGAAGAAATTCAAGGTAAATTGACCCACCGGATTTCAATACCGAGGGGGAAGGGTGGGGGAGCTGAATCACTGAATGCGGGAGTTGCGGCAGGTATTGTTTGCGCACTTTTTGCCCAAAAATAAATGCCGCTGGTCACTCAAAACCAACGGCATCAATTCTTGAATCCTTGTATTTTCATTTCAGAACCATATTCACCGGGTCCCATTTCACCACCTTGTTTTCAAAATAACTCAAGTTCGCAGCCAGCGAAGGTGCTGCCGCCCGCAAACCAAAAACCGCATCTTCCACCGGCGTCTTGCCATTTCTGATGCAATCATAGAAATTGACATGGTGTTCGTAATGGTCGTCATAATCCTCGGGGACTTTGTAGGCTTGCTCGGCAGGTTCTAAAATGGTAGCAGGGAGGCTTGGGTATTTGGCTTTGAACCATGCCTCGTACTCCTTTTGCTGGGCACTGGTGAAAGTGTCAAAAGTATCCCAACCGCCGTAGCTTGGCTGCGTATCCATTTTGTGCCGAGTAACCACCACACTTTCACCTCGCAGTTCGATGACGCCATCCGTTCCTACCAGTCTGGTCTTTTGCCCACCACCATCGCCGCTTTCAAAGTTTACCCGCAGTTGTAGGTTAAAAGCAGGGTGCGTTTTTGCTTCGGGATAATCAAAAATGGCTTGCATCAAATCAGGTACATCCCGACCATCCTTCCAATATCGAGTGCCACCGCTAGCATAAATCCGCTCGGGTCCAGTCGAACCTGTGACATTGTGGATGCCGGAAAACAAATGCACGAAAAGGTCGCCAGCGATACCTGTACCGTAGTCCCGGTAATTGCGCCAGCGGAAAAAACGGGTCGCATCAAAGGGCATTTTCGGCGCATCACCGATAAAATTGTCCCAGTCAACTGTCTTCGCTGAGGCATCCGTTGGGATGGAATATTGCCACGCACCATTCGAGGATTGACGGTCGTTCCAGGCTTCGGCGGAAATCAATTGACCGATGATACCGGAGGCAAACAACTCCTTAGCCTTTCTTTGAGTGAGGCCACTCACGCCTTGGCTGCCCACTTGCAGCACTTTCCCAGACTTCTTTTGAGCATCAATCACTGCCTTGCCTTCGTCCAAGTGTTGCACCATCGGTTTTTCACAATAAACGGCCTTGCCGGCTTGGAGTGCGGCGATGGCGATATGGTCGTGCCAGTGGTCGGAGGTAGCGATAATGACAGCATCAATGTCCTTGCGCTCAAGGATTTCTTTGTAATTTTTTGTGGTAAAAAGCTGGTCGCCAAAAACCTCCTTCGATCGGTCGAGACGGCCCTGATAAAGGTCGCAAGTTGCTACTAATTCGACACCAGGCACTTTGACGGTGGAGCGGCAATTGTTGAACCCCATGATTCCCATGCCGATGCAGGCCACTCGGATTTTATCATTTGGGCTAAATTTTTGGTCCGACTTTTCATAGTCCAGGATTTTTACTTTGCCTTCGGCAAAAGCTTGTTTTGGGATAAAACTGGCTGCAACAGCACCAGCTGCGAGTTTTTTTACGAAGGAACGGCGAGTGTTTTTCATGTCTTGTGAAATTGGAAGGTGGATGAATGAAATTTGATGGAGGCAATTTTAGTAAAAGGAATCGCCAATTTGCAAGACAAGTCTGTTTTTTGTTCAAAAAGCTGGTTATTTGCCCCCAGAAATACAAAACTGAATAATGCTTAAAGAAACAGCTCAGACCACTGCCCATATCCTGATGGTTCGCCCAGCCAATTTTGGTTTCAATGAAGAAACTGCGGCCAGCAATGCTTTTCAAACCAATGACGAGTCACTTTCGAGTGCAGAAATCAGCCGCCAAGCACTCGCTGAATTCGATGCTTTTGTGGAGAAACTGCGTGCTGTGGGCGTGGATGTCATCGTTGCAGAAGATACCAACCGCCCTTTGAAACCCGATGCTGTTTTCCCTAACAACTGGGTGACTTTTCATCAAAATGGCACCATCGTTACTTATCCGATGACGGCCCAAGTTCGCCGCTTGGAGCGCCGGGACGACATCATTCGTGGGATTCAAGAACAGTTTCGGGTGGAGCAGAAAATCCAGTTGCAGGAGTACGAGGAAATTGACCAATTCTTGGAGGGGACTGGCAGCATGATTATTGACCGTCCAAATAAGCTAGTGTACGCCTGCCTAAGCCCTCGAACACACCATGATTTGTTGCTAAGGTTCTGTAAATTAATGGATTATACCGCAGTGCCGTTTCATGCGGTGGATGGCGATGGCACGGAAATCTACCATACCAACGTGATGATGGCGCTGGGTGAAACCTTCGTCGTGATTTGTTTGGACAGCGTCCAAAGCGAAATCGAGGAGGAGATGCTTTGCAAGAAGTTTGAGGCTACTGACAAAGAAATTATCGAAATATCGTATGAACAAATGATGCGTTTTGCAGGTAATATGCTTCAGGTTCGCAACGGAAAGGGCGAGACTTTTTTGGTGATGTCAGGGCAAGCCTTTGATTCGCTGGACGATGCACAAATTGCAGCAATTAGAAGGCATACGAATATTCTTTCCTCCCCAATTCCAACGATAGAAACATATGGCGGCGGCAGTGCCCGTTGCATGATGGCCGAAGTCTTTTTACCTGAAAAATAGTGCCTTGGTATGGGTAAATGCCTTTTTCATCTATAAAAACTCATCACCGCAAAGCGGAGAGCTACTTTCGCTGTTTACCTATCGAAAAGTATCAACCAATCATCTTTTATAATTAGAAAATGAGTCAATTCCTCAAAAATGTCTTTGCATCCTGCCTTGGAGTGACCTTGGCTTTTGTAGGCTTGTTCTTCGTAATAATGTTTATCGGCATCGCAGCCGCTGGTAGCAGCGAAAAATCTGTTTCCGTTTCTGAGAATACGGTGCTTAAGCTTGATTTCACTCAGCAGATACCGGAGCAAACCAACAATGTAGATAAAAACGTTTTCTCCTTAAAACAAAAAGACGTGCTTGGCCTGACGGACATCGTTGAAACGCTGGACCATGCGGCACAGGACGACAAAATCAAAGGTATTTACCTGAACCCAGAAAATGGGCTGGGGATGGGAATGGCATCTGCTGCTACCATGCGCAAGGCGATAATCAAGTTTCGGGAGAGCGGAAAATTCGTCATCGCCAATTCAAAATATTATACCCAGGGAGCTTATTATCTGGCCTCGGCGGCTGATACCGTTTATATTAATCCGCTTGGAAACATTGATTTTCATGGCTTTTCAGCAATGATTCCATTTTTCAAGGACATGTTGGATAGGATAGGTATCAAGATGGAAGTATTTTATGCAGGTGATTTCAAAAGCGCTACTGAGCCTTTTCGTTTGAATGAAATGACCGATAAAAACCGCTTGCAAATGCGGGAGTTTTTGGAACCAGTTTACACGAATTTCCTGACGGATATTGCTGCATCAAGGAAATTGGAGGTGGCTACGCTGCGTGGAATCGCTGATGGATTGAAAGTCCGAACCGCAGAAGATGCGGTGGCGCTAGGTATGGCTGACAAAATTGGCTACACGGATGAAATCATCGAAGGCATGAAAAAGCGCATGAAAATCAAGGAAGACGATGATTTGAACGTGGTTTCCTTGGAAGACTATGCTGCCAGTTTTACGAAGAAAAAAGACTATAAGGCGAAGGATAGGATTGCATTGGTTTTTGCCGAAGGTGATATTCTCATGGACCAAGGTGGGCGAGGTACTATCGTTGACCAAAAATATGTGAAAATTCTTCGTGAAATCCGAAAAGACGACAAAATCAAGGCGATTGTCCTACGTATCAACTCTGGTGGCGGCAGTGCAATTGCTTCGGAAAACATCTGGCGGGAATTAGAGTTGAACAAGGCGGCTGGCAAAAAAATCGTGGTATCCATGGGCGATTATGCCGCTTCAGGTGGCTACTATATTGCCTGCAATGCCGATAAAATCTACGCTGAACCTAACACTTTGACTGGTTCTATTGGGGTTTTCAGCATGATGCCAAATGCCTCGAAGTTGTTTGACGAAAAATTGGGCATCCACTGGGATACCGTGAAAACAGCCAAATACAGCACAGGGGTGAACCCGTTTTACGATATTTCGCTAGTAGAAGCGGAGCAATTGACGTATTCCACGCAAGCTATGTATGCCACCTTCCTCAAGCGGGTAGCCGATGGACGGGGCATGACCCCAGACAGTGTCCACCTGATTGCCCAAGGTAGGGTTTGGGTTGGGGAAAAAGCCTTGAAAATTGGCTTGGTGGATGAGATTGGAAATTTGGACATGGCTATCGCCGAAGCTGCCAAACTTTCTGGACTTGAAAATTACCGATTGAATGAATATCCCAAGCAACCTGAACCAATGCAAGAGTTTATCAATGAATTGACTGGAGAAGGGGAGGACGGCGGAATTCAAGGCAAAGCTGTTCAAAGGGAGTTGACGGCAATTTATCCAAATTATAAGCAAGTGAAAAGCTGGCTAAGTATGAAAGGTGTGCAAGCTCGGCTGCCTGTTATTGTAAAATTTAACTGATAAGATTTTTTGGAAGCAAAATTTCATGGCTTGATTGGTTGAAACTTCCTACATTTCGCACTTGTAGTTTCATCAACACTAACTAGCAAGTAAATGATAGAATCAATCGCCATACTTTGCGCCGGGGGCCCTGCTCCTGGCATCAACACAGTCATTTCCACTATTGCCAAGGTCTTTTTGAAAGACGGTTACAATGTCATTGGCATCCATGACGGGTTCAAAAACCTGTTCAATGGCAATGCCGAAACCGTCAACATTGACTTCCATTACGCCGACCGAATTTTCCCAAGGGGTGGCTCTACGCTCCGAATGAGTCGCTACAAGCCAAAGGACCACGAGTATTCGGCTGATTTTTTTGTAAAAAACAATATCAAACTCCTCGTCACCATTGGCGGTGATGATACAGCTTCTTCCAGCAACCGCTTGACCAAATGGCTGGAAAGCCAAAAAATCTCCATCCAGAATATTCACGTCCCTAAGACGATTGATAATGACCTGCCTTTACCGGATTTGATGCCGACCTTTGGTTTCAATTCAGCTAAAAATGAAGGCGTTAGGATCGGCAACACGATTTACGAAGATAGCCGGACGAGCAGCACCTGGTTTGTCATTTCTTCGATGGGACGCTCAGCTGGTCACCTAGCTTTCGAAATCGGGGCAAGTTGCCATTATCCCATCATCATTATTCCAGAGATGTTTAATAAGGTTAAGGTGACGCTCGACCTCATCGTTGACCTCATTATTTCTTCCATGATAAAGCGGAAAATCAACCATGTTGACCACGGCGTTGCCATCGTCAGCGAAGGCGTTTTTCATATCATGGACGAGGAGGATATTAGGAATTGTGGCATTACTTTTACCTTCGACGCACATGGCCACCCGGAGTTGGGTAACGTGAGTAAAGCACACATTATCAACGTTTTATTACAACGTCGGTTAAAAGAATTAGGGATTGACATCAAAAGTAGGCCCGTGGAATTAGGCTATGAACTGCGCTGCTGCGCACCGGTTGCTTTCGACCTGACGCTATGTACAATTCTAGGAATGGGTGTTAAGAAATTGTTCGAGGCTGGCTACAAAGGTTGCATCGTTTCGACCACCAGAACAGCGGAAATTATGCCGCTTTTTATGAAAGATATAGAAGATGAGACTGGTAAAATTCCACCTCGGTTGGTGGACATCAATACTGAATTTTCAAGATTGGTGCTGAGTGATTTGCATGTGCTGAATCAAAACGATTATGAGAAGGCCAGCAAGTATTTGCTGAACCCTCATGCTTTTGATTTTTATAAATTAATGAATTGGGAGTTCACGCCATCGGCTGTTTTGAGACCAATCGAGGACTAATGAAAAAGGGCGCTGCCGAATGGAGCGCCCTTTTTTATTATCCAATATCCATCTTCAAAATATGCAGTGGATACTTTTCTATTCGTAATTCCACGAAGTTCCAATCATTGAACCAGTGGTAAGTCTCGTTGGTAAGCAAGTCCGTCACTTCCAAGTTGAACCATTTCCCCTTCAGTCCGAGGAGTTCCTTTGGTACTTCCACGTAACCGGAATGGTTATTTGCTGGGTCAAGGTTGATGATGCACCAAATGATGCTTTTTCGGTCATCGGATGCCCGCACGATGCTTATCAGGTGGTCATTATCTGTACCTGTGAAGGTCAGGTTGAACATGTTGTGCATGGCAGGATTTTCCTTGCGAATTCTGTTCAACTTGGTGATGAAATCCGTCAGTTTGTTTTGAGCCGACCAATCATGGTTGGCAATTTCAAATTTTTCTGAATGGTTGTAACGTTCCTTGCTGCCCGGAAATCGCTGGTTGTACATCAATTCAAAGGCGGGGCCATACACCCCACAGTTGGAGGAAATCATGGAAGCCAGCGCATATTGAAGCAGGAAAGCGTTTTCGCCTTTGTCTGCCAAGTAGCTGGGCAGGATATCCGGTGTATTGGTGAAAAAATTAGGGTGCAAATATTCGCTAGTGTCGCCCTTTACCATCTCTGTAATGTACTGCTGCAGGTCGTGCTTGTTGGAGTTTCGCCAGATGAAATAGGTAAACGACTGGTTGAATCCAACCTTAGCCAATTCCTCCTGAATGACAGAACGGGTGAATGCCCCAGAGATGAATATCGCATCAGGGTAGGCGATTTGAACCTCAACAATCAACCAATTCCAAAAACCAAATGGTTGGTGGTGTGGGGTGCTGGCGTAGAAAATACGAACACCTTTTTCAGCCCAAAAAAGAAAAATCTTCTTCAGTTCTTCCCAAAGTCCCTGCCAATCGTCACATTCAAAATTGAAGTCAACGATATCTTGGTAATTGAGCGGCGGCACTTCCTCCACCGCCAAGCGTCCATCTGGCAAGAGGTTGAACCAATCAGGATGTTGCTTCGTGTAGGGATGGTCGGCAGAGCAGCGTAAACTTATGTCAAGTGCAAGTTCAATACCCAATTTGCCAGCGTCTTTCACCAAGGCTTCAAAATCCTTCATGTTGCCGAGCAAGGGGTTGACCGTCATGTGTCCACCATCGGAATTTCCCACGGACCAGGGCGAACCTACGTCGCCTTCTGTTGCCGATACACTGTTGTTTTTGCCTTTTCGGTTGGTATCTCCGATGGGGAATATGGGTGGTAAAAACAGTACATCAAATCCCATATTGGCAATTCGAGGAAGGAGTGCTTTGCAATCATTTAGTGTACCATGCTGACCTGGTTTTTGGCTCGCAGAGCGTGGAAACATCAAGTACCAAGTACTGAAAAGCTCTTTTGGGCGACCTACCCGCACCAGCATGTTTTTATCATAAACAGTTGGGAACTGCTTCAAACGGCATCTGCCAAGAATTGTCGAGACTTCCTCGCTGCGCAATAGTTCACATGCCTCTTTGTATTTCGAAGGGTTTTCAATGGTTTTGGCCCAACCAAGCAGCAGTTTGGAAGTGGCTTTATCTGCTTGGTCTGCCGATTTTTTCAGCCAACCGGTTCCAACCAACATGTCGGTGGCCAGGTTCTGGCCGGCGTTGCTTTTCCACAGAAATCCGTGATACCAAGTGGCGAGGTGGTCAACCCATGCCTCCACTCGGTAATGGTAAAAACCTGTTTTTCCTACCGTAAAAACTCCTTCCCATTGCTCATTTTCGGTTGGATTCATGGCTGCTTCATGCCATGCTGTTTCCCCAACCAATTGGTAAACAACAGAAGCCCGGAGCACTTCGTCTCCATCGCAATAGATGTCAGCGGTGATTTTGACTTCCTCTCCCGGTATCCGCTTGATATAGTAGCTACCGTCTGAGAGCAAGGGTTTTACGTTTGTGATGATGGCACGGTTTCTCATATTCTTGAGTATCAGGATGTTAAAAATTCAAAAATAAAATGGTTAGGCTGTTTCGTTCAAAGGTATATCCAAGTTTGTATTGAGCCAAATATTTTGTGAAACTTGATGGAAATCACCCTGTCTAAAAGAAAGAGCGAGGACAAGAAAATCATGAAGTCTAAACTTTGACTAAACCTTGAGCATAGGCAATGCGCACTCCTGCATGAATTTTCAAAGACAAGCTTGTTTTATTAAAGTACCTGTTCAGATAAGAACAGTGGGGCTGCAAAAATGACAGGTCTTTTTGGTAAAAAGCAAGCTCGACCTCAAAATTCCATGCTCGGACTGTAAAAATGACAGGTCTTTTTTGAAAAAAGAAAGCTCCAACGTGGATTTTCAACGCTGGAGCTTGCAATGGGTACACTCGACCGTGGATTACTTGGGTGTGCCCGTACCGCCGCCACCTCCTTTTCTTCCAAATTTTTTGAAATAGGGTGCCAGTTCATCCAGGTAGGTTTGGTAGGAGGAATCGTGCTTGGCCCGCACTTGCAGGGTGGTATAAACTTCCCGAAAAACGGCATTGATTTCCTGCCCGACCCGAATCATCGTTTTGCGGATTTTGTTGCCCTGCACCTCGTGTGCCAATGCAACGGGCATCATATAACGGTAAAAATTTACGTCCTTGATGAATTCTGTTTTTTTGTCGGCGCTGACAAGGTCGTCTTTTTGGTTGATGATGTTGACTGTCTTGTCGAGGTAAAGGATGGAGTCTTTGTCCAGTTTGAGGTCGCCCACAACCTCGCCTTTGTCGAGGGTAATGAGCCAAGGCATGGAGCCATCCAAGTTTTGGATTTGGCGGAGGATGTCTTCCTGCGCAGCATCGGTGATGATGATAGAAATGCGATTTTCCATGAGCGAAAAGGGTTTGATGAAAGAATTTGGTTTGAAGCGATTGCCGGAGTGGCAAATCGGATAGAAAACGAATAGGTTTATTTTTTATTTCACAACGTTTTGACGGAAATGGGGCAGATGGAAATTATTTGAGGATTACAAATTTCTTGGCATCCACGACTGCCCCATTGCCCAACACTTGCAGAAAGTATATCCCTGTAGCCCAATCGCTAACGGGAATGGAATAGGAAGGTTTCATTTGTGCGGCTAAAGACTCCTTTACCACCTTGCCATTTACATCCAGGATTCGCAAAGCAAAATTGCCAACTGGTTGCTGTACTTCCAGTTGGATATTGATAATATCGGAGGCTGGGTTTGGGTAAATGATAATATTGTTTTGTGTGAGCACTTCTCCGCTGTTTACCAAGAAGTCCATACAGTATGTATCATTGCTTGAATCAAAGTCTAAGCGGAAATCAGGGTGGGAGGTCCAAATGCAGAGATTGAACAACTGGCCAGCAGGGTCAAACGAAAAATAACTTTCAAGCGATTCCCATGTCAGTTCAATGTCTTCCCCAGGAAGTAATGAGAGGTTGTTGATTTTTTTTGACCTGAAATTTTTAGCACGTAAATACAAAGTGTTCACTGGCTTATTGCCAAAGTTATGAACAACGACCTTTACATTTTTAAAAAAGACAGTATAACTTGACGAGCTGTTTTGGGCAACATCTGCTGCAGTGCCTTGTTCTATTTCCACAACCCCAACGTCATTACTCAAATCATAGTCACTGCCTTCTGAAGAATATTCTTTGATAAATGAAGAAACCGTAATCAGTCCTGCAGCGGTGTCACCATACGTTTCGTTGCCAGAAAGGATTAAATTCTCACCACCTATGGCAATGAATTTAAATTGCATATCGTCCATTAGCTGAAAGTTATCCACAAATGATAATGAGGCATTAGACAGATAGACAAAATTGGCATTAGTCAGTACCACTATAGCGCTATCTTTTGCAGCAAAATCTTTGATGTTGTCACCAGAAAATCCAGTTTTCGCTAATAGTGCATGTTCAGGGGACAATAAGTATATGGAATCTTCCTTCACGCCAACAATGCCTCCCTGTCCGTACGTTTTTATTTTTTCAAAAACAAAAACACCAAGTTCACTTGTAATATTACCATTCCCGTCTAATACGATAAGCCCTTGCGCAGTGGCAATGATTATTGAATCAGTATTTGTCACTAACATGCTTAGGCAATCGTACCCGACAAGATTTTTTTGCCATAAATTTATTCCATCCCCCGCTATTCTGGATATGCGTGAAGAACTCAAATCCAATATGATATAACTCCCATCGGACAGGGAAAGTCCGATGTCAATATTTTGACTAAAAACCTTGATGATTTGCGTTAATTCGCCTGCTTGATTTAATTTTAATACTGCATCATATTCATGTCCCTCACCTGACGAAGTATCAAGCGAACGAATGACCGCAGATAGTGCAATGGATGAATCTGGCATTTCAAACACATCCTTGAAAGTCTGGACGTTTGAAATAATGTTTCCAACAGGAACCATAGGAATATCTTCATTGTCTAAATCATATATAATACTACCATTACTGTCAAGGTTTGTCAGCCTACTAGGGCAGCAAGTATCATCGAAACCATGCAATAATACATAGTTGCCAGCTTTGGTGTAAATTAGTGTATGAGCATAATCACTGTAAAATGGCGGTTCGTACACCCATTCTATCTGACCACTAGCCTGTAAAGCTGATATGAACGCAATTATGAAAGTCAATAGCTTTTTCATTATCGAATATTTTATTGTTTGATAAATTTTTCCGAATGAAGAACCCTGCCTTCTTCCAAATATTGCAGCCAATACACGCCATTTGCCCAGTCATGTATTGGCACAATATAGGTTGAATTCAAATTTTCGGTCTTCATTTCTTCTACCACTTGCCCACTGCTGTTCACAACCCTCAACATCGCCCTTTTTGAAGGCATCGGGCCCCGCAGGTAGAAATTCAAGAAATCAGCGGTTGGATTGGGGTAAATAGAAAATTCGATTTCTTGCTTTCCGGCTTCAACCGTAAGGTTTGGCAACTGGCAGCCCGGCACTAAGCAGCCAAACGAATCCACCTTGAGTACCCAGCCGGGTGCCGGAATTCCAAGTTCATAGGTTATCCCGGCCACGATATAGCCCCCATCGGGTGTGGTTGACAAAGTATAAGGCTCTGGGCTGAGCAACTGGCCATCAACCCATGTAAAATACCTTGCCCACAGGCTGTCGCCTGTTGGTGATACCTTTGCAAGCCAGGTACCAAATTGTAGTTCAGGAACAGATACATTATCTGCCAGTTGCCCCGTGACAACATACCCGCTGCCATCAACTGCTTCAACCATTTCGATAAGCTGCGTACTTTGGCTGGGTTGCGAGCCTCTCAGTGGTGTTTGCCACTCAACATTCCTTTCGGCATCCAATTTAAAGACAAGCGCATCCCATATTATCAGTCCATCGCTTTGGTTTATTGGTATTTCCACCCCTTTCCTACTTGCCACCACTAGCCCACCGTCCGGTGTTTTAACCAATGCCTCTGCCTCGCCCCAAAGCTGCCCGGATGGGGAAAGCCATTGCCATACTGGATTGCCGTTTGCATCTGTTTTTATAATCAGTGTCTTGTAGGTGAAGTTCTTCCAGACATGATTGGTGTTTTCTCGGTTGCCTCCGATGATATAGCCACCATCATCATCGAGGATAAGGGCAGTGGCAGTTTCTTGTAACGACGTACTCGCATATATCTTGAACTGCTCTTGGTTATATGCTGAATCCAGGAACAGCACGGAAATATCGAAGTCTATATCTTCAATGGACTCATGCCCAAAAAGTACGGCGTAGCCTTTGTCGGGCCGTTGAAGCACTCTTCTTGAAACCAAATATTCGAGGTTAGGAAATAACGGGCCGTAATATTGCCTCGTATATACGGTGTCAAGTTCAGGGTTGTGTACGATTAAAATTGCCCTGGCAATAGAGTCGCCCATAGCGGCAACCTGTACGAAATCACCATCCATGGTGCCAATCAAATTGCAATAAAGGCCGTCATAAAGCTTATCAGGAGAATAAATAGTAGTTGAATTGATTAATTCACCGTTCAAATCCAATTTTGAAAACATAAGGCCAAGGTAGTATGGGGGAACGGAATCCGTGAAAGTGGACTTTATATAATAGCAAGAATCAGTTGCTACTACGCCTGAAAACTCTGTGAAAGTGAAGCCCGTGTAAATAAGCTTGTTGAAAGTGATTTGCCCATTCAAGTATTGTGCAAATACAAACAGCGAAAAAAATAGTCCATGTATTTTATTCATGTCAAGTTAATATAAAATTAGGTGACAGGGTTCCCCTGCCACCTAATGAATTACTATTTGATGATGACCAATTTCTCCATACCCGATTCACCGTTGGCAAACCTGATTTTGTAGAAATAAAAGCCTGCATCCACTTTGTCGGTTCTCCAATCCATGCTGCCATATTGCCCAGTTATCGCCATCCGCTCCACTTCCCTGCCCTGCATGTCCATGAGTTGGATACTACCCTCCTCAATACCATTGGGCAATTGCCAATTGAAGGCAACGGATTTTCTGGCCGGGTTTGGATAGGCAGTAATATAATGCCCATTGGCAAAGTTGGTAGCGCCATTTCCAATGTCGGGAAGTATCAGGGGCTGCAACTGTCCACTTGGGTCAAGAGCCACGACCTCATAGTGATACCCATAAAACGCATTAAGCAATCCCCTAGACATTGCACCTGCCATCCTTGGTTCGCTGTCGGCTATAGACTGAATGGAGTTTAGGGTCGTTGTCGGGATACCGTTGATGGGGATGCTGTTGTCTATGATGTTTTTCCAGATGCCCAGCAAGGTCACAAGATTGTTGTGCGATTGGCTCTGCTGTGCATCCAATATATAGGTATTTGCTATCCCCGATAGTTGTTGGTAGGCTGCGGTGAAATTGCCCTCCGAAACATAAGAAGAAACGATGGCATAGTCGGCTTCGAGGCTTTGCTTATTGCTTAACCAAGTCCGCAGCAGGGTAAGGTTGACACTGGGCGTGTCCTGTGCGATATGGCTTATCAGCCTATCGGCAGCATAGTACATCTTCGCACGGTTTTCCGATACCTTGGTTTCCTTCGCTGTTCGGGCTGTGGCATCATTGTAATGTGATAGGATACTTGCGACTGTCGTAGTTTGGAAGGCATTGGAAATGGCTGTCCTCAGTTCTGATTTGCCTAATTCATCCGGGTTGGCGATTAAGACATCCCGCACAGTATTTGAAGACAATACCTGTATCTTACCGATGGCAGCCATCAACACCTCTTTAGTTAGGTATGGTGAGTTGGCCTGGAGCTGTTGAATTACCTGTAACGCATTGCCTTGGGTAGCACCATCTACCTGACTCAAGAACGCTGGAGTGTTGCCCCCGTCCAAAAGTGCTGTCAGGCCAGCAGCCTCGGCTTGCCATACCGATTTGGCATCGTTGAACTTCGTCTCCGCTTCCTGCCATTCAGTCGGTGTAAGGAGGTCTAAGCTTGTCCCGTCATTATCAGTATCACCGAAACAGCTATTATTTTTTTGTGCCGGTATTTTGGAAACACCGTACACATGGTCTGGAATCTCGATACCTACTGCAGAATGGTAATATTTTATTGTGTTGACTTCATTCCTAAAATCACCATCTGGTGGGAACAATTTGGTAAACGTGTTTCTAGCTGCATTGCCATTTCCCTGTTTCGAAAATATGCTGCCGATGGATAGAAAATCACGGGTATTGTTTGAGTTTTGGTTGCACAGGTATTGAAGGCCAGATAGCGCACCTGAATTTACCAACTGTGCCTGGTTGCCACGGGAGAGGAAGCTCAAAGTATTATCTTTGATACGGTTGGCAGCAGTCAGGCTGTTATCCACAAGGATACCAATTCTTTCAGTGGGTACGTTGCCAGTGCCACTTAGCGTATTCCTTTCAACATTGTAGCCTGTACAGTTTGTCATTACGATGCCCTTTGTACTTATATCAGTGCCGTATGCCCCACCACCAACTTTGAACACATTCCCGATGATGGAAAAATTATTTGTGCCAAAAGCATTGATGCCAACTTTATTATCGGAGAACACACAGCTGCTCCCAATGGAGAAATTGGACAAGGGGCTTAGAAACCAATTTTGTGCGAAAATACCATTGAAAAAACCAGTAAAGGTGCTACCGTTACTCACAGAAAATCCAGCACCGGTCGCCGTGATTCCGTAAGTCTGTTCGAGCATTCCCTGTGATATGTTTTTTGCAGAAAAGTCGCAATTGAAAAAAATGCTGCCCCGGTTGCCTGCAAGCGTAACATGGGATAAATGGGCAATAGGTATGGTTGCTGTGGCACCATCGTAGATAAAGTTCGTATTATAGAACCAACACTTACTGCTCTGTGAGTAAGGATAAATCGTGATATTCCCGCAATTGTAAAACGTGGACTCTTGGGTAGAGAAAATCCTTCCACCGCCCATTACTTCCGACATATAAGCGCCTTGAATCAAAGCGCCGTTCATAAGCCTTAGATAACCCTGTGTTTGAGCATTCCAAACTAAGTTAGGGTCGCCCTCTACTACGAAGCCTTTCCAGCCTGCGGGGCAGTTGTTGTAAACTTCGCCGCCATCTACGGTGAGTTTGCCGCCTTTCTCTACCGTCATCTTACCACCGTTCGGCATGCCTATCCGGCAGGTAATGGTGAGCTTGCCACCTGTTTTCACAATGACGTTTGAGCGGAGCTGGCGACTAAAGTCCCAGGTGATATCCTCGCCATTGTATATGACAATATCGGGCATGTTTATGTCGCAACTCGCCTCCATGTTGTACTGCCCAGTTCCTACAGGTTCATGGAGGCCATTGCCCACTGGAAAGCGCTGAACAGCTGGGTCCAGCCTCTCAAAGAAGTAGTGGATTTTGCCAAGTTGGCATTGGGTTAGAGTGCATTTAACGGAATCTGGATATCCTTCAAACTGGCAACCTAGCACATTCGAAGGGGCGTCCCAAGGAGTATCGTCGCAACCATCGTCACCATTGCTATGTACACGATGCACACGCAATGGTGCTATATGATCAACTCCCATTATATGGTACAACTCCCCGAAAAAACCTCTCCCCATTGCACTAACCGAAGTTGGAAGTTGGCTGTAAACTGGTGACTGGAAATTTGGGATGGTTAATCTTTTGTAAGTCTCAAAGGCACCAGAGAATATAGCGACAGGTGTAGGAGGAGGTGTCGTTGCAGGATTGCCCACACAGTTAAGCGAATTGTCATCTGTCCACCCTTGGGTCCAATAGTCGTAGCTGTCACCAGCAGGGCCAGCAGCGTCTGGTATCCCATTTTTATTACAATCACGCCAACCTCCTCTTGAAATGAAAAAATGGTAGGCGTTTCTAATATCCGAGCTTGAAAGCGCGGCAATTTCTGACGTTGACAGGCTGGGCGCCCACCCTCCACTGCCGGAAATATAGCGATTGGTAAGCGTCGTAAGATTAGATAAATATTGAGGACCACAGTCTGTACAACAATCGTTGGGATCGCTACAGCAGGGGCCACATGGGCAGGCATAAACATTTCTTAGGGTCGTGGCCCATCCTTTATTATCTGGATGAAAGAATACATCAGTGCCTATTGTTCCTGTATTGATAGCTCGAATTCTTGAATCTTGTATGTCTGGAGAAGAGTCATCAGATGAAGGGCAAAGATTTGCCCAAAAATGATTGATTCCTTCAGGCCCATCAAACCAAGATTTTATGACATCCAAATCGGCCACAGTAAAGTTATCCCTATCGTTTGCATCCTCTTTTTGGAGTATATGAACTACAACTCGAATGTACTTGATGGGGGTCAGTTCAGGGTGCAACGGGTCTGGAGCATATTTTATAGAGTTGTCGCAATTGGGTAAATTCTCCCCCTCTGGTGGCCAACAAAATGGGTAAGGGTCATTGTGTGCCCCAGCTGTGTAGCCACATAACGTAGGCGCTTCTGGAGAACAATACTCTTGGGCTGTGCCGGCATCTTCTTTAAATTTTGAACAATCTGGGTCTGCGGAGAAATAGGCTAATAATCGAATTTTATTATTTGCTTCTGCTGCACAGCTCATGTGGACATCAGGAAATACATAAGATGAAGTTCCAATCTGGTTAACCGAGACTGAAGCTGTGCCACGTCCTGATAATACAAGCATTCCTGTAGTAGGCTTTTCAGAAAAGGTCACAGTTACATCGGCAGTAAAATAGTCATCTTCGGCAATGTTGTTAGTGCCATTGTTGTTGCAGGTGGAAATATTCGATGTAGTAATATCGGTTATTTCACACCCAAGGAATGCCTCTGTTTCGGCATTCTTCACCTCTTGGGTAGTCTTTGGCTTTGCCTTTTTCTTTTGCTCGTGTAAAGCGTTGTCTTCTGTGCCTGTCAGGAAAGCAGTCAAAAAAAGCAGCAACTTGAAAGCTCCACTAGTTTTGGAAGGCAGATTTAAGATGAAAGAAGCGAAAAAAAGTTTCATGGTTTAGAATTTTTTCAGTTGGGCTATCCACGGCCAAGGTCGAAAGAAAAACCCAGCTTTGGTAACAAGGATGAGTGAAAATTGCCAAAGGCAAAGGATATAAATACCCCACCGCAAAAATCCACCGCCAAAAAATACAACCAAAGCATTTCCTTGCATAACTTACGCCCTCCAAGCATAACTTACTCACAAAACGCATACGACATGCAATTTGGCCCGAAAATCAAAAAAATTCGAGAATGGCATGGCTACGATCAAAAATATGTAGCCCATCGGCTCGGTATTCACCAAACCACTTACAGCAGAATGGAGAAGGAAAAAAAGAAAGAAAAGATTGATACAGAAGTGTTGGAAAAATTGGCGGAGTTGTACGATGTTGAGCCTTCGGACATCCTCAACGATCGGTTTGTTTTTAACATTCAAGAGCAAAAAGGTAGCAATTCCAATGGCCTGACTATCAACAATGCTTCCGAGAAAATTCAAGCACTTCATGATGAAAAGATAAAATCCTTGGAAGCCAGAATCAAACGCCAAGAGGCAAGGCTTGAACGCCAAGATGCGAGGATAAAAAGTCAGGATGAATTGATAGGCCTGCTGCAGGCACAGTTGGCCAATAAGGTGAGCTAAAATGATACATTCCAATAATGGCTAAACAGGAACGGCCAAGCTTTTACTGCCTGGCCGTTTTGTTTTTCCTGAAAACTATATTTTGATGAAATTGAAGGGGGGAAATTACCTTCTTCCGCCTCCACCACCACGGAAGCCGCCACCGCCTCCACCACGGTTTCCGCCGCCGCCTCCGCCTCCACGAAAGCCACCGCCTCCGCCGCCACGGTTTCCACCACCACCGTCGCCAGTGTCGTTGTATTCGTCATCGGCTGGCATGGTACCATCAGGTTTCATCATCAAGGCTTTGCTTGAAAGCCGCAATTTGCCCGTGGTCTTGTCAATGCCTATCAGTTTTACCTTTACAGGATCGCCTTCTTGGAACATATCCTCGACTGAATCCACACGGGTGTGGGACATCTCGGTGACGTGCAACAAACCGCTTTTTCCGCTGAAATCAACGAAGACACCATAAGGCATTACTGTTTTCACAACAGCTTCGTAAACATCGCCCACAGACGGGGTAAATGTGATTTGGCGCACCCGTGAAAGGGCAGCGTCAATGTTCGCCTTGTTCGGGCTGGCAATGGTCACACGGCCTTGGTCACCAATCTCTTCGATGTTGATAATGGTGCCAGTCGTGCTTTGGATTTCCTGAATGATTTTACCACCAGGCCCGATTACTGCACCGATATAGCTCTTGTCAATGAAAAGCTCCACAATACGTGGGGCATGTGGTTTGAGGTCTTCCCTCGGTTCAGCCATTGCCTCTGCCATTTTACCCAAAATATGGATACGGCCCTGTCTTGCCTGCACAAGTGCTTGCTCCAAGACTTCATAGCTCAAACCGTCAATTTTGATGTCCATCTGACAGCCGCAGATACCATCGGCAGTACCAGTCACTTTGAAGTCCATATCGCCCAAAGCGTCCTCGTCACCAAGGATGTCGCTCAGGATAGCATATTTATCACCTTCGGCAATCATGCCCATGGCGATGCCTGACATCGGCTTTTTGAAAGGAACACCTGCATCCATCAATGCCAAAGAGCCTGCGCAAACAGTGGCCATGGAAGAAGAACCGTTACTTTCAAGGATGTCAGAAACTATACGAACGGTGTACGGGAAAGAATCCGGCATCATCATTTTCAGGGATCGGGCAGCGAGGTTGGCGTGGCCAATCTCACGGCGACCTGGTGCACGGAGCGGCTTGGTTTCACCTACAGAATAAGGCGGGAAATTGTAGTGGAGAATGAATTTCTCGTGGTACAATTCCATCGCAGTGTCAATCATCGCCTCGTCCAACTTTGTACCGAGGGTAACGGTTGTAAGCGCCTGCGTTTCACCACGGGTGAACAACGCCGAACCGTGCGGAGATGGCAAGTAATCCACTTCGCTCCAGATGTGGCGGATGTCATCTGACTTACGGCCGTCCAAACGGACAGCGTCGGTCAGCACCATGTTCCGCACCACTTTTTTCTTCAAGCTACCGATGCATTCCTTGATGTATCCTTTTTGCTCTGCCATGAACTCTTCCCCTTTTTCTTCGGTAAAAGTATCAATGACGCTTTTTTCAATATCGCTAAACTGGTTTTTACGGTCAGCTTTTTCTAAAAAGCCTTTGGCCACTGCGTAAATCTTGTCTTTGGCCAGTTCAGCTACCCGGTTTTTGATTTCTTCGTTCTCGTAGATTTCAGGAACAGCACGCTTGGTCAGCGCTACGCCACCTACTTTTTGCGCAAGCGCCAACTGGGCATTGCACTGAACTTTGATGGCTTCGTGACCTACTTTGATGGCCGCAACGAGCTCTGATTCAGAACACTCTTCGGCTTCACCCTCCACCATCATGATGTTGTTCAGGTCAGCAGCAACGATAACATTTAAGTCTGCGTTGGCCATTGCGCCCTTGTTTGGGTTCACCACGAACTCACCATTGATGCGAGCAACTCGGCATTCAGAAATCGGGCCTTGCCAAGGAATGTCGGCGAGGGTAAGTGCTGCAGAGGCAGCCAAGGCCGCATAAGCATCTGCCATTACATCCTTTTCGCCAGAAATCAGCTGAATGATGACCTGCGTTTCTTCCATGAAACCATCTGGGAACAAGGGGCGAATGGCACGGTCAACAAGGCGTGAAGTCAATACTTCGTAATCGGAAAGCTTGGCTTCCCTTCGGAAAAAGTTGCCAGGGATGCGACCCGCAGCAGCAAATTTCTCCATGTAATCCACGGAAAGCGGGAAAAATGCCTGACCTTCCTTGGTGGTTTTCGCTGCGACCACGGTGGCCAGCAGCATGGTGTCGCCAACTCTCACGACGACTGCACCATCGGCCTGGGCGGCTAGTTTGCCCGTTTCGATGGTCACCTCCCTGCCATCTGGCAAGTTGAATGAGGTGGTGGTTGGAATTTGTTTACCCATGTTAAACTTGAGTGATTGTGGCCTGACCAGTTGCCAGACCGGATTATTTAATGATGCTGTAGTTACGATTTAACTCCAACCACATGGGCCGGAACCCGAATGAACGGGATTTGTGAAACAGCGATGCATGGGGCTTTGCCCGAGGTGTCACAGTTTCGAGTTTTTACAATGGAAAAGAAACAGGAACAGGCTACACATATGCGCTGTTCCTGTTTTGTTTTCTTAACCACGAAGGCCGAGTTCCGCAATCAACGCACGGTACTTGGTGATGTCCCTGCGCTTGAGGTACTCAAGCAGGCTTTTCCGTTTTGCAACCATCATGATGAGGCTGCGACGGGTAGCGTGGTCCTTCTTAAATTTGTTGAGATGCTCGGAAAGGCTTTTGATACGGAAGGTAAAAAGTGCGACTTGACCTTCTACTGAGCCGGTATTGTTTTCGTTACCGCCGTACTTTTGGAAGATTTCTTGCTTCTTCTCAAGTGTTAGATAAACTGCCATTAAAACAAAAAATTGTGCAAAAAACACCGCTCATGTTGCTGTAACTTGTTGATTTTCAACAATTTGGAAATCGAAAATTGCAAAGCAGTTTTCATGGAAAATCCATTTCGAAAAACATCAACTCATCCCATGAGCCTGTTTTTAGCCGTTAGTGATTACGGAAATCAGTTACAGCGGCGCAAAGGTATGGATTTTGTCTCACCAAATTACAAGTCTTTTAATTTTGTTTTTACAAAATGTTTGTAGGCGAAGATGTGATGGCCTCAAACGATGACCGCACCGTTTTCCACCACCATTTTTTTGTAGGCACCACTAAAACTCCGGGCCATTTCCTCCGCCCGCAATGGGTGTGTATCCGTGATAAAAACTTGCCCAAAATCGCCCTTCACCAGCAGCTCAATCAATTGGCTTGCCCTTTGGTCATCCAATTTGTCGAAGAGGTCATCGAGGAGTAGGATTGGCAGCTTTTGTTTGTGCTGGCGCAACAATTCGTATTGCGCCAATTTCATGGAAAGTACAAAGGATTTGAGCTGACCTTGCGAAGCAAAGCGCTTGAGTGGCAGGTTTTTGAGTTGAAAAACCAGGTCGTCCCGGTGGATTCCGACGCTGGTTCGCTGTAATTGGCGGTCTTTATCCAAACTTCCTTCCAGCATTTCCAAGAAATTATTGCTTGAAAGCTGCGAACGATAGACGCACTCTACTTGCTCTGCGTCGGTGCTGATGGCTGCATAAAATTGGTTAAAAACTGGCTGGAAAAGTCCATTGAACCACTGCCTTTTTTCAAAAATATAGTTTGCTGGCTCGGCCATCTGTTGGTTATAGGTTTCCACCAAAAGCTGGTTGAAGCCGCCTTGCATCGCAAATTGCCGAAGGAGAGCGTTTCGCTTCTCTAGTAGTTTATTGTAGGTGACCAATGATTCGAGGTAATTACGGTCAAGTTGGCAGAGCGTGTTGTCCATGAAACGGCGGCGTTCCTCGCTGCCTTCCAGCGCCAAAACCGTATCATCCGGCGCCATAAAAACCACTGGGAGCAGGCCCACATGGTCGGATAGGCGAAGGTAGGGGCTGTCATTTCGCTCCATGGTCTTTTGGTCTCCCGGCACTACTTTCGCCACAATTTTTTCACTTTTCTCCAGCTCAAAATGCCCTTCTAACCGAAAGAAAGTTTCACCTTTTCTCACCACATTTTTATCGGTGCTTTGAAAATGGCTCTTGCCCATGCAGAGGTAATAAACAGCGTCCAAGAGGTTGGTTTTCCCCATGCCGTTCAAGCCAGATATGAGGTTGAGCCGCTCCGAAAATTCGACGGACTGGAACTCGTAATTGCGAAAATTGGTGAGTTTGATTTGCTGCAAGTGCATGCGGCAAATGTAGGCAAGCTTGTCTTGAAAAACGGGATAAATCTAAACACTTGGGAAGCCGATGAGGAAAATAAAAAAAGGCAGTAGCCGCAAAGCCACTGCCCAAAAACAACTTCTATTGAGATAAAGGCTTTCCAAAATTGAGGGGTCAGTCAACGGTCACTTTTCCTGCTTCCACTATTTTCTTTCTGCCGTTGGCCAACTCGAAAGTCAGTCCTTTTTTTAGGTACACCAACCTGATTTCATAATTGCTGCCTTCTTTGGCTTGCGTATTGATGTACCTGACTGAGACGGGCTTACCGTCATATTTAAACTTGTAACCGATAGCGCCCATTTCACTGTTTGGGAACGCCATGTTTTTTTCGTTAAAAGGCACCACTAAATTATTGTCGAGGTCGAAAACTTGAAGGACAAAATATTCATCCATGATTGCCTCTCTGTCCATGTTGTCAAGGTCAAAATCAATGAAAGTATAACGCCAATCTTTTTCGTTCTTCTTGACATTCTTAAGCTCGTTGCCACCTTCCCTAGTTCGAAGCGAAACTGCGCTGAATTTCACCTGCGTCTTGGTCATGACATTGGACAGTCGTTCCTGTTGCCTGGATATGATGGCCGATTGCATCTCTTCAGAAACTTTCGGTCCACCACCGTCCGGTGCAGGTTCAGCAGGTGACTGGTTGATAACTGGCGGAGCTGGTAAAAGCTGTGCCGGGTCAACCCTGTCTAGCTCTTCTTGAACTGAATCATTCAGTACATCAATCTTAATTTCGTTTTTCTGCTGAGCGCTTTCGCTCGCTTTTTTATCTTCCATAAGCGCAATTCGCTCGTGGTCTATCGCTTCCATTTTTTTCAGTAAACCATCCCGCTCTTGCTCCAACTCCTTGATTTTGCTGAAATTGCTGCGACCTGATTCTTTCAAGCGGCTGATTTCAGCGGTCAATTCAGTCACTTTGTCATCATGCTTTTGAACGATTTGGTTGAGCTTCGAAATCGTGCCTTTCAGTGATTCGATTTTGGCGTGGAGTGATTGATTTTCCAATTGCAGCATGTTCACACTGTCTTTGTAAACCTGCAATTTGGCTTCAAGCTCCGCCGAAATCTCAACCTGCTCGTCAAGCTGTTGGCTGACGGCGATGATTTTCCTGTCTTTGTTCTGTATGGTTTGTTTCAGTTCCGAGATGTAGCCATTTTGGTAAAGTATGACGGCTACAAGGGCAATTGTAACGGCGGAAGCCGCAATAATCAAAGGTAATTTTTTTGACATGCTGTTCATGGGACCCGGTTATGGGCAGCACCAGAATCAGAAATTCAAGCCTTTATGCATTGGTGTTATAAGCCTTTTTCCTGCGTTCTCCTGCTGCGGTTAATGTTTCTCTTAAAAATCCCACCTGGGTGCTTTCACTCTACTCTAACGTGATGGGGGGTGTTTTGGGTTTCAGTTTTTTAAATAAAATTTATAAAAAAATAATTTCGTAAAAAACTGACAGTTAAACATCTACACAGCAGGATATAATTCAAACATTATTCCAAAAATGCATTTATCGAAAAAATAATTTGAATTTCTTTCTTCTACGTGTGGAAAACAAGGAAAGTTTGCCTTTGAAGGCAATATTTTAAACTAAGTTTTCAACAATTTGACCAATAAAAAAAGCCCGAACAAACCGTCCGGGCTTCTGATTTTCTATTTTTCAGTTTTGAAAAATGAATTTCAAAACCAATTCACACAAATTTATTTCGTCAAAATTGTCTTGCCAGGGTAGTAGGCCATATCACCCAACTCATCTTCGATGCGCAACAATTGATTGTACTTAGCGATCCGATCAGAGCGGGAAGCAGAGCCAGTTTTGATTTGGCCGCAGTTCAGCGCAACCGCCAAATCGGCGATAGTGGTGTCCTCCGTTTCACCGGAGCGGTGGCTCATAACGCTGGTGTAAGAATGGCGGGTAGCTAAGCTTACGGCGTTGATGGTCTCTGTCAGCGAGCCTATTTGGTTCACTTTGATCAAAATAGAATTGGCAATCGCCCGGTCAATACCTTGCTGAAGACGAACGGTGTTTGTCACAAACAAATCGTCGCCCACCAACTGTATGCGCTTGCCGATGGAGTTGGTCAAAGCCTTCCAGCCGTCCCAATCATCTTCAGCCATTCCGTCTTCAATAGAGAAGATAGGGTATTTTTTGCTCCAATCTGTCCAAAAATCCACCATTTGCGCTGGTGTCAGCTTGTCGCCCGTGGATTTTTTGAAATGGTAAACACCTGTTTCTTCGTCAAAAAACTCGGAAGCAGCAGCGTCCATGGCAATCATGATGTCCTCACCCGGCACGTAGCCAGCAGCTTCAATGGCCATCAGCACAGTCTCGATTGCTTCCACATTAGATTTCATGTTTGGAGCAAAACCGCCTTCATCACCCACGTTGGTGGAGTAGCCTTTGCTTTTCAACACGCCTTTGAGGTGATGAAAAACCTCTACACCCATACGAAGTGCCTCCGAAAACTGCGTAGCACCTACCGGCAAAATCATAAACTCCTGAAAATCAATGCCATTGTCAGCATGAGCACCACCATTTAAGATGTTCATCATGGGCACAGGAAGTACGTGTGCATTAGCTCCACCGATGTAGCGGTAAAGCGGCATCCCACATTCTTCAGCGGCAGCTTTGGCAATGGCCATTGAAACGCCCAAGATTGCATTTGCGCCAAGCTTGCTTTTGTTTGGCGTGCCATCGAGGTCAATCATGAGCTGGTCGAGGTAGCGCTGGTCGGTAATTTCCTCGCCAATCAGCAGGTCAGCGATGATTTCCTCCACGTTCTCGATGGCTTTTTGGACGCCTTTGCCGAGGTAGCGGTCCTTGTCGCCGTCACGAAGTTCAACGGCTTCGTATTTGCCAGTGGAAGCACCAGATGGCACAGCCGCCCGACCAAAATAGCCTTCTTCGGTCAACACTTCTACTTCTACGGTTGGGTTGCCCCTTGAGTCGAGGATTTCCCTCGCAATGATGTCAGAAATTGCACTCATTTTATTAGTTGTTAACTATTTAAAGCTGGTTGAGAAACTGTTTCGTTTTTCGAATCGGCTATCATTTTTACAAAATTGTCGAAGAGGTAGCGAGAATCGTGCGGGCCAGGTGATGCTTCTGGGTGATATTGCACTGAAAACGCATTTTTTTGTTTCACCTTGATTCCTTCAATCGTGTCATCATTTAAGTTGACATGTGTGATTTCGATGTCGTTCCGCTTTGTTAGTTGGTCGGCACGAACACCAAAACCATGGTTTTGGCTGGTGATTTCGCTTTTTCCAGTTACCAAGTTTTTTACGGGATGGTTGATGCCACGGTGGCCGTTGTGCATTTTATAAGTGGAAATTCCCAATGCCAACGCCAGAATTTGATGTCCAAGGCAAATGCCAAAAAGTGGCTTTCCTTCTGCTAAAATTGCTTGGGTGATATCCACTGCATAGTCCATCGGGGCTGGGTCGCCGGGGCCGTTCGAGAGGAAGTAGCCATCGGGGTTCCATTTTTTTAGCTCCGCAATGGGCGTTTGGGCAGGGAAGACCTGCAAGTAGCAACCCCGTTCCACCATGCATTTCAGGATGTTCTTTTTTACGCCAAAATCCAGTACTGCTACTTTAAATCCATCATTTGAATCACCAAGAAAATATGGTTTTTCCGTACTCACTTTGCTGGCCAATTCAAGGCCATCCATGCTCGGGACTTTGGATAATTTGGATTTAAGTTCCTGTAAATCGAGGGTTTCAGATGAAATGATGGCATTCATCGCTCCTTTGCTGCGGATGTGCCGGACGATAGCACGGGTATCAACGTCAGAAATCCCCACCAATTTTTCATTTTCAAAATAATCCTGAATGGATTCGGTGGCCATCTGGCGGCTGTATTTGGTGGTGAAATTTTTGCAAACCAAACCAGCAATTTTTATCCCGTCAGATTCCACTTCCGAAGAACGAGTGCCGTAGTTGCCAATATGGGCATTGGTCGTGACGAGGATTTGACCGAAATAGGAAGGGTCGGTAAAAACTTCTTGGTAGCCGGTCATTCCAGTATTGAAACAGAGTTCGCCGGTAGTGGTGCCAATCTGGCCTGCCGATTTACCGTAGAAAGTAGTGCCGTCTTTAAGGAGGAGTACCGCTGGAACTTGCGTCATGCGTCTGTTTTTTGATTAAAATTTGGTGAAAAATGGAAAGGGGGAAGGTTCGGTTGAACCAAGCTTAAGCAGATATTTGGCTGGTGTTGGATGCTTTTTGTAGCCACTTAGTTTGATTTTGAACATCAGCTTTTTCAAATCGGTGGCAAATATAGGGTTTGAACTGGAAAACAGGTTGGGGATTTCAGGATTGTTGAAAAAATGGCATCTTCGACAGCGATCAATAGCCTTCCACTCGGTGGACGAGGGATACGTTGCGCTCAAAATCAAACATTGTGATTAGACGAAGGTCGTAGTAGGAAAGCCAAAAAGCCCGAATTGAGTTCATGTAGCTGACCCTGGCCGATTCTTTTTCCGTAACGGCAACGCCAAGATCAAGTACATCTATTTTTCCGATATAGTAACGGTTTCTGGTCATTTCTTCCCGTTTCAAGGAGACTTGATAGGCCCTTTTTGATAATTCGACTTGGTTGCGCAGCAAATCGAATTGCTTGACTTTCAGCAATATTTCCTGCTCGAAATTCACTCGCTGCTGTTCTACCTGCAATTTGCTGAGTTCTTGGTTGGTCAATGCGGTTTCAAGGATTGCCTCACCACGGCCCCAATCCAAAATTGGAATTTGAATATTTACGCCGATGTACTCCTGGTTGTCCAGGTTTTTATAAGCATCTGTAAGATTTGCCGCTTGGTTGGAAAAGCCAATTTCACCGCCGATGCCAAACTGAAATCCCCGGTTTGCTTTTGCTTGTGCAACATCTGCCTCGGCTTCCACCAATGTCCTTTGGAATTGAATTACATCACTGCGAGAGTTGTTGGCATACCTCAGCGCATCATCTGGACTGATGGTGAAATTCGGGATATTCTCAGGTGCATCCATTTTGAAGAACATCGCCTGTTTTAAGCCTAAAAAATTGCGAAGCCGCTCAGTGCCAGTTTGAAGGTCGAGCAACGCCCGCTGTACGGCGTTGTTGGCATTCATGGAGCTCAGTTCGATTTGCAGCAATTCCGTCTCCGCAATCCTGCCCACTTCAAAACGCCCTTTGGAAATATTGTACAAAGTATCCGCATTTGCCATGTCCTGCCTTGCGGAGCGGAGGTTGAGCTGTGCGATGAAAACATCGAAGAATAGCGAAGCAACATCAAAGGCGACAGTCTCCATTCGCTCAGCATACTCTCTCGTGGCCTCTTGGTAAAGCAGTGGCGCAATTTTTTTATCCCATTTCAAACTGTTGTAGCCAAAAATAGGCTGGTTGAAACCGAAATAAAATGGATTGGAAAAATACGAGTGGCTGTTCGGGGCTCCAGGGTTCAAAAGGTCGAGCCGACTAAGCCCAGTACCGGCGTAAACACTGGCACCTGTTGCAGCTATGTTTTGGTTTAAACTGAGCGTGGCAGCATTTTGAAGGTTGGAAACTTTCACGAAGGCAGGGGTTCCACTTGGTGCAGTGATCAAGCTGATTCGGCGGTCAAGTGTCGGCAATTGGCCCTTGAAAATTAGGCCTGGCTTATAATTGGCGAGTACAGATTGATAGGCCCAATACCTGTTTTTCATCTGCATTTCGGCCACGAGCGCATTTGGTGCTTCGCTTTGCGCCAGCGCAACAATCTCCTCCAAGCTCACCGACATCGTATCAGTTTGCGCTTCAAGGTTTTTTAACAAAAACAAAGAAAAGAGTATAAGGAAAATCGTGGGTTTCATGTCGCCAGCCAATTTATGAGTTGAGGGTAAAATTTTGAATAAAATCATTCGATTCTGAGTGC
>JBGSWN010000036.1:0-29466 GCA_041752395.1 Saprospiraceae bacterium | reverse complement strand
AACAAGGAACACTGAGGTGGGTATGGACATTGCCGTTTTCCCAAACCCATTCGAAGAAGTATTGAACATTGATTTCCAAGATTACCTTCCCCAAAATGCCACACTCACCTTGTTCAATGCATTGGGCCAGCCTCAACTTGAGGCCCAACTCTTTTCGGGACGGAATGCCTTGAAGATAGGCAATATCGGCCTAGGCGTATATTTTTATGAAATGACTGTGGGCAACAAATTGGTGAGCAGGGGAAAATTGATGAAGGTGTTGTGAGTTTATTTTTGTTCGCAAAGGTTACTAATGAAGGGCAAACGGATAACCTCAAATATTCGATGCAATAACCTACTCCTCCGCCAACCGCTTCAACTCATTCAACCGCATCAAGCACTCCACCGGCGTCATCGTATTCACATCCATTTCAATTAGAATCTCCTTTATCCTCCCCACCTTCGGGTCAAAAGTCTCGAAAATGCTCAACTGGTAGGTCGGCGCTGAAATTTTCATTTCTTCTTTTTATTGGCAGTAGCTGGTCTGCTTCCCGTCAACAACTCCACAAAATCATCGGCTGAAATGACAGGCATCGAAGGGAATGGGATTTTTTTCAACACCTTGAAATGCTTGTCATTGGTCACGATAAAATTAGCATTTGCAGATATGGCACAGTCAACAAATTTATTGTCATCGGGGTCAACAGTTATCAAATTCCAAAAGAAGTAATTGGAAACAAAAACAACGTCCGGTGAGCGCATGATAAAACCTAGGGTATTCTCAGCCACACCGGGTCGAAACCGCTCCTGTAGTTTTTCTTCGTATTCGTTCAAAATATCCGTGGAGACACAAAGCTCATATTGGCCAAGTTGAAGCGCTTGCCAAATTGAAAAGTAATCGGTCAAGTTTGAAAGTGCGACAAACAAGACGTTTGTGTCAAGGACAACTTTCATTTGGAAGAAGTTTTCCCCTTTGACCTGATATGTTCATTCAGGAATATCTCGGCAGAATAGCCCTTTTCCTCATAGTCTTGATTGGCCAAGGCAGTTGCCTTTTCCGCAAAATACCGGGCAATCAGCCGCTGTATGGCTTTTAAATCTTCCTCAGCTACATTGGATGCATATAAATTTAGTAGCGCCAATTGAAGGTTGCTCAATGGTTGCTTTTCTTGAATCGCTGTATTTGATTTTGTTAAACTCATGACTTTATTTTTTACAAAGTTATGGTAGAAGCGTAAGTTTGGCAAACTGCTTATTCATTTCATTCTTACTCCTCCGCCAACCGCTTCAACTCATTCAACCGCATCAAACACTCCACGGGCGTCATCGTATTCACGTCCATTTCCAGCAGGATTTCCTTTATCCTTCCCACCTTCGGGTCAAAAGTCTCGAAAATGCTCAACTGGAAAGTCGGCGCCGAAATATCATTGGTGGCGGCTTTTTTGGCCTTTGGCTGGCCTGCCTTGGCATCCCCGACGGGTGCCTCTATATGCTGCTGCTCCAATTGCACCAGAATATCGTTCGCCCGCTCCACAATGCTGCGGGGCATCCCGGCCATCTTTGCCACATGGATACCGAAACTGTGCTGGCTGCCGCCGGGCAGTAGTTTCCGAAGGAAAATCACCTTTTGGCCCAGTTCCTTCACCGCCACGTTGAAGTTCTTGATGCGGGGGAACTTGTTGGCCAGTTCGTTCAGCTCGTGGTAGTGGGTGGCGAAGAGCGTCTTGGGCCGCAGGTCGTTGTGCGAGTGCAGGTACTCGGCGATGCTCCAGGCGATGCTGATGCCGTCGTAGGTGCTGGTTCCCCGCCCAATTTCGTCGAGGATGATGAGGCTGCGCTCGCTGATATTGTTCATGATGCTGGCCGTCTCCGTCATCTCCACCATGAACGTGGACTCGCCGCCGGAGAGGTTGTCGCTGGCGCCGACACGGGTGAAGACCTTGTCAATCAGGCCGAGGCGGGCGCTCTGGGCGGGCACGAAGCTGCCCATCTGTGCCATCAGGCTGATGAGCGCTGTTTGCCGCAGCAAGGCAGACTTACCGCTCATGTTCGGACCGGTGATGACGATGATTTGCTGCTCCTCGTTGTCAAGGAAAACGTCGTTGGGCACAAAGCTCTCGCCCAGCGGCAGGTGCTGCTCAATGACCGGGTGGCGGCCATTCCGGATATCAATCACTTGGCTGTTGTCGAGCGTGGGGCGGGTGTAGCTGTGCTTTTCGGCCACTTTTGCGAAGCTGAGCAGACAGTCCAACCGGGCGACGATGCTGGCGTTGTGCTGCACGGGCTGTATGTAATCGTTGATGCTCAAAACCAGCGCCTCAAAGATTTGCGTTTCGAGTTCCTGCATCCGTTCTTCGGCACCTAATATCTTGGTTTCCAGCTTTTTAAGTTCGTCGGTGATATAGCGCTCGGCCCCGGTGAGGGTCTGTTTGCGCACCCATTCCGGCGGCACGAGGCCCTTGTCCTTGTGCTTGTTCGTCACTTCGAGGTAGTAACCAAAGACGGAATTGAAGCCGATTTTCAGGTTATCAATGCCTGTGCGCTCGGCCTCTGTCTGCTGGATTCCCACGAGCAGGGCTTGGCTGTTTCGGGCAGTGTTGCGCAGGTCGTCCAGCTCCTCGTGGAAGCCGTCGGCGATGCAGCCGCCCTTGGTGATGAGGGCTGGAGGTTCGTTCACCATCTGCCATTTGATGGCTGTCTGGAGCGTCTTGCAGGGGTTCAGCCCCTCGGCCAATTTCTCGAAAAACACATTGCCGGAGGCAGCCAACAGCACTTTCAGTGGCTCGGTAGCTTCAAGCGCCTTGCGCAATTGCACGACTTCCCGAGGCTGTATCTTGCCCAATGGCACCCGTGAAATCAGCCGCTCCAAATCACCCATTTGCCGGATATAGTTGCTCACTTCGCTCGCCAAATCTGGGTTCTGCAAAAAATACGAGACCACCTCGTGCCTTGCTTCTATTTCCTTCAAGGAAGTCAGCGGCAGCACCACCCATTTCTTCAAAAGCCGCCCGCCCATCGGCGACACGGTCTGGTCGAGGATGTTGATGAGTGGCGTACCGCCCTCGTGCGGGCTGTGCAGCAGTTCGAGGTTGCGCACGGTGAAGCGGTCGAGCCAGACGTACTTCTCCTGGTGTATCCGGCTGATGGCGGTGATATGCTTGAGGTTCTTGTTCTCGGTGGTGGCGAGGTAGTGGAGGGCCGCCCCGGCAGCCGTTTGCGCCAGCTCTAAATGCTCGATGCCGAAGCCCTTGAGCGAAGCGACCTCAAAATGTTCCTTTATTTTTTCTTGGGTAAAATCATGGGAAAAGGCCCAGTCGTCGAGGGTATAGGTGTAAAATCGGTCGCCGAACTGCTGCTCGAACAGCTTCGCAGCCCCTTTCGAGAAAATGACCTCGGAGGGGTTGAAGCCTTGCAGCAGCTTGTCCATGTACGCCATGTCGCCCTCGCTGACCATGAGTTCTCCCGTGCTGATGTCGAGAAAAGCAATGCCTGCTGCACTGTTTTTACCGAAAAAAATGGAGGCGAGGAAATTGTTCGTCTTGTGGTCGAGGAGCTTTTCGTCGGTCGTCACGCCCGGCGTCACTACCTCCACGATGCCCCGTCGCACGATTTTCTTTTCTGGCGAGGGCTTTTCCAACTGTTCGCAAACGGCCACCCGGTAGCCCGCCCGTACGAGCCTAGGCAGGTAAACGTCCATGCTATGGTAGGGAAATCCGGCCAATTCGATGTCCTGACCGCCGTTGTTGCGGCTGGTTAGCGTGATGCCCAGCGCACGGGAAGCCTTCACGGCGTCCTCCCCGAAAGTCTCATAAAAATCGCCGACCCGAAAGAGCATGATGGCCTCTGGATGCTTGGCTTTCATCTTGTAATACTGCTCCATGAGCGGCGTCACTTTCTCCGACTTTTCCTTTTTTTGCCCGCCCACGACGGTCATGCTGGTTCTTGCCACGTGCGTTTTTGTTTTGGGCAAAGATAATGGGATTGCGGATTTGGGATTGCGGATTGCGGATTTGGTAAGGTTTGCTGCTAAAATTCCACCCTATACAACATCAACTCCTCCTCTTCCCCCGGCGCAATTAACTTCCGCTCGAAGCGTAGCCCGATTTTCTCCACCACCCGCTGCGAAGGCTTGTTTTTTTCAATCAAAATGGCGGCAAGGCGTGGCAGCGCCAGTTTTCGCTTCGCAAAATCCATGACTCCTCTGGCTGCCTCCACGGCGTAGCTTTGGCCATAAAAATCGGGTAGTAAGGCATAGCCAATGTCCACATCATCAAGAAAATCCCGTTTTACAAGGCCTGCAATGCCGACGGGTATGCCGTCCGTTTTTCGCTCCATCACCCAGAAGCCAAAGCCAAACCTGCGGTAAGCTGCAAACAGGCGGTGGATAATGTACTTGCGGGCATCGTCCAAGTTGTAAACCTTGCGGTCCCCGATATTCTCAATCCAACCAGGAGAGTTCAGTAATTCAAAAAGGAAAGGGGCATCGTCGGGGGTGATTTCACGTAGTGAGAGCCGTTCCGTTTCCAACAAAAACTGCCCAAGCGGCGGTCGGCACAGGGCAAAGATTTTGTATTTGTCCTCGGTGCCTATTTTTACAAAACCTTGTTTTTGCAGCAAACGGATGGACGCATCATTGCCCGTCATACAGCCTGCTTCGATATAAATAGCGCCCATTTTTGCGAAGCCAAACTCAATAACTGCAGCGGCGGCTTCACTGGCCAAGCCCTTCCCCCAATGGTCAGGATGGAGGGTGTAGCCAAGCTCTGCCACTTGCTTCTCATTGTCCAAATTCCAGAGGCAGATGGTGCCGATGAGCTTTTCTTCGCCCTGCGGGCAAATGGCCCAGAGGATGGATTCGTCCTTTTCTACATTATTTTGGATCAATTGGATGAAGGCCGTGACATCCGCCAAATTCTCGGCCTTTTTCGTTTCGGTGAAACGTCGGATGCGCTCATCGCTGCGCTGGATTAGCATTTCTGGAGCGTCTTCCAAAAGCAAGGGCCGGAGTAAAAGGCGCTCGGTTGTTAAGTTTGGAAAAGGCTTAAACAGCGTTTTCATAATTTAGGTCAATTACTTTTATCAATGATATCATTGATGTTAAAATCCAGCTTGGATTAACCACTTCACATGCCTACCACTCACGAATCACGAATCACTAAACTAACCATTTACCCAAGAATCCCAGCATCGCCTTGTAAACCTCAAAGCGGTTTTCCTCATTGTGGAAGCCGTGGCCCTCGTCGTATTTTACCATATATAAGGTCTCCACGCCCCTTTTGCGGAGCGCCGCCACGATTTGGTCGCTTTCGTCAATGTTCACCCGAGGGTCATTGGCACCTTGGATGACGAAGAGCGGGCATTTGATTTTGTCAATATGAAAAACGGGCGATGCCTCGTACATGGCATCCTTGTCCTTTTCGGGGTTGCCGACCATCTCGTACATCATGTCGAGGTAGGGTTTCCAGTAGGGTGGGATGGTGTTCATGAATGTGAACAGGTTCGAAACGCCCACGTAGTCCATGGCGCAAGCATACAAATCGGGGGTAAAAGTGACCCCGGCCAGCGTGGCATAGCCGCCGTAGCTGCCGCCGTAAATGGCTACTCGCTTCGGATCGGCGATGCCTTCGGCAATGAGCCAGTTGACGCCATCGGTGATGTCGTCCTGCATTTTTTTGCCCCATTGCTTGAAACTGCATTCCCAGAACTGGCGACCGTAACCCGTGCTTCCCCGGTAGTTCATTTGCAGTACGGCATAGCCCCGGCTGGCAAGCAATTGAATTTCAGGATTGAAGCCCCAAGAATCCCTGACCCACGGCCCTCCGTGCGGATTGACGATGACGGGGAGGTTTTTGTCGGGCTTCCCAGTAGGCAAAGTGAGGTAGCCATGGATGGTCAGGCCGTCCCGGGTTTGATACTGGATGGGCTTCATCGGGGCCATGTCCGCCTCGTCGAGCCAGGGACTAACTTCCACGATTTTGGTCAGGCTGTCGGCCTTTTTATCGAAGAAATAATAGGCGCCGAGCGAACGGTCGCTGTAGGTGCGCACCATGAATTTGTCCTCGGCCTTGTTCATGGCAGTGAGGACGATTTCGTAGCCGCCAAGCTCGGTTTCCAGCCGCTTGAAAATGGCCTTGGTTTCGTCATCGAGGAAATGCACCTGCCGTTTGGAGGTCGTGTAAACAATGGAGGTCAGCACCCGACGCTTGCGGGAGTAGCCGAGATTGGAGACATCCACTTCCTCGTGGGAGATAAGCGGTTCCCCCACTTCTTCGCCGGTCAGCAGGTCAAGTTTGGTGATGACGCTTCGGTCACGGCCCCGATTGGAGGCGACATAAATTTGGTGCTCGTTTTCAAAATCAAAAAACAGCGGTGAAACACTCTCCCGGAAGTCGGTGGTCAAAACTGGGCGGAAAGGTTCGTCCTCGTTGGGGCGGTAGAGTAGGGTGGCGTTGGTGCCGCCCGTGATTTGGTTGGCGATGCGAAGCTTGCCGTCGTGGTCGGTCATCCAGCCGTCCATCGGTTCCATCGGGTTGGGGTTGTCGGCCAGTTGTTGGATTTCGCCTGTGGCAATGTTCAAGCGGTACGGCTCGAAAAGCTGGGGGTTGTTCTTGTTCATCGAGATGATGATTTCATGTTCGATGTCCTCTAGGTCGTCAATGAGGTCAATACGGACGCCAGCGAAGGGCGTCAAATCCTTCAAATGATTGCCATCGGCACCGACGGAGTAGATGTGGAAATTCTCATCGCCGCCATCGTCCTTTCCGAAAACGATGCGGTTGTCCTTCCAGAAAAACCAAGCGATGTCTCGGTCGGTGACTTCGGTGATTCGGCTGGCCCGCTTACCGTTCGTTTTTTGGACAAAAATATTCAGCCGCCTTTTGAAAGGACCGAGGTAGGCGAAATATTCGCCATCGTGGGAGAGCTGGTACCTTGATTTTTTTGGTAGGCGGAAAAAGTCTTCGACGGCGTATTTTTGGTCGTTCCCCAAGTTTTTGAAAAGCCTTGCGATTTCAGCTTTGGAAGATGGCAGCGAGGTGTCGCCGGGGAGTTTTTGCGTTTCGGTTTTTATCTGGCTCATATTTTTTGTAAGTTTTTGCCGCAAAGTTGTGCTTTTAGAAGGGGAGTTTGGGCAGTGTTGGTAAATTTTTGCGCAGCGAAATCTGAAAATGAGTGATTTTTGTCCGAGATAAACCGCCGCTGGTCAAATGGATTCGGAGGCTTTGAACCAAATCAAGCAGTTTTACACACATTCTCAAACGCTAAAATGTAGTGTATTTTGGTTTCCTTCGAAGTTGAATACGCTATTCCGTAAATTTTAGGACAAACGCTGGATTTGTTGCAATTTTACGGAACATGTTGATTCTCAGCTGGGTTATCTAATTTTATTGAATAACCAATTCATCAATTATGCACACTGAAGAAGCGTATTTGAAAGCCAAAAAAAGGGTAAAAGCCAAAAAAGGATTTTACCAGCATTTAATGTCCTACGCCATCGTCAACCTTTTCATGATGGCGTTGAACTTGATAACCTCGCCCACGGTAGGCTGGTTTGTTTTCCTGTTGCTGGGTTGGGGCGTGGGGCTTGCGTTCCATTATGTTGATGTTTTTGGGATTCCCGGCTTTGATATTTTGAGCAAAGAATGGGAAGAAAAGCAATTGGAGCGGGAATTGAAGCAGCAAGACCCAGCTTCAAAACTGTCCCAAAATCAAGCGAAGCACTCAGATAAAAGCTTGGAATTGAAGGAGTTGCGCAAAAATTATGACGAATCTGATTTCGTCTGAATCACATAAAAACTGTACAATGCAAAAATTACCAGACATCCATGATGAAGCCCAAAGGAGGGTTCAGAAGAAAGCTAAATTTTACAAACACCTTTTTTTCTTTTTGGTGTTCAACGGATTTTTCTTCACGACTGGCCTTTTCCAAGGGCATCCGATGGAACCATTATCTGTCACATTTTTTTGGGGAATTGGGTTGGTATTTCATTATTTGAAGGTTTTTGGGTTGCCAGGCAGTGGGGTGCTCAGCAATGATTGGGAGGAGCGAGAATACAAGCGGGAATTGGAGCGACTGGAAAAGCGCAAACCACAAAGTCGGCGAATTGAAGAACAACTGGAACTGAAAGAAATGGCGAAAAACTACCGTGATTCAGACTTGGTTTGATTGTAAAAACCCACTATTTCTTTCCGCTAGCGCTCAAATTTTCGCAGTTTGAAGAAATGTTGAAAAAAAAATTAATTAGAAAGCTAAAGAATTTTGTGAGTCAAAAAATTCGTTATAGATTTGACCACCTTTAAAAGTAGTTTTTGTGTTTATTTGTTTGGGTTAAAGACCCTCGACTCCCCGTCGAGGGTCTTATTATTTGTAGCCAAGGGTAGTTTTTGACGTCCCACTTTCCAGAAAAAGGCTATTTTTGTGGCCGTTTTAAAAATCAATATTGACATGAATAATCAGGTTAGCACACGTTGGGGCATTGTGGCCATTGTAGTTTTGGTTTTGGCGATGAGCCGATTGTTGCCCCACACGGTAGCATTCAGCCTCTTCAATTTTTCGCCAATCGGCGGTATTGCGTTGTTCAGCGCCGCTTATTTTAATAAAAAATACATGGCATACCTGCTGCCCGTCGTAGCGCTTTGGGTGAGCAATTTGTTGATAAACAACCTTTTTTACGCCCAATATTTTGAAGGGTTTTCGTGGTTTGCGAACCCAGAGGTTTACTTTGCCTTTTTGCTGATTGTGCTGATGGGGTCTTCGTTGTTGAAGAAAATCACAGTGCCTCGTTTGGCCATCGGCGCCCTTTCCTCTTCGCTGATTTTCTTCATTGTCACCAATTTCTATGTGTGGTTGAACACTGCGATGTACGCTAAATCCGCAGCAGGATTGGTTGCTTGCTATGTAGCTGCCATTCCATTTTACTGGAATACATTGGCCAGCGATTTGCTTTACACAGGAGTGCTTTTTGGCCTCTTTGAATATGCGAAACGCCAGTACCCGACTGTGGTGCTTCAAAAAGTCTAAATCTTCTAACGAATTGATATTCAATTAATTAAAAAACCTGTTGAGCAAAACTGCCAACAGGTTTTTTATTTTCTCTAGCCATGAATACGCCAAAAAACGAAGCACCCAAGCCTCAGAAATTGGTGGAGGGTATAGACTTCACCATCGAAAATGGTTTCTATATTTTCACAGCGCACTACCTCAAAAAGCGAGGATATTGCTGTGAAAACGGTTGCCGAAATTGCCCCTATGGCTTTAAAAAGCCAAAGTCAAATTAGGCCACTTCTGGTGTTTCCTTTTCAAAAAGCTTCCTCGCCAGGGTGCCGGTCTGAGCGCCCAAGCCACCCAATAGGCCGCCAATCAAACCAGTGGCAGGAATGAGGTATCCTTGCCCAACCTTGAAAAGTTGCCCGATTTCCCCTGACATTTGACTAAGGTTTGCCGAGTTCAGAAAACCTGCATAACTGCTCCAAAGCAAGGTGACAGCTGCCGTGCCTGCGGCAAAACTAGCGGCACTGTTTTCGTATTTGAAAAAGAAACCCACCAAGGCGGCTACTACTGCGATTGACCAGAAAGGGAAAAAGTACTGCGCTATGAAGCCGAGCACCAAAATGATTAGCAATTGAAGGCCAAATTTTTTCATGTTTATATTTTTAAAACGCCAATAACGGCGCAGTTTTTTTAATTGATTTCGATGGAATAGATGACTGGTTTACGTTTGTCTTCTGCATTTTTCATGAAAAACAGTTCGTTGTATTCACCGGCCACCCATTTATCAATACCCGTCGTGTAGAATGGACTGCCGGGGTTGCCTGATTGGCCTCCGGGGAACACACCCCAAGCCTTCACCTCTTCGCCCAATTCCACTACCATTCGCCAAGAAGGGCCGTTGCCGTTGTCAATTGCGTTCGGTGATTGGCTATAACCGCCAACTGGCAAATCCATTTTTGAAAAAGCAGGGATGCGGGCCAAGTGCATGATGGAGGTCTTTTTATGTGCCGACCAATCGTAGTTTGGCTTTAATAAATCAGCGGCCAATTCCTTTGCTGTCTCTTTGAAAGAGCTAGTTGCGATGTTCTTGGCGGTCTCCCGCTCGGGCGTTTTCTTGTCGTCAAAAATCAGGTCGTTCGGCGCGTTTTTGGCCAAGTCAATCACCCGCCATCTTTCTGGTTTCAGCATTGGAATGGAATCGGGGTAGCCAAGCACTTCCTCGAACGACATTTTATAGAATTTTTGCCACCAAGTCACGAAGACGATGGGCTCCACTTTGTCTTTGTTGAACCTGAAATCCCAAGTCCGCATTTTGCTCAAAATTTCCATTTGGACAGCGTCCAACTGTGTCGTGTCAATTTGGTTGAGCAGTGCCGCCATGCCCTCAGCCGCATGGATGCTGTAATTGTCGTTCTGCAATTTCATCATATCCTCTGCTGTGATGCTGTCCATTTCGGCAAGGCGCTTGTTGATGTAGCGGCCACGGTAGTAGTCAAAATAGGGGCTGTTGTAGTAATATGGATAGGACTCGTCCGTTGATTTTTGGTTGGCAGAAGCAACAAAGCCACGTCTTGGATTTTTGGTGGCAGGTACCTGGTTCTTCGGAATGAAACCTGCCCAGCCGTTTTTCGAAGAAGAACCATCCTGTAAAAAGCGGCCTTGCTCCTTGTTTTTGATTGGGAAAAGCCCGTTCACCGTTAGTCCAATGTCCCCGTCTTTTGCGGCGAAAACAAAGTTTTGCGCCGGGTAATCGTAATTGACGAGCGCCTTTCGATAGTCGTCGTAGTTTTTGCTTTTCCCAAGCCCGAAAAACGTCAGCAAATCCTTTGGGTTTGGCGATTCAAGACCGATCCAATGCATGGCGAGGTCGTGCCAAGGCTCTGATTTTGATTCGTAAACGACTGGGCCCCAAACCGTCCAACGCACCGTGTCGTACACCAAAGTGTCACGGCCTTTTACCCGAAAAGAATCCACCACGATTTTGGCCGCTTTCACGCCACCATCGTACTGGTAGGAAGTGCGGGCCTTGTCCGTCCAAGTTATCTGGTACCAATCGTTCACGTCCTGCCCGACGTTGGTTTCTCCCCAGGCGATGTCTTGGTTGAATCCAATCAAAACCCCCGGAATCCCCGGCACGGAAACACCATAGAAATTGGCATCTGGCGTTTGAACCTGCATCTCGAACCAAATGGAGGGAAGGGTCAATTTCAGGTGCGGGTCATTGGCGAGGATGGGCTTGCCAGAGCGGGTTTTGCTACCCGAAACCGCCCAATTGTTGCTACCCAAAACGCCCCGTTCTTTTTCATAAACCTTGTGATGGATGAGGCCGATGGCCTCTTGGATAGCTGGTTTTTCGTTTGGTTTTGCTGGCGCAAAATTCCACGGCGTGCCTACTGGGATGACCGGCGATTCTTTCGGGTCAACTTCTGGGTAGAGCCTTAGAAACAGGTCATTCCCCAGTATTTTCAGGGCATTGGAAGCCTCTAGGTCGTCCTCTCCGAAGCACAGGGTTTGGTCCATGTATTTTTTCACCAAGGCCGATTTCAGCAAATTCCAAGGTTCGGGTTTGTATCCCAGTAACTTGAACTCGATGGGGTAGTCCTTCGGCTTTAGTTCCGCCACGTATTTGTTCACACCAGCCGTGAATGCCTCCATGATGACACTGACTTCGGGGTCTTTTTTCCAACTTGCTACCGCCAATTCAGCACCCTGCACCATACCTTGCCGACGCTTGAGCAGGTCATTTTCTAGGCCATCGGCACCTACCACTTCGGCCAAGCGACCACCTGCGGCACGGCTGATTAAGTCCATTTGAAAATAGCGCATTTTGGCCATCACATAACCTTCGGCAAAAACGGCGTCCTCCAAGTTTTCAGCGAAAATATGCGGCACGAGGCGCTCATCAAAGACGATTTGGACCTTGCCTTTCATCTCCGGCACTTCGATTTTGGTGGATACCAAGTCCTTGGCGGACTCTCCATTTTGCCAAAAACCTGTGAACGGGCTGAAGAACGGGCCCAAGGCTGGAACGGTCACATCCTTGAATTTCGAGGGGTCGTCCGGCAGTGGTTCCTTTAGTTGGATGGGCTTGTCGAGCAAGTAAATGGCGCCGATGAGTGTGCCAAGTGAAAGCAGGAATTTGATGAATTTCATAAATTTTGTTTGCTTATTTAGCTTGAAAATTTCGTCAGATTTTGTCGTAATTAATTGGTTTTCAGTCAATTATTGGGTTGCCAAGTGAGACCCTTACCTGTGGTGAGATTCGCACCGAGATGCGCACCGTCAGCGGGTTAATGGCTTCGATTCTTGCTTTTTCGTGCAATAGAAGTGTCGTTTTTAAGGCCGTAAAAACAAGGTTCACGGGGCTGTTGCTGCCTTTGTTTTCTGCCAATATTGCTTCCACCCTGCCCAATGGGAAGGCAGAATGATCACTTTGCATTTCCACTTCCAAGGTAGGGTTGATGGAAACCGCCAACGAAAAATAGGTAGTTTTGAAACCATAAGCCTCCAGTTTCGGCAGGGTGGAAATCCAGTTTTCGATGATTTGAAACCCCTTTTCCTTCGCTGCTTCGCCGATGGCGGAGGCTTGTTCTTTTATGGTGTCCCCGGCGGTGTTGATGGTTTGTTTTATTTTGTCAAACATGGATGGATTTTTTGATTTCGTCAAAGGTAGAAAATAAGTTTCAGACAAAAATTAAAGCCTTCAGGCAAGGCCATCAGCGTTTTCGTCGAAGAAAGAAGCTTGGTTTTCAGGTGGCCGACTTATCTTTCCGCAATTCAAAACCAACACCTATCACATGGGAGTTTTACAAATAAACGGATTGACCAAACGCTACGGTACCATCACCGCCGTGAACAACCTGGACCTGGAAATCGGGGCTGGCGAAGTTTACGGCATCCTCGGCCCGAACGGCAGTGGAAAAACGACCACGCTTGGCTCCGTGCTCGGCATCATCCGGCCGAACAGCGGCAGTTTCACCTGGTTCGATGGCAGGTATGGCGATGACGAGCGGATGCATATTGGTTCGCTGCTCGAAACACCGAATTTCTACCCCTACCTATCACCTGTGAAGAACCTCGAAATCACAGCACATATCAAACGGGTAACCGCCCCGAAGATTGACGAGGTGCTAGAAATCGTGAACCTTGCGCAGCGTCGTGACTCTGCCTTCAGCACTTTTTCTTTTGGGATGAAACAACGGTTGGCGATTGCCGCCGCTCTCATTGGCGACCCCGAAGTTCTGATTTTTGACGAACCCACCAATGGTCTCGACCCGCAAGGGATTGCTGAAGTCCGGGAAATCATCCAACGGATAGCAGGGGAGGGCAAGACCATCATCATGGCCAGCCACATTCTCGATGAAGTGGAAAAAGTATGCAGCCACGTAGCGATCATCAAGCGGGGAAACCTGCTGGCGAGCGGGGAAGTTGGGGCCATTCTCAGCAAAGACCAGCAGGTGGACATTGCTGCTGAAAATATGGGAAGGCTGCGGGAAGTGCTGACCAATCTGCCGGGCGTGAACAGCATTTCTGAAAAGGGAAAACTGCTGCAACTGCAAGTTAGCCCATCAGTGACGGCTGCTCAACTCAACAAGGTTTCGTTTGACAACGGCTTGATTATCAGTCATTTGGTGATGAAGCCGAAGAGCTTGGAATCTGAATTTTTGGAAATAACTGCTGGGAAGTAACATAGAATTCAAATCGTCAAACCAATTCCACCATGCTGCATTTGCTTAAACTAGAATGGCTAAAACAGAAGGATTATGTGCTTTTTAGAATTTTAGCCATTGCCTATATCATATTGCTCCCTGCATCACTTTTTGTAGGAAAAACAATTCAAGTAAACGGGGATGCTGTCGGTTTTAACCCAGCGGTACAATTATTTTCCTTCCCGACTATTTGGGAATGGCTAGGATATATCGGTAATTGGATGGTGTTTTTCGTGCTGGGTTTTATGGCTGTTTTAATGGTTACAAACGAATATGCAAACAAAACTTTGCGGCAAAACATCATAGTGGGGTTAAATCGGGAAGATTATTTTAAAAGTAAATTATTATTTATGGTAACTATTGCAACGATTGCCACTATTTATTATGTGGTATGTGCTTTGGTTATTGGGTTTTTTCATGTGAATGACACGCTTTATTTTTCCACCGTTTTCAAGAATGCCGATATGATTCCAAGATACTGGCTGATGAGTATGGGCTATATGAGCTTTGGCCTTTTAATTGGATTATTGGTAAAAAGAACGGGTATTGCATTATTTTTATACTTGGCCTATATAATGATGTTGGAACCCATTATTCGTTGGGTGATGATGTTTTTTGTCATAAAAAATGTAAGCATGAGTTTTATGCCCTTAAATGCGATAGAAGATTTAGCGCCATTGCCAGTTGCATCCACTTTTTTTGGTGCGATTGCCCAACAAGGATTCAGGGTGATATTAACCCCATGGGAGGCAGGAATTGCTACGGCTATTTACACAAGCCTATTCTTGTTCTTTAGTTATAAACGATTGAAAAACAGTGACTTGTAAACTATTTTTATTAAAAATTTGCTGTAAATTTTTCGAAGAGCTTGCCGATAAACGTCCTATCGTCTGTTGTGATTTCTGCTTTGCCATTCATGTCTTGGTAAAAATCTAGTTTCCGGTTGAGAGTAGTCACCAATATATTACCAAGTTGGATGTCTGCATAAAATGCGTTGTCCCGTGCCACTGGATTTACCGTGCCCATCTTTGCCCGCACTGTTCCATATTCCCGGAAGGGGTATTTCACAAATTTGATATTCACGATTTGACCCTCTTTCACTTTGCTGCTTTTGTCCACTGGCAGCTTTACTTTACCAACGTAACCGCCGTTTTCCTTGGCCATGATGTTGAACAAAATATCGCCAGCGGCCACGAGCTGCCCGGGCTTGAGGTCGGCATAAAATTGTAATATTCCGTCGGCCGGAGCGACTACGAGGTAAAGGTTTTTCCAATTTTTGACCTCCTTTTTCAGGTCGTCCAATTTGCGGTTCAATTGAAAAATGGCCTGGCCAGCGCCAGCTTCCGCCTGTGTTTGGGCTTGCAGTTTCCGCACATTTGATTTTGAAATTTCACCCTTTATTTCCTCGATTTTTGCCTCGGCTTTTTTGATTTCTGAAAGCTTGTTTTTGATTTCTGATTCAATCTTGAAAATGAGCGCCGTGTAGGAAGTGTCAATGGTTTTTCCGTACAAATCCGCCGCACCCTTTTTTTCCTTTTCTAGCGCAGTGGCAGCAACACGAAGTGTTGGCAAGGATGCTTCCAGTGATTTCAATTGGCGCTGCAATTGGGAATTGCTGTTCTCCACTGCCACCACCGTAGCGTAGTCAATATTGCCAGATTCCGTCAAAGGCACCAACTCAAAAGCGGTGATGAAATTTGAGTAGGTTTGTGAAAGTTCACCAAGTTTCAGCCCCTGGTTTGGTTTGTAATTCCGCAATTTTTCGAGGTCAAGTTGGCCGATGGTTTCAAGGTCGTTTTCCAAGGCCAAGACATCGTTGTAATCAGATTTTGAAGGAAAAACCAAAAGCAAATCGCCTGTGCTAACGGTTGAGTTGTTTGCCACTTTCAATTCGGCGATATACTCGGATTTTTGGGAAATTACTGCCACAGGAGGTGTTTGTGTTGTGATGAAGACCTCCCCGGTCACGATTTCAGGATATTTAAAAAAGTAGCCGACTCCAGCTATTAGGAAAACCACGCTCACGAAAATAATGGTGCCTATTGTAGCTACCGAAGCTGGTGGGGAGGCCAGTATTTCCTTTACTTCTCCACTCAGATATTCAATATTGTCCTCTTTCATTTTGCTTTTTGTTTTCAATAAAACCAATGCCTGGCTCAGTCAATTTGCAGCACTTCTTCGAAATTGTCAGGCAAAACATTGCCATTGCCGCCCCGTGAACCTGCCAATAAAGAGCGATTTTCATTATTTGACCTCGGTGGAGCTAACGGAACTACATTGTCAATTCGAAAGGGTAAATTGATTCGACTGGTGAAGATGACCACGGTTTTACCCTTAAAAGCTTCTTCAATCCGGCTCAAGACGATGGCTTCGTTTTGGGCGTCGAGGTCGTTGGTGGCTTCATCTAAAAGCAGAATCTGCGGCTGTTTGTAAATGGCCCGAGCAATTAGAATACCTTGTCGCTGCGCTTTGCTCAAACCAACCCCACCTTCCCCTACCATGGTGTAAAAACCATTTTGAAGCCGTTCGAGAAAGGGCAAAATATTGGCAATTTTCGCTGCCTCTATCATCCTTTTGCTATCAATGGATTCCTCGCCCAATACGATGTTTCTGGCGATGGTGTCGAAAAATAGATGGCCGTTTTGAGTTACCACGCCGCAATGCCCCAACCAAGTTGAAGTTTGGTAATCAGAAAGCCGGATTTGGCCAAATTTCAAAATGCCTTCTTGCGGTTGCAAAAAGGTGGTCATTAAGTCCAGCATCGTTGATTTCCCACTGCCGTTAGGGCCCACCACAGCGGTGGTTTTCCCCTTCGGAATATAAAAATCCAAGTTGCGGAGCACCCAAGGTGAATGCTCGCCTTCATAACGGAATGAAATGTTTTCACCTTCCAGAATGCCATCTTTGGGGAGCATGTCTATTTTTTCGCCTTTAAGTTCTTTGTCGTAATGGAAGACTTCATTCATCCGTTCCAACCCCAATTTGGCTTCTTGCCAGCTCAAGAAGAACTCAATCAACTGGCGGATTGGACTTGTTAATTGGGTTAAAATGAACAAGGTGGCTACCATCACGCCGATGGACATGCTCCCTTCAATGACGGCAATCGCTGCAAAATAAATGACTAGGATATTGCGAAGCTCACCCAATGAAAATGGGATTTGAATGGATAGTTCATCGGATAGCGAGTAGGAGCGACCAACCTTGTAGAGTTGGGCTTCGGAGCGCTCCCAAGCCCAGCGTTGGGTCTGTTCTGCATTGGACAGTTTGATGTCCCGGATTCCTCGAATTAGGTCGGTCAGTCGGCTGTAACGTTCGGCCCCGAATTTGTGGCGGTTGTAGTTCAGTGCTTTTCTTTTTTTTATGAAAAAACGCACGAACAGCCACTGCAAAACAGCGAAACCCGCAACGGTAAGAAATATTTTTCGGCTGAAAGCCAGCAAGGCTAGCATGAAGAAAAGAATGGAAATGGATGCATAAAAGACGGAGATGGCGTCCTTTGTGAAAAATCGTTGTACCCTGGGGTTGTCGTACAGCGTCTGCATTACATCATCCGTCATCCTTGACTGGAAAAAAGTGGCTGGCAATTGAAGCACCCGAATGATGAAATCGGTCAGGAGTTTGATGTTCAGTTTAGCACCAATATGAAAAAGCAGGAATCTTCGGATAAAGTCCAAACCGATTTGGCTGATAAAAAGCACGACCCAAGCCAACAGCACTTTAGGCAAAAGGTCTGCATTTTGCTGTTCGATACTTTCATCAACAATGAGTTGGATGATGAATGGAAAAGTGACTGCCAGCAGCGCACCAACGAAGATTGCTGCGGCGAGAAAACCCAATAATTTCTTGTACCCTTTCAGATTATCCCACAGGAAAAATGTCTTGTTCCGATCGGTTGGTTTATTTTCACTGGTAAAGAAACTAGCGGTGGGCTCCATCAGCAAAATGACACCTTCTTGTTCATAGCCAGCATTTGGTCCTATCCAACCTTGTATAAATTCTTGGCTTGAAATGGTAGCGAGTTGTTCGGCATCTGGGTCGCCTATTGTTACCTGACGCTGGTCTGCTTCGTAAACGACGACGAAATGATTCTCTTTCCAATGTGCAATACCAGGCAAGGGGATGTCGTCAATAAGGCGGTTGTAAGTCAATTTAGCACCAACCGTGTGCATTCCGATTTGTTCTGAGGCTTCACTGACATTCAGCAGGCTGACCCCCTCGGCTTTTTGGAAGGCCAGCGGGCGAAGTTGTTCGGTGGTGAAAAACTTACCATAAAATTGGGCAATCATCCGAAGGCAGACAATCCCACAATCTCGGGAATGCAATTGCTTGAAATGAGGGTACTTTTTAGACATAGCTGCTTGAATACATCGGGAATGGCTGGCAACACTAAATAAGCGCCAGTGCTTTCATCTTTCCCGAAGATAAAACGAGTAATAGTATTTTGCCTCCCTGTGTAGTTTCTCTCAGACATTTATCTAATTACCAAGCGTAACAGCTTAGTAATCAGGCGCAATAACCGTACCGAATCGAGTGAACTGTAATTATTGCGGCAGCAAATTTTGTAAATGGGTGGAAAATAGTAGTGGAACGAAAGTTGGCTCTTAAGTAGCAATAAAACACTTAGGGTGGTGTGAGGAACTGCAAATATAGGATTTGAAACTTATTTGTTTACAAATTTCGTCAAAATGTCAATTAATACTTGAGGCAAATGGCTTTTCCAGGACTTTCTACAAAAAAATAGGGCAGAAGCGATAAATTCGCTTCTGCCCTCAGCTTGATTAATTTTCACCAAGATTACTTCTTAAAATAAGACTCAGTTAGGTTTTCGCCACCCCGAACTTTTTCCAAGCGCTTTTTGAATTCTCCTGATTTCTCAAAATCATTCATACGAGCATAGATTTCGGATAAGGCTATCAACGTGTTGATGTCACTTGCCTGCATGGCTTCCGTTTTTTGGAAATAAGGCAAAGCTTTTGTCATCAAGTCTTTTGACTCAGTAGTTAATGAGTCATACTTTTTTTGACCATCTTTGCCAGGAGGCAGGCTGTTCGCTACTTTGATGAGCTCCACGGCTTTATTGAAGTACAAAGATCCGATGCTGTAAATTGCGTCAAACTGATTTGCATCAATGCTAATGGCTTTGTTAAAGTACTTGAGTGCCTCGTCAAAATAACCTTTGGCAACCTCAGAGTTGTTGTCCTTGGCATATTCATCATTGAAAAGGCTCATGTAAACATTGCCCAATGCTGAGTAAATTGAAGGATTATCGGGTTCAGCTTCAATAGCTTTGTTGAGCATATTTTTCAATGCTTCGTAGTCTTTTTCAGCTATTTTGGCATTGATGCCCGCAAACAAAATCTCAGTGCTGGTTGGGAATTTGGATTGGCCTTTGTCAAATACTTTCCAAGCCTCCTCCTTTTTGCCACTCTGGTACAAGTAATCAAAATATTGAGCGTAAACAGCAGCCTCACCACTATCTGCATCATAAAGTTCCTTGAAAAGATTTCCAGCAGCTTCTTTATTACCGGCAGCAGCAGCGCAATATGCTACTACATATTTGTGATTAGGCAAGTCGGTATCCGCAATCACTGGTTCACCACCATTTTTCTTTGCAGCGTCGTTTACCTTTATCACCATTTCAAGTGATTTGAAGGCACCTGCGTAATCCGCGTGTTTGATTTGGCTGTTACCAATATTGTTCAGCTTGCCTGCCGCTTCCATCATGCCTTTTACGGCCTCTTTGGTTTCATATTTTTTTGTAGCAATTTCCGCTGCTTTTAGATAAGATTGGGCAGCCACAACGGGCGCATCTGGATATTGCGGAGCAAAATCTGGGTTTTTAATCATGTTTGTGAGGTCACGGTCGGCCAAGGCGTTGTAGATTTCGCCTTTGGTCAGCCAGGTCCTAACTTTTCCCTTGTTGATATCAGCTGCTGAAGCAAAGTCAATCAACTCAACTGCTTCTTTAAGTTTACCCTCATTGGTAGTTGGATCCAAGTTTTGAGCATAAGCAGCCAAAGCTTTGTCTGCTTTTCCAAGTGCCTTTTCTGGGTCGTCTTGGGCTGTTAGAAAATTTGTGAATAGAAATGTGGCCAAGAGGCCGAATACAACTTTTTTCATGTTGATGTTAATTTAATTTAATGTTCTCGTTCCTAATGTTTTCAAAATTGAGAATGTTTTGAAACACATCATTGACGAAAAAATGCACTAAATGGCATGAATTGAATTGTTAAGATTCCAATAAAATCTAAGAAAGTCCTCTCAATAGACTCAATTTTCAATTTCATCGTTGGTTGGTGGTGTATTGTTTTCTGGTTCGGTTGGCGCTTCAATCTGGCCTTCCACACCTTCAACTGTAGCTTCTATTTCCACCTCCTCCTCATGAGGAACAACGGTTACATCGGCGATTTCATCGTCACCATCAACTCGAATTACTCGGACTCCTTGTGTAGCACGTCCCATTACCCGGATATCACTTACCAGCATCCGAATCACGATGCCTGACTTGGTCGTAATCATCAAGTCCTCATCCTCTGCTACCGCTTTGATGGCAATTACGTCACCTGTTTTCTCCGTAATCTCCATGGTTTTAACACCCTTTCCACCTCTGTTGGTAAGGCGGTAGTCGTTTGCTAAAGTTCGCTTGCCCGTTCCTTTTTCTGAAATTGTGAGGATGGTATGGGAAAGGTCGTTCGGCTCAACGATGGCCATGCCAACAACTGCATCGTTTTCATCTTCCAAAGTTAGACCGTTCACACCTGCCGTGTTCCTGCCCATCGGGCGAACGTTTTTCTCCATGAAGTGGATGGCGTTACCAGCTTTTGAAGCTATGAAAACTTCGTTGTTGCCATTCGTCAATTTTGCTTCCAGCAATTGGTCGCCTTCATTAATACTGATGGCAATGATTCCTCCCTCCCTTGGGCGAGAATAGGCTTCCACCAATGTTTTCTTGACTTGCCCTTGTTTTGTGCAGAAAAGGATGTAGTTGTTGTCCAAAAATTCCTGGTCGTTCAAATTTTGAACGATGATGTAGGCTTTCACTTTATCATTTGCGGCAATAGCCAACACGTTTTGGATAAAACGGCCACCTGAATTCTTGGTGCCTTCTGGAATTTCATAAACCCGCATCCAGTAACATTTGCCTTGTTCTGTGAAAAACATGAGGTAATTGTGGTTACTGGCCACAAACATATGTTCGATGAAATCTTCGTCTTTTGTCTTACTGCCCCTTGCACCTCGACCACCCCTAGTCTGGGTGCGGTATTCCGAAACTGCAGTCCGCTTGATGTATCCAGCATGGGAAATCGTAACCACTACATTTTCATCTGCAATGAAATCCTCCATGTTGATTTCGCCTTCGTCGTAGGAGATTTCAGTGCGACGTGCGTCACCAAACCTTTCCTTTATCTCGGTCAATTCATCCTTGATGATTTGACGGCGAATTCCCTCATCGGCGAGGATTGCTTTGTATTTCGCAATGAGTTCCAATGTTTCCTCGTATTCCTTGCGCACTTTATCCCTTTCAAGCCCAGTAAGCCTAGAAAGACGCATCTCAAGAATGGCCCTAGCTTGAATTTCGGATAGGGCAAAAGTTGACATCAGTCCCTCTCTTGCTTCATCTACCGTGGCTGACTTGCGAATCAGAGCGATTACCTCATCCAAATGGTCAAGCGCAATCAACAAACCCTCAAGGATGTGTGCCTTTTCTTCTGCTTTACGAAGGTCATATTTAGTGCGGCGTACAATCACCTCCAAACGGAAAGCGATGAACTCAACAATCATTTGCTTGACGTTTAAGGTCATCGGGCGACCATGAACCAAGGCCACATTGTTTACACCATACGAAGACTGAAGCGGGGTGAGTTTGTACAAGAAATTGAGCACGATACTCGCCATTGCATCCCTTTTCACTTCAATGACGACCCGGAGCCCTGTCCGGTCGCTTTCATCACGTACATCACTGATTCCTTCGATTTTTTTCTCGTTGGCCAGTTCTGCAATTTTTGCGACCAACATCGCCTTGTTTACCTGGTAAGGTATTTCTGTGATGATGATGGTTTCTTTGCCGTTTGCAGCCGTTTCAATATCGGCACGGCCACGAAGTACAACCCTGCCACGGCCTGTTTCAAATGCCTCTTTTACCCCAGAGTAACCATGAATGATGCCCCCTGTTGGAAAATCAGGCGCTTTGATATGGGTGCAAAGCTCATCAATCGTGATTTCTGGATTGTCAATGGTGGCCATGACACCATCCACCACCTCGCTGAGGTTGTGGGGCATCATGTTGGTGGCCATACCCACAGCAATACCCGACGCTCCATTTATCAAGAGGTTAGGAATGCGGGTTGGCATGACGGTAGGCTCTTCGAGCGTGTCGTCAAAATTGAGCGCAAAATCAACGGTGTCTTTCTCAATGTCCGCGAGTATTTCATCGGTAATCCTGCGCATCCGGGCCTCCGTGTAACGCATGGCCGCCGGGCTGTCACCGTCCATTGAGCCGAAGTTGCCTTGGCCATCAACGAGCGGATAGCGGAGCGACCAGTCCTGTGCCATCCTGACCATGGTGTCATAAACAGACGAGTCACCGTGTGGGTGGTACTTACCCAGCACCTCACCGACGATACGGGCAGACTTTTTATGTGCTTTGTTGTAGGAAAGGCCAAGTTCGTTCATCCCGTACAAAACTCTCCGGTGCACTGGCTTCAATCCGTCCCTCACATCTGGTAGCGCACGGGAAACGATAACCGACATCGAATAATCGATGTATGCGGTTTTCATTTCATCCTCAATATTGATAGGGATAATTCTTTGTCCTGTATTCATCAAAAATTTTTATGGATTTGGTGTTTCAAAAAGTTTGATTCGAAAGCGGTGCAAAAGTAGTAAAAATGCGGTGGTTACCAACCTTTTCGGCGATGAATTTCAATTGAAGAAAGGATAAAAATGACAATAAAATCAGGCTCTTTCTTTTTGCTTTTTGGTAGTCTTTTTTGCTTTGTTATCGAACATTTCAAGCAAAACAGAAAGCCTTTGACGAAGGTCTTTTCTATTGATAATGAAATCGAGAAATCCGTGGTCCATGAGGAACTCTGAAGTTTGAAATCCTTCTGGCAGATCCCGTTTGATGGTTTCTTTGATTACCCTTGGCCCTGCAAAACCAATCAAGGCGTTGGGTTCTGCAAAGTTCATGTCGCCTAACATAGCGAAAGAGGCTGTGACACCACCGGTTGTTGGGTCGGTCATCAAGGAGAAATAGGGGAGACCCGCCTTGGAAAGTTGGGTCAATTTGGCGGAGGTTTTGCCCATTTGCATGAGCGAAAATGCGGACTCCATCATCCTTGCTCCACCAGATTTTGAAATAATGAGAAAAGGGCAGTGGAGTTCGATGCTCTTATTGATGGCCCGTGCTATTTTTTCACCCACCACAGAACCCATGGACCCCCCGATAAATGTAAAATCCATGGCAGCCACCACAAGATTTCTGCCTTCAATCTGCCCAACGGCTACAGAAATTGCATCTGTCAGCCCAGTTTTGGCATGTTCCTCCTGAAGTCTTTTAGTATAAGGTTTTAGGTCAACAAAATTCAAGTGATCCTTCGAAATCAAATCGTCAAAAAAGATTTCGTACTTCTCTTCAAAAATCAAATCGAAATAATCGTGCGAACCAATGCGAATATGATAGTCACATTTTGGGCACTTGAAAAAATTGGAGCGAACCTCCTTCATGGTACTCATTTCATTGCATTGCTTGCACTTGTACCAGAGTCCGTCCGGTGTCTCCTTTTTGTATTTAGTGGCAGTTTGAATGCCGTCTTTCAATCTCTTGAACCAACCCATTTGAAGAATTTAATTTACAAAAATGTGGCGGTATTGCGGGTGCAAAGAAAAGCAGGAAGGCCGAAATTCAAGCAGTTAATTCTCGGTTGATGTGAAATGAGGTGATTTTTTTAAGCGGAGGAGTACAAAACAAAACCCTTTCATGACTTTGTGGGATGAATTTTCGCAAAAAAATAAGTCAAACCAATGACATTGATTTGACTTATCCTTTTTGTAAATGTTTGACCGATTGGATTTGATTAAACGGTAAATTCTTCGAAGCTGCCATCTCCTTTTTGGCGTTTGATGACATTGAGCTTCCCGGTATCTCCGTAATATTCCTTGGACTTGCGATTGTAGGCAAGCGCTGCCTCTTCTGGCGTGTCAAACATGCCGATGTGCATGGATTTGCCGTTCAAGGAAATCACTGCACGATAGCGATGATTTTCTTGGTAAACACCAGTGTAACCGGTTTTGCTGCTTGTTTTGCGCTTTCGACTGGCTACTGCCCTGGAGCGGTAAACGATGTTTTCAAGTCTGCAATCAAGTTTGTTGTTGTTTTTGGCACCAACCAAATTGTCAGTTTTGGACTTGGTGGCAATCAAAAATTTCTCTGCAATAACCTTGTGGAGGTACAAGGTTTCAGTTTTGAAGCTGCCGTCGCTTTTCTTCCATGTTTTTTGAAAAACAGCACAGCCACTTGAATGTTTGCGAAGGTTGTTGAGGAAGTCAACTTTTGCCAAATAAGGGTCAGATGTCAACCATTCATATACCTCGGCATCAAGCAAGACGTTATCGTCTGCATTTTTGAGTTTGATTTTGTAAAGCACGTTACTCTGATTTTTGTTGTTGTTACTATTCCAGCTTAAAACTTTCTCAAATAAAAACCGCAATTACTTCAATTTGTTGCTTTTGCAGCTTTATAAGGGCAAATGTTCAAAATATTCACCACAAAGCATAAAGCAAATAGTATAATTTTTGTAATCTATTTGTTTGATTTGTGAATTACGTAAAAACACCCAAAAAAAAGCACGTATGTACAGCTCAAACGATTGAGGTGTACATTCCTCGGAAAATCATACAACTTTATCAGCACAAGAGGAGCTTGCAAAAGCATCTGGTTTTGCCTTAAAAACAAATCCCATGCTCAGGATATAACCCATTGCTTCCTTCAAAGCTGTGTTGGATTGAAATGCCGGGTCAGTGTTGATGTCAGCATGAACTTCAAGCTCGACATGGTAGAAATCGAGTAGGTTGCATAGGTTGTATGCAATGTCAACGGACTTCGCAACCTCCATTATCATCCGTTCTTTTAAGCTCATTGTCCTTAGCGTCCGTGAATTGTTGATGAACATGAAACCGCCTTTTTTTTCTCTTAAAAAGACAATAACAGTGGCAAATTCAACAATTCCGCTCCGAACTTGAGAATCTGAACCAATGCAGATTTTTAAGCGATGCCCTGCTTCAGTTTCACGAATAATGGTTTCCTCAACGGCTTCTTTGATGGGTACTGAAATTGGTTGCCCATTCAGTTTTCTCCAATTTTCCATGGGAAGTGAATTTTGTTAAAACAGTTTCTAAGTGTACTGGCAAATTTATCAAATAATTTGGCAGTTCCTTGGATTATGGCCATTAAATAATGCAATTGTCAAGCCACGTAACATTTAAAACGCTGAACTCGTTCCAAATGGCGGAAAATTGTTAGAAACTACTTAAAACGGATAGCTTTTACAGGACTGATTCGAGTGACCAGCCAGGAGGGAAATATCAAGAATAGCAGAATAACAAGGAGGGCAGCTAGGTTAAGCACCAAAATGCTGAACAAATTCAATTCAATTGGTGCAACGGAGAGATAATAGTTTTCTTCGGAAAGCTTAATGATGCCAAATTTCTCTTGGAGATAGCAAAAACCAATTCCTGCCAAATTGCCAAAAAATAAGCCAAGCAAAATGATATAGGCAGCGTTGTACAAAAATACTTTTCGAATGCTCCAATCGGTTTGGCCCAAAGATTTCAGTACACCAATCATATTGGTTCTTTCTAAAATCAAAATCATCAAGGCCGTGACCATATTTATCAGGCCTACGACCAACATCAAAGCCAAAATCACAACTTCATTGATGTCCTGCAAGGCCAACCAATCAAAGATGGCGGGGTATTTTTTACGAATGCTTTCGCAGTAAAGCTCGGCGGGTAGAACCTCCATGTAAATATAGTCCGAAAAATCTTCCATGTCCGAAAGGTTTTCCACAGACACTTCAAAACCGCCTACCATGTCAGGTGCCCAATCTAGTAAACCCTGTACGTTGCGAATGTCCACCAAGGCAAATTTCCGGTCATATTCTTCCAAGCCAGTCTTGTAAAGTCCAGTAACGGTGAACCTTTTCGCCAATGAGTTCCCTTCCCGCACGTAGTAGAAAATGAATTTGTCACCAACGCCAAGCTCCAAACGAGTAGCCGTTTGTTTTGATAAAACAATGCCGTCCTGCACGCTGTCAGGCAGTTCCAAGCGCTTGCCTTCTACCAAGAATTTATCGAAAAAAGACCAATCGAAATCCTTTCCAATGCCTTTCAGAATGATGCCCTCAATCTCCTTTTTGGTCTTAATGATGCCTGGTTTCAAGGCAAAAACCTGAATGTGGCGGATGCCCCCTTTGGTTTTGCCTGCTGATTGCCACGGCAATTCCCACCCAAGTATTTCCTTGTTTTCCGTGTAATCAATTGGCCCCAATGTGTCTAGACTGGGGTAAAAAGGTTGATTGATGCTGATTGGAACCGATTCGCCAGTGGTGCGGTTGATTTGGGTGCTGGTAATGTGGATATGCCCCCAAAAACCAAATATCTTTTCCCCAATCTGGTGTTTGAACCCTGAAATTACCGCTGTTGAAATAATCATCACCGCCAAACTGAGCGCCACAGCTACAATGGCAATTCGTACAATCAGGCCAGTGAACGATTGGCGATTGTTTAAAGCGACTTTTTTGGCGATGAAATACGGTAGGTTCATGTCGGCAAAGATATTTGAATTGGTGATTGTTCCGGCTTTTTTGCCAAAGCTCCCAACCCCTTAAATTTAGCAGCATGGCAAATCTTAGTGTTACTTGGCTATTTTTGCCCCCTCAAACGAAAAACTCAGCGATCATTTAATTTTCAAATCATGAATTTTATAGAAGAATTGCGCTGGCGCAATATGTTTCATCAATCAACCGAAGGCGCCGAAGAATACCTAAATGCTGGCATGAGGACGGGCTACATCGGTTTTGACCCAACAGCACCTGCGCTCGGTATTGGCAATTACGTCCAAATCATGATTTTGACCTTGTTTCAGCGTTCTGGCCATCGCCCAATCGTTTTGATGGGGGGCGCAACGGGTAGGGTAGGCGACCCTTCCGGCAAGGACAAGGAGCGGGAACTGAAATCCCTTGATGAACTTGACAACAACCTCAACCGCCAAAAGGAGCACATGATGCGGCTGCTCGAATTTGGCGAAAAAGGCAACCAAGCGATACTTCGCAACAATTTTGATTTTTACAAAAACATGGACGTGCTGTCGTTCCTACGGGATGTAGGTAAAACGCTGACAGTCAACTATATGCTCTCCAAAGACAGTGTACAAAACCGCCTCGAAAGCGGCATTTCTTTCACCGAATTTAGCTACCAATTGCTTCAAGCATACGACTTTCAATGCCTCTACAAAGAGCATGGTTGCAGTCTTCAAATGGGAGGTAGCGACCAATGGGGGAACATTACTTCCGGCACTGAATTTATCCGAAGGAATCTTTCTGAAAAAGCCCACGCCATTACCACCCCGCTGCTCACAAAATCGGATGGGAAGAAGTTCGGCAAGTCAGAGGATGGCAATATTTGGCTCGACCCCAATTACACATCGCCATACAAGTTCTACCAGTTTTGGATAAATGCAGATGACAAGGATTTGCCAAAATTGACCCGCTATTTTACCCTAAAAACAAGGGAAGAAGTGGAAGCACAGGAGGCGGAATATGCGAGCAATCCGGCGGCGTTAAAGCGAATTCTGGCAGAAGAATTGACTGTTCGAATTCACTCAGAACCGGTTTTCAAGTCAGTCTTGAACGTTTCTGAACTGCTGTTTAACAAAAAGGCTGGAAAGGAAACTTTGTTTGAATTGGGAGAAAAAGACCTTGAGACTGTTGCGGGGGAAATACCAAGTTTTGAGGTGCCAAAAGCTGTATTGTCAAACGGTGTCGGCATCATCGAGTTGATGTCCGAAGTGACGAATATGCTGCCATCAAAGGCGGAGGCGAAGCGGGCAATTCAAGGTCAGGCAGTCTCGGTTAACAAAGAAAAGATAACCAATTTTGAAATAATCATCAACCATGAATCACTGCTCCACGGCAAGTACATCATGTTGGAAAATGGCAAGAAAAACAAGGTGATGTTGGTCGTGAAAGATTAGGTTGGGCAGCTTCAGGCGTCTTTGAATGGATTTCGGGCTACCCAGTCTGTTGAAGGTTTCAAATATTCGACGATTGGGGGCAAAACCTTGTTGGTCAGGCGGTTACTAGCTCGTATGTAGCAGAGCATCTGATGTGCCTCAGCGCCCAATGTGCTCTTGATTTCCATTGCCGTGCGGGCATAAACCACTTGTTTCACACCATATTCAATGCCCATTTTCAGAATATCAAAAAGCATGTTGTGGTAGATATGGTATTGCCGATTCAATTCTGGTTCAAAGCCTAAAAAATGCGCTTCTAATTCTTGATGATTCCTGATGGTAGTGAAATAACCAATCAGCTTTTCTTCCAAAAAATAACCGAAAACCCTGAACTGGTCCCCTAGCATTCGTTTCAGATTCGGCAAATATTCTTCGTTGAGTGCTACCATGTTGAAATCCTGATTGTCAACCACTGATTTGTAGAGTTCAAAAAGCCTGTCTTGTACGCTAAATATTTGACTATCAGTTAGTTCCCGCTTTTCAATACCTTCTAAAGACTTAAACGTTTTCCTAGCCCGAACCTTGTATTTTGACGAAATATCGTTCATGTAATCATCAAAGGAGTGCCAGTTTTCTCGCATTCCCAAGACCATATTCGGGTGGAAAGTAAACTCCCGAAATTTCCGGTCAACCAGCACCTTAACGGGCGCACGGTGTTCCTCGGCAATATCTTTGATGAAAATCCCATCAATATTGATTTGCCTTTCCTCCAACTCATTTTGCGTGATGATGAGGGCTTCCTCCAAGATGTCAAATGCGGTGACTTTATCAATTGAATTTGGAAAGTAAAAACCATGTTCGCCGGTTAGGAGCAGATTTCCACAAACCAATAGGTTCCGGTTTTTACCAGCAACCAAGTTCCGAACAATCCTTCCAAACGCCCGAACGAGGCAAGGGTATTTGTCCTTTTCGTCCACGGACTGAACGCTGTCACCAACGCTGAAAGGGGTAATCTGGCAGTACGCAACGCCAATTGGCGCATCATTTTTGTAGAAAATCAAATAGGAAAACTTCATGCCGTTGGGTGGACCAGCTTCCAAGGCACTCAAGTAGGGTGGGTGTAAAAATCCATTTTCTTTGGGGGCGGCCAACATCCAATTGGCAGGCAAATCATCCACATGATGGAAGATTTCAAAATCGAATCCCTGCTTGGAAAGTGGCTTATTTTTATTCACCAGAATTGAATACTTGGGCGTTTTTGAAGGGCGATTTTTTCAAAAATCTGCTTGAACTAGGCCGAAAATTTATCCAAAAATTGATTTTGTCACCAATTTCCGCAAAGCGTTTTGGCTTATTCTGGAAGAAAACAGAGAATGAAAACTTTAGTTCTATGCGAATATAATTGTGCGGAATTCATTTTTTGGATACTGAACGATTAAGTCATGGCAATATTTGTGGTCTCCATAACAGTAGTTCTTTGATAGTCAGGGGTTTATCAATCAGTTTTTGAGCCATGGCTGGGGTTTGGTGCTGATATTTTTGTTCAAAAGGTGCCGCAT
>JBGSWN010000035.1:0-14419 GCA_041752395.1 Saprospiraceae bacterium | reverse complement strand
GGCATGCGGTGGAACCATGAGCCTGTCCAACACATGCTATTGCTCAGGGGGCTTATTTGCACAAACGGGAGATGGCAACAGTTCTGGGAAAAATTGGATAATAATGGCCTATGATTTTACATCAAATCAAAGCCGCACCCTGTCGGAAGGAATCATGGAAGCTTTATTTCTGGTCAAAGGAACGAAAAAACGGCGATAAAAAAAGGTCTCCTTCCGGTTGCCCGGAACAGAGACCTGCGAGAATCAAACATCACGTATCTTCCTACGATTAGTATTTCGTGATGTGTGTCATCATAAATAAATCAGCATGAAAAAACCCGTATATCATAAAGCTCTTTTAATTCAAAAAAAAGGGGGTAGAGCGGTCCGTTCTTTAGTTGTTTGTTTCAAGCCTCATCAATCCCTTTTGGTAGCTCTTGTATTTTTTAGTAGGAGTCAATAATACAATTTCATGGCTACCACTGCATTACTGTTTCAAGCAGAGGAGTAAATTTGGATATGTTCAAACCATAATAATAATTTTTTTTGAGCCATTTCGAAAGAGAATCTGGTCATAGGGATATTGCCAGTAATCCTGGTCAATATCCCCAGCCCAGTTCCAAACTATTTCCCATGGCTATAATTCTTGTGGTATTGGGATTGGCCTCCTTGTGAGCCAATAAAACTATAATGATATGTCTACTAACAAAAAACTTCTCATGCATAACCCGGAGTTGTTCGTTGTTTGAAAAGAAAGCTGGTGGCAAAAAATTACCACCAACCTCTGTATAATAGACACACGCTCTCTCATTGTATTTGGTGTTTAGTTTTAGAATGATTTAAACGGCTGTTCAGTTCATTTTCAACTTCACCGATTCGGTTTTTTGTTTGGGCTCTGGCTTGCTAAAAGTGTACATACTTTCACCTGCAACCGCCTGATTATCAACAAATTGACAATCATTCACTATTGGTTTCGCTTCTCCTTCTACATCCATATTGAAGATGGCACCGCCCCGAAGAAATGCTTCATTGCTTCGGAAAACACAATTCTTTAAAATTGGATTGCATTGTCCCTTGCCGCCATAGTTACAAAGGGCGCCACCATAATTAGCTTGGTTGTTACTGAATTGGCAATCTTTGAAAGTCGAATTGGCAAAACCACCATGGCGACCGTCATTAAATATTGCACCACCGTCCAAGTCAACCCGGTTATTATGAAAATCACAGTTAACAAAGGCTGGATTACATATGCCGCCACGACCGTTCACATAGACAGCCCCACCATCCCTAGCGAAATTATTCTGGAAAATGCAGTTTTGAATTGTTGGACTTGAGGTGTTCCCTGCTCCTGAACCGTCTATATACATTCCAGCTCCGCAGCGGTCTTTGTCAGCACTTGGGCCAGCACCATCTGCATTGCCATCTGATATGATAAAACCATCAAGAACGGTATTATCATCTGCATTTTTTATAAAAACAACGGTATAGGAATTATCGGAATTATCGGTTTTAGAACCGATATTTCCACTCAGAATGGTTTTCTGAGTATTTGAATTGCGCTGCCCGGCATTGGTTTCATTGCCATTGAATCCACCATAAACCTTTACTCCAGAAGGTATTGCGAAAGTTATCCTTCTATCGTTTTGCGAGGTTGGGTAATAGGAACCTTTGGCTACCCATACCTGGTCACCAGGTTGGGCTACAAAAAGCGCCGAATTAAGGTCGCCTGTCGCCTCAGTCCAAGAATTACCTGCGCCGGTGCCGCCTTGTTTCACATAAATCGTAGTGGCGTGAAGCTGGAACATAGCAATCCATACCACTGCACTTGTAAGTAAGCGATGTCTCATAGTTCAAGTTCTTTAGAAAATGGTGGCTTCGTATTAGCACTATAAAGTGCTTAAAAAGTGGGGGAAGGGTTAAGAGTTTGGTTCTAAGTGGTAAATTAGTTTATTGTTGACCTTTAGGATTAGCAAATTATTGGGCAAATGGCATTTAGGGTATAATTGGTTGGTGTAAAAAATTAGTTCAAAATTTTTGTTGTTTATGCATAGCCAATAAATGGCACTTTATTGAAATTTTGGTTCTCAGGGTCATTCGTTCAAGGATAGTTGCTAATAGTGGGTATTTAGTGCAAATTAAACATATAAGGTGGTGTTGCTCAAAATCTCGATTCTTTATGAGCATGGCGAATTGGGTGGTCGAAATAAGGGTCAAATAAAAAATAGTGGGTGTTTAGTACAAGTTAATTTTTGTGTTGTTCAAATTTGTTAGTGTTGCTCCAAGTCTTTGTTTTTTGATTTGTCCAAGTCTTTGTTTCTTCAATGTTTTTGTGCGTCAGTGTTTTTGTTTTTTGATTTGTCCAAGTCTTTGTTTTTCAGCGTAAGTTCGTCCAAAAATGGTGTTATTAGTGTTGTTCCGGTCGTTTACACCAAGCATCAACAGCCTGATGAAATCTGTTTCATTGGAAATTAGCCTTCTTTCCGGGGAGGATTGAAAAAATTAATTGTAATTGTCAAATCGCCTTTATTCGGGAATCACAAAAGAGGGAAAATTGTGCAAGGGGAAAATTGAAGGGAATATTGTGTTGTGGAGGAGGTCATTTCTGAAATACGTCACAAATCTACGGGCATATCGAATGCTTGTCAAGGGCTTAGGCAATTTATTTTTTAAAATCAGTCAATTTTTACTTTTTACACAACTATTTGATATTCAATTCATTAACTTATTTTTATTATTTATTTTTCCACTTACGGTCAATCACTTACACCGAACAATAAAACATTATTTAGACTGCATTTTTTTTGCATTTTATCAGATTATTTCCCAAAATCCTTGTCACGCTTTCCAGAAAATGAGTTTTTATCCGATCTAAGCATGGCGTTTACATCCGAAACCTATATTTGTGACTTCAATTAGCTTTCTATATCTGTCTATATGTCAATAAATATAGCCCGTATTAAAAAGATTCCGTGACCAATTCCCGCAATAGCGAGAGATTGCGCATATTTGCGTACCAATACAATTCATCAATACGACATGAAATCAATTCTGATAAAAAACGTGCAAATCGTCAACCGGGGCTTCACTACCAGTGGAGACATTTTCATCCGAAACGATAGGCTCGAACAAGTTGGCGGCATCATTGACCGGGCAGCAGACATCGAGCTGGACGGAAGCGGCTTACACGCATTGCCTGGCATCATTGACGACCAAGTCCACTTCCGGGAACCTGGGCTGACCCACAAGGCCGACCTGTACACTGAGCCAAGAGCTGCGGTAGCCGGTGGTGTCACTTCCTTCATGGAGATGCCGAATACCAAACCAACGGCCACCACCCAAGCTTTGCTTGAAGAAAAATACCAAACTGCCGCTGCAAAGTCGCTGGCCAACTACTCGTTTTTCATGGGGGCCACCAACGACAATATCGAGGAAGTGCTAAAAACCGACGCCAAAACGGTCTGTGGCATCAAGATTTTCATGGGCTCCAGCACAGGAAACATGCTTGTGGACGATGTCCGAACACTCGAAGGCATTTTCTCAAAATGCCCCATGCTCATTGCCACACATTGCGAAGATGAAGCGACAATTCGGAGAAATGAGCAGGTTTATCGGGAAAAATACGGCGAGGACATCCCCATCAGATTTCACCCGGACATCCGAAGCGTTGAAGGATGCTTGAAATCATCTTCGATGGCAATGGAGCTAGCTAAAAAGCACAATACCCGCCTTCACATTCTTCATATTTCCACCAAGGACGAGTTGGCGCTTTTTCAAAATGACATTCCACTGGCGCAAAAACGGATTACATCGGAAGTCTGCGTCCATCATCTCTATTTCAACAGCAATGACTACCAGCGCTTGGGCAACCAAATCAAGTGCAACCCTGCGGTAAAAGGGCCAGAACATCAGGCCGCCTTGTTTCCCGCCCTGCTCGATGATAGGCTCGACATCATCGCAACCGACCATGCCCCGCACACTTGGGCCGAGAAGCAAGCGACATATTTCAACGCTCCATCTGGGGTACCACTCGTACAGCATACATTGAACGTGATGCTGGAATTTTACCACCAAGGCAAAATTTCACTGGAAAAAATAGTGGAGAAAATGTGCCACGCCCCGGCTGTCTGCTTCCATGTCAGAGAACGTGGGTTTCTGGACGAGGGCAATTGGGCAGATTTGGTGTTGGTGGATTTAAACAAAGAATGGGCAGTCACCAAAAACAACCTATACTATAAGTGTGGTTGGTCGCCATTCGAGGGGCATGTCTTCAAAGGGAATGTGGAAAGCACCATCGTGAGCGGCCACCTCGCCTGGCATGGCGGGCAGTTTTACGAAGACAAAAAAGGAGAAAGGCTGTTGTTTGGGTAAAAGTCTGCCCTACTTGAAATCCACAAAATCTGTTGGATTGACGGGCTTGCCCTGGTGCCATAGCTCAAAGTGGAGGTGTGGCCCACTGGTCAGTTCGCCTGTGTTGCCAATGATGGCGATGGCTTCACCACCCCGCACGTAGCTCCCCGCTTTTTTCAATAAAACAGAATTGTGCTTGTAGAACGTGACGATGTTGTTCGTATGCTGGATGGCGATGGTGTTGCCCGTTTCCAGCGTCCAGTCGGAGGAGATGACCCAGCCATCCAGTGCGGCTTTTACCGGAGTGTTTTTTGGTGCGACGACATCCACCCCGTTGTGTTTTTTGTCTGGCTCAAAACCAGCGACAATCGAGCCGCCGATGGGTGTTGAAAAGTGCATCTGTTCCAAGGGCACCTCACGTGGGGAGATGTTGACCGGGTTGACAGCAGTGGATTTCCCCCCTGTGGCTTCCCTGATTTCGGCCATTTCTACTTCGTTCCTTAACTTTGCATCATCATCGGAGGCCGGAATCGGCTCATGCGAAATGCCCGGCTCTTTTTTTGCAGGCGGTTCCTTTGGCGCATATTCGACATCGGCGGTCAGCAGTTTTTTCATACCAATGTTGTAGCGCTCTTGCGCTTCCACAAGGATTTCGAGTGAGTCAATGTTTCTGTAAATTTTCACCATTTCGGGGTGCGTACTAGCCGTGCCGTAACCTGGGATGAGTCGTTTTATAGGCGTAAATACGATGGCTGCAATGGCAACAGCAGAAACCAAAACAACAAGCGTGCTGAGCATCACATAGACGTTCAGGGGGGAAAGGTTGAAGGACCTGACCTCCTCAAAGGTGTCATTGTTGAATATCACGAGGCGGTAGGTGTCTTTCATCCGCTCCCATCTGCGCCTTTCTTTTTTGATTTCTTCCGCCATGACGTTAACCGTTGTTTTGAATAAAATAAATTTGCGCTTTATTTAGTTTGGTGACTGCGTTAGGGGCTTCATCCGCAACACCGCTGTAAAAGACCCGTAAAATTCGCAAATATTGACCAATAACAAAAAAAGGAAAAATAGGAAAGGAGGAATGAAGCGGTTTTGTGGGCTAATTTTACTGCATTTCCCTGCAAATTTTGCTTCACTTGCTTGTTAAATAAAAATCTGAAGTCTTGAGAAAGTTTACCAATTCACTGCTGTTAATAGCTGTTTTCCTCGTTGTTTCTAGCTGCGTTACCCAAAAGAAAAAAGGCGATGTAAGCGCTCTGGGTAGGGGCTACCACAATATGACGGCCCACTACAATGGCTACTACAATGCCACTGTCCTCGTTGCCGAAGGCAAAACCGAGCTCGAAAGCCAGTACAAGGAAAATTACCGGAAAGTGCTGCCGGTTTATAAATATTTGGCAACCGACAACCCAAAAGCCGTGGCCGAGAGCATGGACAAGGCCGCCGAAAAGGTATCCCTCGTGGTGAACATGCACCGAGTAAGCCACTGGACGGACGACTGTTACCTCGTCCTCGGTCAGTCACAATACCTTAAACAGGATTTCGAGTCCGCTGAGGAATCTTTTGAATTCTTGACCGCCGAGTACAACCCAAAGGAAGTGGCAAAGCGGGAAGCGAAATTACAAAAATCAAAAAAGCGCAAAAAGGCCGTAAAAAAAGGGAAGGTCTCCAACAGTGGGGATGATGGCGAGGAAAAAGTCCAGTTGAGCAAAAAAGAAAAACAAAAGCTTGCTGACAAAAAGCGCAAAGAACGTGAAAAAGAGCGCAAACAGAAAATGAAGGACGCCAAAAAAGCCAAAAAAGCGAAGGCAAAAGGCAAAAAAGTAGCGCCAAAAAAATCAGGGGACAAAACAACTGACAAGACCGACAAGAAAAAAGAACCCGTTAAAGAGGAAACAGAAGAACCAGCGGAAGAGGTGATGCCGGCGCCAGGTTCCATCACTTTGGGCGATTTGGAGCAGAAAGTGGTGCAATCGAATCCAGAAAATTATTTCATGAAGCACCGCCCGGCTTATCAGGAAGGTATGCTCTGGCTGGCACGCACCTACATCGAACGGGAAAACTACACCACTGCCGAGCGAATTCTCAACGACTTGGAGCAAAGCCCCGGAACTTTTGATGATGTTCGCCGGGAGACCGCCGTAGCTAAGGCCCATTTTTACCTGAAACAAAAAAAATATGCCCAGGCCGTGGAGCCGCTCAATACAGCCATTGACCTAGTGGCAGACAAGCAAATGAAGGCACGCCTGGCGTTCATCCTCGGCCAAATACACCAAATGGCCAAGCGTGACGATGCCGCCTACGCTGCCTACGCTGTGGTGTTGAAAAACCACCCAACTTATGAAATGGAGTTTGCCGCAACGCTCAACCTTGCTGAATCGAACCCATCGAAGCAGGAATCCGTGAGCCAATTGGAGCGAATGCTCAAGGAAGAAAAGAACAAGGAATACCAAGACCAAATCTATTTCGCCTTGGCCTCCATTGCCCTTGAAGCTGGTGACAAAAAAGAAGGCATCAAGAACCTAGAGCTTTCGCTGGCGAAGAGTTCCGCCAATCCTTCACAAAAAGCAGAGTCTTACCTTCTGCTGGCCGACCTCTATTTTGACGAAGAAAGCTACGTGAAGGCAAAGCTTTATTACGACAGTACCTTGATTGTGATGACCGATGCCGATGAGCGCCACCGCCGGGTGACCAGCCTCGCCGAAAACCTCACTGGCATAGCCTTGAATTTGAATCTTATTTCGCTACAGGACAGCCTGCTCCGCATCAGCAATATGACGGAGGAGGAGCAACTTGCGCTTGCCACCAGTATTCGCAAAGCTCAAAACGAAGAAAAAATACGGAAAATCAAGGAAAAGGCTGAACAGCAAAATGGTGGCCCAAATGCCCCTGCGGTTCCAAAAGGTGGGGCAGCCCCAGTCAATTTTGGGAATTCCAAGTTTTTCGCCTACAACGATAGGAGCGTGAAAGATGGCAAGCGGGATTTTGATAGGAAATGGGGCAGCCGCAGCTTGCAGGACAACTGGCGCAGGGCCGACCAATCCAGCATTGCCGATGAAAATTCAGATAGTCCAGTAGTTACGGAAACGAAGCTCCTCAGCGCCGAGGAAGTGAAGGAGATATTGAAAGATGTCCCCGATACACCTGAAAAAATTGGTGCGGCAAACCGTGAAATCGAAGCAGCCTTTTTCAACCTTGGCACCCTCTACCGTGACCGCCTCCAGAACTATAAAAAATCGGCCCAGTCACTCGAAGAACTGCTCAATCGCTACCCCGAAACGCAGTACAAGTTGGATGCCTATTACTACCTCTACCTGTCCTATCGAGATATGCCCGATATGGTCAATGCCCAGCGCTATTTCGACAAAATTGTGGATGAATATCCAACTTCCAATTATGCCAGAGTCCTCAAAGACCCAACATTTGCGGAAGAGGTAAAGGCAAAACAGGACAAACTGACCATCTATTATGACGAGACACTCAAGAATTTTGAGCAGCGGGACTACCAAAATGCGTTCGACCGCATCGCCAAAGTACCTGAACTTTTTGGTGGTCAAAACAAACTGATGTCCCGCTTTTCACTGCTCGGTGCGATGTGCATCGGAAATTTGCAAGGCAAAGAAGCCTATGTGGAAGCGCTTAAGGAGGTCATCGCCAAGTTCCCCGTGGAGCCAGAATCTGCTCGGGCAAGGGAAATACTGCGCCTTCTGGGCGAAAGCTTGGGAAGCGGCCCCGGCCAACAGCGTGACCTTCCACTTGGGGAAGGTCAAGTAGGCGACTACAAAGTGACCGACGACCAATTGCACTATGTCATCATCGTTTTCAACGGTGAGGTGGTGCTCAACGATGCCAAAATCATCGTCTCTGACTACAACGAAAAGTACCACAAGCCGCAGAAGTTGCGCATGAATAACATTTACCTGGGCGAAGGGGAGGGCAAAAAACCGGTCATAGCCATCCGCCGTTTCAACGATAAAAAAGAGGCGATGGAATACTTCGATACCGCCCGCAAGAACCGCAAGGATTTCCTTGATGAGGGCAAGTACAAATACGATGTGCTGCCCATTTCCCAAGACAATTATAGGGAGCTGTTGAAGTCCAAAACGTTGGAAGATTACAAAGCGTTTTTTGAAAAAAATTATTCAAAATAGGATAGTGGTCGCCTAATTTACTGGCTGACCGAAAAAGAAAGGGCTGCGTCAAATATTTGACGCAGCCCTTTCTTTTTCCAAAATATCCAACAACGAGGCCTACTCTACCACCATTTTCACCACCCCACCCCGCTGGCCGCTGGTTATTTTCAAGAAATACATTCCAGCGGGCAGGCTAGTCAGGTCGAGTTTTTTTTGCTGCGCAATATTGGCCGCCACCTCGAATTTCTCACCAAAAACAACCCGTCCAGCGAGGTCAGCGACTTGCAAGCTGACCGCTCCACCTTCCACCGCTTCCATTTTTAGGGTAAAAAGACCGGAAGAAGGGTTCGGCTGCACCGAAATATTGCCGAAGGACAGCCGCTCCTGCGCCCCACTGGTCCCCACTGTCACCGATATAGGAATCCGCTCGCTGATGCAGTACTGTGGTATTGCCTCGATTTTCCAGTCAAAAAAGTAGTAGTAAAACCCTGCACCAGCAGCGTTACCGGTGATGGACATGACTTCTGGCACGGTGTAGGGGTAGGCCACACCTGAATTGCTTCGGTAAAGCCGGGGACTGATAAAACCTAATACAGCGGTATTATTGTCACTATTGGTTGTGATGCGATAGCTGCCCGGTTGGATTTCAAAATCAAGGTCGGCCACGGTTTCGCCGATTGGAAGGTCCACGTACTTGGAAGCTACCACACCATTGGAAGCATCCAGCACTTCTATCAGTCGTGTTCCTGCCATATCAGTGGTCATCGTGACTTGCTTTAACATCAAAGGCTGATACACCTCAAAATTCAGTTGCCAATTTGAGCCGTTGTCATTGAAAAAATTGGTGCCTTGCTGACTGAGCATCCCCGTCTCGAAATTGCCGCCACCGAAGGCATGTGCATCCTCCACATAAAAAGTAGTGTCAGCTGTCAAATACGGCGTCTCAAAACTTGGGCCGTTGAACAGCGCTATCAAAGCCGAGGGCGAATCATACCAAAACAGGTTTTCTCCCGAAGCTTGCAAAGTAGCTATGCCCGGCACTGGAATGGAAACATTGTTTGTTGTTGGAATCGGCGCTGGCAGCACTTCCACGTGAACGGTTTGCGAAGCAAAATTGCCGCAGGCACCCTGAATCGTCACCACATAATCGCCGGTTTGTGTCACGGTGATGGACTGGGTGGTTTCACCATTTGACCAAGCATAGCCAGATGATGCCGTGGAGGTAATTACGGCACTGCCACCTTCGCAAAATTTAGCTTCACCCATCAGTGTGGCGGTAGGCGTTTCATCAGGATTCACCAGCACGGACAGCACTTCCGAGGCAGCGGCACATCCTTGAGCATCCACGATTACCACACTGAAATTCCCGGACTGGTTCACCGTGATACTTTGGCCCACGAGGCCATTGCTCCACAAATAATCGTAACCCGCCGGAGCTTCGAGCGTCAACGACTCACCGGGGCAAAGCACTGCGGGGTTGCTTGCGCCTATCGCAAAACTGGGCATTGAACATGTGCTTCCTTCCACGATGGTCAGGCTGCCGTCAATTGCTGGGGCTTTCACCACATCCATCATGCCGGATGGCCAGTACACGACGATGTATTCCACTTCTGTGCTGTTTCCCAGCCCAAAAAATTGCGTGAGGGAATTCTGAATGCCGTAGCTTTCGCCAGCCCGCACCTCCCGAATTTGGATGCCCCAATCCCCATGGATTTCAACCCTAGCGCCTACGCCCATACGGTTGCTCACCGTGCCTTGCAAATTGATGGCAAGGTGATGGTTGCCGTTGTTGGTGGTGTTCATCCAAAGCCTATCGGCGATGCTGCCAGGGCTATTGAAACTGGTAGGATAAGAAGCATAAATATCTTGAAATCCATCATTATTAAGGTCACCAGCAGCTAGGCTGCCGATGCTGTTGCTGCCAAACGGGATTGAGATTTGGGTAAAAGTTTGATTGCCATTATTGTGAAAAAGGTGGGTGGCCGCCGACCCTGTATTGAAATTGCCCGTGGTGATGATGTCCACAAAACCATCGTTGTCGAAATCCCGCATGATGCCTTGTATGAAAGTGCCGTACAAGTCCACGCCAGCCGCCACAGCGATGTCGGTAAAATGCCCCCGGCCATCGTTTTCGAGGAGCTGGAGCGGGTAGTCGTGGTTGGTGACGAGGGCGTCCATGTCGCCGTCGTTGTCAATGTCCTGAAAGTCGGAAGTCCAGGATTGCCATCCGATTTTCAGGCCGGCCTCCCCTGCTTTTTCAGTAAAATTATTTTGCCCATCGTTGACGAAAAGTGCGTTGATGCGGCGGGGGTCGGCAGGGTTGTCCACCCCTTGGCGGCACTTAGCGATGTACAAATCGAGGTCACGGTCGTTGTCAAAATCAGTCCAAACCGAGCCGTAGTTGCCAGAATTATCCGAAACAGGAACGGTGGCCATGTCAATCCAATCGTTGTTGGTGGCAAAGTTGCCAGTGCCATCGTTGCCCCAAATTCGGGATGCGGCATCGTCGTGGCAGGCAAAGACGTCGAGCCAGCCGTCGTTGTTGATGTCGGCAAAATTGGAGCCTTGCACGAACAGGCCACCGGACTGCTGGCCCACCGAGCTGGGCAGTGTCACCGTGGTGAAGCTCCCCGCATTGTTGGTCAGCACCTTGGCCCCGTTGTAGGAGCCGCCCACGAAAATATCGTTGCTGCCATCGTTGTTCACATCACCAATCACCATCGCCCAAGCATTGCCGGGTCCGCTGCTGGCTTCGTAATGGGTGAAAGGCTGGTTGGGCAGGGACTGGTACTCGATATTGAGCAGGGCGGCATTGTTGAGGCGAACGATGTCATCCAGCCCGTCGCCGTTCACATCGGCCACGCCCACGGCCACCCCACTGTGAATGGTGCTAGGGTTGGTGAGCAGGTCGGTTTGGTTGGTAAAGGTGATTTGAGCTTGCGCAAAAATGGCCAGCGCAAGGAACAGCAGGGTGTACAGATGCCTCATTTTAAATGAATTTTGTTTTGGTGAAAAAACGGCTGGAAATGTACAGCGAATATTCAGCTTTTGCGGAGCGAAGAAAAAAATGGGCTGCGTGGCGACATGTTATATTTCACAAAACAAAAAAACCCGCCACGGAAAACCAGGCGGGCCACAAAAAATCTAAAGCTATGAAAACTAAATCTTTATGGTGATTGGTGATTGGTGAAAGGTGATTGGGAGGTGCTTCGGGACTTCCCAATCACTAATTACCAATCACCAATCACAATTTCAAAGATGCAACCGCTCCTTCCTCGCCAGCAGCGCTTCCTTCGATTCCCGGCGCTCAGGGTCATCTACGCAACAGTCCACCGGGCAAACAGCGGCGCACTGCGGCTCTTCATGAAAGCCCACGCACTCCGTGCATTTATCGGGAGATATATAGTAGTAATCATCGGAAACCGGCTTGTGCTTGTCCCCAGCAGTCGTCGTCGAGCCATCCTCCAGCGCATATTCGCCTTTGATGCTCGTGCCATCGGCAATGGCCCACTCTACCCCACCCTCGTAAATGGCATTGTTCGGGCACTCAGGTTCGCAAGCGCCGCAATTGATGCATTCATCCGTAATCATTATCGCCATGTTGGTATCTTTTTTTTGGTAAATGGAGAACAGGAACGAGTAACCTCTACCCCTGTCAGCCGCATTAGGGCAAAAATAGGTTTGACGAGGACAATTTCCAAAAAAAATATTCCGCACCACAATCTCCCAATCACACAATCGCTCAATCGCTTAATTTCGCCCCATGCCGCAAGAACTCACCTACGAACACATACTTACCCTTGCCCCCGATGAAGGCACGGCGCAGCGGGCCAAGTCCGTGGCACACGCCCAGCGTTGGCACAGCATCGAGGGCAATGGTCGGGCCATCTGGGGAACCCTCGGCGACCCCAACGACCCCTACCGCACGGCAGTGGATTTCGAGGGAATGGGCTTCCGGTGCACCTGCCCCGTTCGGCGGCTGCCCTGCAAGCACGGCATTGGCCTACTGCTCCTTTTTTCGAAGGCAAACCACCTCTTCCAACTCGTCGAAACGCCGCCCGACTGGCTCGCCGATTGGCTGAAAAAACGCAGCGAAAAAACCACAAAACCCAGCACTGACGCCACTCCCAGCCGCAGCCCCGAAGCAGAATCTGCGCTTGCCGAAAAGCGAAAACAAAACCGGGAAAAACGCATTTTCCAAATGGCCGCTGGCCTCGCCGAACTCGAATCTTGGCTCTTCGACCTCTTCCGGCAGGGCCTCGCCACGCTGGAGGGGCAGGCCACGAGCTATTTCAACGACCTCGCCTCCCGCATGGTGGACGCCAAGCTCGGCACCCTCGCCCGCCGCATCCGGCAGTTGCCGATGCTGATGCACGAAGCCAATTGGCATGAAAAAATCCTTGCAGAACTCGGCGAGATTTACTTACTACTGCGGGCTTTTCAGCGCTTAGAGACGCTGCCCGAAACGCTCCAAGACGACCTGCTCTCGCTCGCTGGCGTCAATTTCAAAAAAGAAGACATCCTAAACCTCGAAGCCGTGACCGACCAATGGCTGGTGGCTGGCCAAACCCTCGAAGACGACGATGCCAACCTGCTTGCCCGCCGCATTTGGCTCATTGGCGAAGCCACTGGAAAAACCGCACTGCTGCTCGATTTCTCGTGGGGCGGTCAAGCTTTCGAGACAAATTTTCGGCTCGGCACGGTGCTGAAAGCGGAGGTGGTTTTTTACCCGTCGGCGCACCCGCAGCGGGCCATTTTGAAAAAATTCGAGTACAGTGAGGCGGCTTTTTCGCTCCGCAATGGGCATCCGTCGTTGACCGCTTTTGCCGATGCTTACGCCGGGGCCTTGAGCGAAAACCCTTGGCTGGGACGGTTTCCAGCCTTTTTGGAAGGAGTAGTGCCGCTTTTTTACCAAAAAAAATTCGTGCTGGTGGACGCATTGCGCAAGCAACTCCCGCTCGAAGTCGGCGAAGACTTGGGCTGGAAACTGGTGGCGCTCAGTTGCGGCAGGCCTATCGGCGTTTTCGGGACCTGGGATGGGGAGGTTTTCATGCCGTTGAGCGTGGTGGTGGAGGGGCAATTTCAGGGGCTTGGGACTTGAACCAAATTTTTTCAATGAAAAAGTCGTAGCCGCCTTCTGGCAGCTACGACTCTATGAAACTCTTTTTTTTCCAAAATCAATCCCTGCTGATGACCAGCTTCCGCTCGAAGCGCTCGCTGCCTACCTTCATGCTCATGATGTAGAGGCCACTTCCAATTCCGGTCAAGTCCACTCGCTCATTGACGTAGGTCACCTCGCCAAGGACCTTGCGGAGCATCAACTGCCCTAGCTGGTTGTACAGTTCAATTTCCACTGCCTTCGCAGTTTCCATCTCAGCCAGCACCACCGTCACCCTGCCGCTCGTCGGGTTCGGGAAAAGCTCCATGACGAGTTCGCCTTTCACGCCCGCCACAGGGTTCAGTTTCACCTTCGGCAAAGCCTTGTCCACGACTGGGCTGCCCGTCACGCCCGGGTTCGGGTCGCAGCCCGTCGGCGAAGGCGCCCCGCTCCACTGGTTCGTGACCGCATTCAGCGCATTGTTCAGCGCCGTGGCGTACACGCCGGACGGGCCGTCCTGGAAGCCCACGTTGCCGCCGAGGTAGTAGTTCACCATGTCAACCAGGCCGCCCAGGGTGTAGGGGAAGAAATGCACCATGCCCTGCCCGTCGAATAGGTACAGGCGGCAGCCGGACAGGTCGCACTTCACGATGTTCGGGTCGAGCTGGAGGCAGCCGAGGCCTTGGCCGAGCATGCCCCCCATGCTGGCATGGTTGTACTCCACGCTGTAGCGCAGGCTCAACTGAAGGGCGATGGCGTTCGCCGCCAGCAGGTTGGTCATGCCGTTCGGCCCTGCCGGGTTGCAGCCGGTGCAGTTCAGCTGGTGGCAGTCCGCCAGCCTGCCGGGGCCGCCCTGGCCGGG
>JBGSWN010000034.1:0-35683 GCA_041752395.1 Saprospiraceae bacterium | reverse complement strand
GCCGAAGCCAAAGACCTCGTCGTCGTCCGCACCGAGGACGATGCACCGCTCGAAACCCTTTCCCTTTCTTCGCAATCTCGTGACATCATGCCCAGCCTGTTGCCCATCGCCGCATTCCCGGAGGCCAGCGTGATGGTCTATCGCTGCATCGCCACCGAGGAGAAAACGGCCACGGCCATGCGCAATGCCGCTCGCAAAAGCCTTTCGCAGGAGGACGGCGTCCGCTTTGCTGGGCGGGTGCTGAAAGACCCTGAAACGGGCAGCATCGTCATTTACACCAACAACTTGTACCTACAGTTCAAGCCCGAACTCACCAATGCCGCTTGCGAAGCAATCATCAAAAAATACGGGATGAAGGTCAAGGAAGACCTTGGCATCACCCCGAATTCCTATTTCGTGGAAGCGCCAGAGGACACGGGGCTTGGCGTTTTTGAGCTGGCGCAAAACCTGCTCGCTCTCCCCGAAGTGGAAGCCTGCCACCCAGAGTTGGTGCGGGAGCGCAAATTCAAGACCCTCCACCCGATGCAGTGGCACCTTCGGGAAACGCAGGTGAACGGCGTCACCATCAGCCAGCACGCCAACGTCGAACCTGCTTGGGACCTCAGCCGGGGCAAGGGCATCACCATCGCCATCCTCGACGACGGCGTGGACACGGCGCACCCGGAATTCGACGGGAAGGTCGTCTTCCCACGGGACACAGTCGCCAACTCGGACGACGCCAAACCAAAGAACGCCAGCGAACGCCACGGCACAGCCTGCGCCGGGGTGGCTGCCGCCAGCGGCAACGGCAAAGCCACTGGCGTAGCGCCGGAGGCGAAACTCATGCCCATCCGGCTGGGCAGCATCGGCAGCATCAGCGAGGCCAAGGCGTTCAAGTGGGCGGCAGACAACGGCGCCGACGTGATTTCGTGCAGTTGGGGACCAGAGGACGGCGCTTGGTGGAGTGCCAGCGACCCGCTTCACACCCGACAAGCCCGCCTCCCTGACAGCGCCAAGGCCGCCATTGATTACGCCGTAGAAAAGGGGCGGGGCGGCAAGGGCTGCGTCATCACCTGGGCCGCTGGCAACGGCAACGAAGACGTGAAATACGATGAATACGCCAGCTACCCGAAGGTCATCGCCGTGGCTGCCTGCAACGACAACGGACGCCGCTGTGTTTATAGCGACTTCGGCGATGCGGTCTGGTGCTGCTTTCCCAGCAACGATTTTTTTGAGCCTCGGCTCAACCCGACCCGGCCCACCACCCCCGGCATCTGGACGACCGACCGCACGGGCAAGAACGGCTACAACAGCGGCGGCATCAACGCCGAGCACCTCGTCGGCGACCTCGATGGGCTTTACACGGCCACTTTCGGCGGCACTTCCAGTGCCTGCCCCGGCGTGGCGGGCACGGTGGCGCTCATGCTCGCTGCCAATCCCGACCTGACTTGGGAGCAGGTGAAAACGGTCATCCGCAACTCCTGCGACCGCATTGACGAGGCCAACGGCGGCTATGATTCCAACGGCCACAGCCCGAAATACGGCTTCGGCAGGTTAAATGCAAAAAAGGCGGTGGAGAACGCCATCGCCGCTGGGCAGCCCAAGTCGGATGCACCAAATTTTGAGGTGAAAGGCTTGGCCATTTTCAACAAGACCAAAAAAGCGACGCTGGTGAATGATGTTGCCGTCGGCGAATTTGTGAAGCCAGAACGCCTCCTGGGGCTGCAACTTAGCCTCGAACCCTTCCATCCCGACCTGCATGTTTCTTACAAATTGATGGTGAAAAATCTGGGCGAAACGGCCATTGGCAGCGACGGTTCCATTGCTGAATCAACGGACAAGCGGCGCTCCGTGGTAGGCGTTTCCATCTCGCTCAGCGGCCCGATGGCGTCCAAGTTCAAGGTGAAATATGCGGTGAAGTTGAAAGGAAAAGACAAGTGGGTGGAGGCAGAAGATGGTGCTTGGGCAGGTAGTGGGGATGTGAAAAAAGGGGCGACGGTGGAGCGGGTTCGGGTTTGGATTTGAAGGTGGTTTCACCCAATTTTCAAACTGGCGGCGTTGGTCATTTCAGTCCAAATTTTTCAATATCCAAGTCCTTGTGCCAAAAAATTTCTTTTAAAAATAGGATGAAATCCCAAAACTGAACCCGCCAGTCCGGGCCGGGGGATTGCCAAAAATATCCCTTTGCCGAAGATGCCGGTAATTTAGCCGCAAAACCGTCTGCGTTGAGGGCCTGAAACTGAGGGCGGGCACGATGCTCCATATTTCATCGCCAATATTGCCCCCGGTTTCCCTGAAACTACCCACGTTCCAGTCCACGTATTCGAAGCGGCAGGCGAGGTTCAGCACCGCATTTTCCCAGCCGAACATTTTGCGTTTCAGAATGGGCTGAACCATATCCAAGAATCCGCCCCGCTGCCGTTCCCCGAACTGCTGGGAATAGGTTCTGGGCACATCCACCAACACCCATGCCCATTCGGCGGTGAGGAAAGTCTGAATGCCGGGCAGCGTCGTGTTGAAGTCCACAGCAAGCACATCGCAGCGCCTTTTTTCATCCAAAACGACGCCGTCATCCTCAAAGCGGTTGTAAATGCCACCCATGTACGACAAGCCAAGCTCCCCGATTTTGGTGTGCCGCACCGCTATTTTGCCTGTGAACATCGGCGTCCCGCTGGCACTCTCCTCGAATCGTTCGCTGTTTTCTTTTGCCGCTGGGAGGAAGGTCCGGTTTTCCGAGTTTTCGATGATGGAATTGTCGAAACCACCTGACAGGTATGCCTCGTAGCCGAACATCCATTGGTCGGAATATTGCTTTCCAAAAAGCCCGAAGCCAGCGTTGCTCCAGGTGGCGGGCAACATTTGCGTAGCAGAAATGGGGCGGTCCGTGAACTCCCATTTCGGGCCGTCGTGGTTTTGGTTGAATGCGCCGATGGGGTTCATGATGATGCCCCCCCGCAAATTGAGCAAGGGGTGGAACTCGAAATCAAGGGCTGCAAACTCAATGGCAATTTCTTTTCCACCCTCCTCAAACTCTGTTTCACTCAAAAACTTGATTCGCTTGCCGACGGTGGAAGCCACGAAAAGGGTCATGCGACGCATTTGGAACTGATGCCCTTCGGAAATGCCGTCGGTCGTCATTTTTTGCCAATTCACCTCGGCGTAGCCGCCCACGGAAACAGGCAGCCGACCAGCCCCGACGAAGGGTCGCTGATAGACGGCATCCATGCTCAGCGCAGGTTTCAGGGTGTCAATCGAGACTCTCCGCAGCAGCGTGCTGTCAATTTGCGCTTGCGCAAACGGCAAGCTGACCAGGCAAAAAAGAACCAAGAAACAGTAGCTTGTTTTCATACCAAAGAAATTTTGAGTTGAAGGTTTTGCACCGCAACAGGAAAGGTCCGCAGCGGCTTGTCGGCAGGTGCAGACAGCACCTCGCCCTTGTTGGTGAATTCGCTGCCATGCGCCGGGCACTGGAGCTTGCTGCCGAATACTTGCAATTCGGCACCCTGGTGGGTGCATTGCATGAGCAAGGCCGTGTAGTTTGCATCGCCAAAACGATAGACGCAGATGGGGTATTGGAGCCGTTCGTTCTGCACCACGAGGTATGGCCGGAATTGCTTTTCACCTTTCACCAGCGTTTCAAATGCGGAAACAGGTACTACCAAGTCCGACCCCTCGATGGGGGCGGACAATACTTTTGAAGGGCTGCAAGCTGGCAGCAGTGCCGCAACCGACATGCCCCCCAGGCACGCAAACCCACAGGTTTTGATGAATTTTTTTCGGTTCATTTTCAAAGCGATTTTAGAAATTCAATGAGCGCTGACTGTTCCGACGCCGATAGGGCGTTGAATTGCGACCTACTATTTTCGGCTTCGCCGCCATGAAGCAGGATGGCTTCTTGGATACTGTGCGCCCTGCCATCGTGGAGCAAAAAATACTGCCCGCCCTGCGAATTGGGTTGCAGGCCCAAGCCCCAAAGCGGAGGGGTACGCCATTCGTAGGTCTCTGCGCTGCCCTCCGTGTAATGGTCGTCCAATTCGCTGCCCATGTCGTGCAGCAGCATATCCGAGTAGGGGTGAAATTCCTTGAACGACAGGGCCTCGATGTGTGAGTAGCCCGTTTTCAGGGTAGGTTGATGGCAGCTTGCGCAACCGATTTGCCCAAAAATGGCTTTGCCCAGCACCACGCCAGCAGCGTCCGGCGTCCGCTGGATGGGCGCTTTGAGCATTTGCAGGTAGGACGTGACGTTGTGGATGGTTTGGCTGGACACTTCTGGGTCAATTTCAAGCCCCGAATACACATCCATCGGCTCAAAATTGGAGGCGATGCCCATGTCCTGGTTGTAAGCACCCACCGTCTGGTGCATCAAGTTATAGGCTGCCGCTTTTTTTCCGAAACGGTGGATGTACTTGCCATCCTGTTCGATGGCGTCAGGCTTCGGCAAAATATAGCCGGGCAGCGGCTTCCAGTTCGGCACGCCGGAAATGCCGTCGCCGTCCGAATCGGTTGGGTCTGCCAAGGCCAACAAATCGGCATCGGTGACGAACTCCAAAAAGCCAAGCCCGGTGACGGCAGGCGGGTTGAAACTTGAAAAAGTGGCGCCCGCCGGAATTTGCTCTGGGGCAAAGCCCGGCAATGCCCGGTTTTGGAGTTGCGGCCCACCGAGGTGGAGGAACTGGTTCTCGCCGGGGGCTGACTGACCATAGCGAACCAAGGTCGTGAACGGCGTGCCCTTGCCGTCCCCAGCGTGGCAACTGCCGCAACTGGTGGCAACGAAAAGCGGCCCCAAACCTACTTCCCTCGTGAAAACCTCGCTGTTGAAAGCGACGTCACCCGCCAAAAACAAGGCATTTTGTTCCATCGTCAGGCCGGCCACCTGCCCGTCCAAGACTTCGTCCTCCGCTGGGGCGGCTGGCTCCAATTTTTCGCAGGATGCGACCAAAAAAAGGAGCGCTGCAAAAAACAAGGGCAAGAATCGAAACTTTTTCATGCTGGTAAATTTTAAAATTAGAATCGCAAATGTATATAGTTAGATTAGACTAACAAATTTATTTTGCCGTTTTTTCTATTTTTGTGGGATGAATTCACCAACGGAAGAAAATTACCTGAAAGCCCTGTTTGCCCTTGCCGGTGAATCTGACGAGACTGGCGTGAAGGAACTCTCAGAACGACTTGGCATCAAAATGCCCACCGTGACCAGTATGATGAAAAAACTGGCTGACAAGGAATTGGTGCAGTACGAAAGTTACAAGCCGCTGCGCCTGACCAACAAAGGCAGGCAAGCGGCTGGCCTGATCGTGCGAAAGCACCGGTTGACGGAGATGTTTTTGGTGGAAATAATGGGCTTCGGTTGGGAGGCTGTCCACGATGTTGCGGAGCAAATAGAACACCTGCACTCGCCGCTATTTTTTCAAAAAATGGACGAAATGCTCGGCTTCCCTAAAATTGACCCCCACGGCTCCCCCATCCCGGATGAACAGGGTAATATGGAATGGAAATCGTACCAGAAACTGAGCGACTGCCACCCAGGGGAGCTGGTCGTGCTTTCCGCCGTGATACACACTTCTTCCGACTTTTTGAAATATTTGAACAGCCGGGAACTGCACTTGGGTGTGCAGGTGACGATTCAATCCGTCGAGGCTTTTGATGGTTCCATGGTCGTCAGTTACGGTAGCCACAAGGCTGAAACGCTGAGCCATGTCGTTTGCGAAAGAATACTGGTGGAGAAGGAAAATCTTTCCTAGAAAATGAGAGGTGGAAATTTCTGTGAAATTGATTCCTTGAATTTCACGCCCGCAAATCCACTTCAAACAGATCCCTCGATTTCCACCAAACCACCGTCACGATAGCCAACGAAAGTACCCCACCTGCCACCACCGACCGCACCGTACCTAGCCAACTCGCTGCCATCCCCGATTCAAAAGCGCCCAACTCGTTGCTGGCACTGAGAAAAATACCGTTCACCGCCCCTACCCTGCCCCGCATTTCATCAGGTACGACCAACTGCAAAATCGTGTGGCGGATAACCACGCTCACCGCATCAAAAGCCCCCGTGAAAAACAGCGCAACGATGGAGAGCCAAATATTTTTCGACAAGGCAAAAACGATGGTCGCCACGCCAAAACCCGCCACGCCCAGCAGCATATTCCGCCAAGCTTTGTCCATTACGCTGGTACGGGTGAGCAGCAACAGCGTCAGCACTGCACCTACCGATGGTGCCGCCCGCAGGACGCCCAACCACTCCGGCCCTACTTTCAGAATGTCTTGGGCAAAGACCGAAAGAATAGCCACTACCCCGCCGAACAGAACGGCGAAAAGGTCGAGGGAAATGGAGTAGAGCAACATTCGGGTGCGACCCACAAAGGCGATGCCTTCTTTTACTTTTTGGAGAATATTGCCAGCTGACTGCTCCACAATCTTGCGGTCGCCAATGAGGAGGATAAAGCCGAAAACAGCCGAAAACAGCACAATGACCACCAAAATCGTGTTGCTGAAACCGCCCCAATTGTAGATAAAGCCGCTGATGCCCGGACCAATGATGGTACCAGATTGCCAGCCAGCACTGCCCCACGTCGCTGCATTCTCGTATGCCTCCCTTGGCACTAAAAACGGCTTCAAAGACGAGGCTGTCGGTGCAAAAAATGCGTAAAAACCACCCGTGGCCGCTATCACCGCATAAATCACGTATTGCAAACTGTGGGCCGACTCGCCTGTCAGGGATTTTGACACAAAAAACAAAAACAGCGAGCAGGCCGCAATGCCGCTGACGCTGAGGAGAAGGATTTTTTTCTTGCTCATTTTATCCGCCAAATGCCCGCCCACCAGCGACAGCCCCATGAACGGTACGGCATACGAAAGCCCAACAAAACCAATGGCTTTGGGGTCTCCGGTAAGCTTGTAAAGTTCGTAGCCGATGATGACTTCCTGGATGAGGAAGCCCACCGTAAACAGAAAATTTGCCATCATATAATACCGAAACTCCGGGTAGCGGAAGGCAAGGAACGAGTCTTTTTTTTCCAAGGACATTTTTTGGTTGATAAGGGTTGATCGGGTTGATAAGGGTTGATAGAGTGGTCGTTGTGCGAGCAATCAACCTTTAGCAACCTTATCAACCCTTATCAACCCAGAAAACGGTGCGAATTTCCCCAAAACCTTGAAATACGTGGGTTTTATTTTTAGCCGTAGCTTTGCCGGCGAAATGTCGCCAGCAGGGCAGCTTTTCTTTTAATTTGCCCTGCGGGCAACGCCGAAGCAGTAGTGGTCGTTTTCGGAACAAAATAAAACAGATGCAACGGTGGGCATCTTTTTGAGCTACTTTACGCTAAAGCATTTTGAAACTAAAACTTAAACGACAAGACATGATTTCCAACCTTTTTCTTTCGATGAAAAACCCACGTGGAATGCCTTTTAACATAATAAACATACTGTCAGTTCTGGCTTTGGCAACGCTTTTGACAGCTTGCGACCGGGAGAAGGAGCCCATCCCTGCCTACCTGACCATCGAGCCGTTTGAATTGCTTTCGACCGAACCGGCAGTCCACGGAAGCATTTCCCAGAAAATCACCCACGCCAATATGTTCATGTTCGATAGCACGGAAAACAAGAGCATTTCTCTCGGCACTTTCGAGCTTCCGGCCACCTTCCCCGTACTGAACGCTGGGAATTTCAGCTTGAATGTAGACCCCATCATCAAGGCCAACGGCAATTCGTTTTACCTGCAAGCCTATCCTTTTTACAAGCGTTTTTCAATGCCAATCACGCTGGCACCGAATACTGACCTAAGCATCAGCCCAAAAACCACTTACCGAGACGAGGCCGTCTTTGAGTTCATCGAAGACTTTGAAAATGGTAGCGTGCTATTTAATGTGGACCGTGATAACGACGACTCGACCAGCATGAAGCCCACATCCATCGATGTTTTTGAGGGGCAATTTTCTGGCTTGGTAAAACTGGACACTGCCCACCCAGTCATCGTGGCCCAAACCTCCGACCTCTATCGTATTGATTTCGCCACTGCTGGCAAAGTCTATCTGGAGATGAACTACAAAACCGACGTGCCACTTGAGTTTGGCCTAGTTTCCGTGGAAGACAACGGCTCGGAAGGGGAAGTCAATTTTGAGTTCGTCGTTCTGGGAAAGCCGGAATGGAACAAAATCTATTTCGACCTGACCGAGCTCGTGAGCACCGCACCTGCTGGCCGCTTTGCCATCATCTTTCGAGGCGGAATCCCCATCACCGACGGCAAATTTACCCTCGAAAAAGCCCAAATCCGTTTTGACAACTTGAAACTGGTGCATTTTTAATAGACTTTAGACGAGAGACATTAGACAATAGATTTAAGTATCTCATCTTTAAATCCCCAGCTATCTGATGTCTAAAGTCTAATATCCAACGTCTAACTATGCAAGCCACCCGCACCTACCAACTTTTCGATTTCCTGGCTGCCATGCTGGCTTGGGCATTTTTCTTTTTGTACCGAAAATGGCTAGAAGGCGTTGCACCGGGTTGGACGGCACTGAACGACCTTAATTTTTACTACGGCATCTTCATCATCCCCATCGGCTGGCACCTGTTCTACGCCCTCTTCGACGACTACCGGGATGTTTACCGGATGTCACGTTTGGCCACTATTTCCCGCACTTTTTTCCTCACTTTTTTCGGGGTCATCTTCGTTTTTTTCACCCTCATGCTCGATGATGTGGTGCGGGATTACAAAACCTACTATATTTCCTTCGCCGTGCTTTTCGGACTGCACTTCCTGCTCACGACCATCAGTCGGATGCTGCTGCTGACCCGTGCGCACAAGCGATTGCAAGCAGGATTGGTCGCCTTTCCCACCCTACTTGTGGGCGATGGCGAACGTGCGGCAGCACTTTATAAGGAATTGGTTTCGATGAAAAAAAAGCCCGGCTACCGCTTCGTCGGCTATGTAGGAATGACGGAGGGGCACCCGCCGTTCGGGGAGCTGCCCCGCTTGGGCAGTTTGCCGGAATTGTCGAAGGTCATTGCATCGCACAAAATCGAAGACGTGCTGATAGCGATGGAGCCAGAGGAGCACGTCAAACTCACCGATACCCTCGACCGCCTTTTTGATTTTGGGGAGAAAATACACATCAAAATCATCCCCGACCTCTACGACAATCTGCTCGGCAATGTGCGGATGAGCGAGGTTTACGGCGCCGTTCTGCTGCAAATACGGCAGGAACTGATGCCGAAATGGGAGCGCCTTGTGAAGCGCATGATGGACGTGACTATTTCATTGGGGGTAATTATCGGGCTGAGTTGGTTTTATACCTACATCATGCTGCGGGTGCGACTGAGTTCGGCAGGACCGATTTTTTACCGACAGGAAAGGGTTGGCCTGAACGGCAAGCCGTTTCACCTCGTCAAGTTCCGCTCCATGCGCACCGATGCGGAGCAACACGGCCCACAGCTCTCGCAGGACGACGACCCACGTGTGACCCGCTGGGGCGCTACCATGCGAAAGTACCGCCTGGACGAGTTGCCCAATTTCTGGAACGTGCTCGTGGGGGACATGTCGCTCGTTGGGCCGAGGCCGGAGCGCCAGTTTTTCATCAACCAAATCGTGGAAAAAGCGCCGCATTACCGGCACTTGCTGAAGGTGCGGCCCGGCATCACCAGTTGGGGGCAAGTAAAATACGGCTACGCCTCCAACCTCAACGAAATGCTCCAACGCCTCCGCTTCGATGTGCTTTACATCGAAAACATGTCGTTGGTGCTGGACCTAAAAATCATGTTTTACACGGTGATGGTGCTGGTACGGGGGGAGGGGAAGTAATCGTTCAGTCCCATCGGCCTACGCCACCTGACAGGCTCAACTTACCTGCCCCCAGCATGGTCACAGCCAAGCCGCCAAGCAATAACAATACATTCAGCTCAATCATCCAACCTCCAAAATCATTGCGTTGAAAAGCAATGTCCCGATGTGCCACCAAAATGGTCATCAGCATATTGAAAGCCACTACCAGACCAGCCAAGCGAGTGAACTTGCCAAAAATCATGAACAACGGCGCCACAAATTCGCCAATATGAGCCCCGTAACCAAGCCATCCTGGCAACCCCGCTGCTTCTACCATCCCAACCGTTCCAGCAGCGCCAGATTCAAGCCGTCCAAGGCCGTGAAGCCCTAGCACCACGCCCACACCAAGCCGAAGCAATAGTTTGCCAAAGTCTGGGTGGTCCAATATTTTCAGATTATCCATCAGTGATTTCGTTTTTAAAAAACCTAGTAAGTACGTCTGTAGATTTCGTTTAGATTATTTGTAGCACAAGTAATTGATTTTCAACACAGTACCGAATACCTAACCCCCAACGCCTACTTATTATGTCTTGGCCAACCAATCGCTTGGCCAAGACATACGGCTCATTTTATTTAGATTTTGATGCAAGATTTTCCTCACCTCACCAGCGTCACATCCCCCTTGTACAACTGCCTCGTCCCATCCTTAAATTCAATATCTGCTAGGTAAACGAACACGCTTACGTCCATTTTCTTGCCACGGTGCGTACCGTCCCAGCCATATTCCACGGCATCGGGTTGGCTATGAAAAATCTGGTAAATGGTTTCACCCCACCGGGAGAAAACGATGAACGAATGGATTTCCTTGACGCTTCTTCCGTCGCTGAACACCATGAACACATCGTTGAGGCCATCGTCGTTCGGGCTGAAACTGTTCGGGATGTAAATCTTCCCTTTTTTTACTTCCACCAGCACCGAGGCCGAAGCCGTGCAGCCGCCTAAATCACTGATTGTCAATGTGTAAGTAGTGGGAGAAAGTGGCGTCGCCGTTGGTTTTGCACAATCAATACAGCTCAGTGTGGGGTCTTCCAACCAAGCATAAGTCAGGCCGCTGGCTGGCGTCGTCTGCGGGTTCAGCACGATGGACTCGCCCAAGTGGATGCTCAAATCGGTCGGAAAATTCACCGAAACGGTATTCACCACTTGCAAGGTGATGGTGTGCGTTGAATCGCAGCCGTTGCTACCCGTGAAGGTCTGCGAATAATCGCCGGGCGCAGCTGTCGGTTGCCCGAAAATGGTCGCTGTGCCACCCTCACAGATAGTCAACACTTCGCTGGTGCTGACCGTCGGGATGGAAGGCAGCGCCGTCACGGTGACGATGGAATCACAGCCGCCTTGCGAAGTGAAAGTAAAATCCATGCTGGTGCCGGGCTGAAGCGTCGTACCGTTGTAAACGAGTGGCTCTCCGGCGCAGCCTTGCAGGGTCACGGAGCTAGTGAGCACAGGAAGTTCCACCACCGTGACAGTCACTACAGAGTCGCAGCCCTGCCAAGTGCTGAGGGTGAAATCGGTGGTGCTGCCTAGTTGGAGCGTCTGTCCATTATAGGTCGCCGTGCTGCCTGTACAAGCCTGCAAAGTGAGCGCAGCGCTTTGCGGCAGCAGCTCAACGACCGTTACTGTCACGGTGCTGTCGCAACCATTTTGCGCAGCGAAAACAAAAGGCGTCACGCTGCCCGGCGCAAGCTGCTGGCCGTTGTAGCTGGCGGTGCTGCCTGTGCAGGCTGGCAGTGTGAGGGTAGAATTGAAAGTCGGCAAGGCCATCACGGTGACGGTCACGGTGCTGTCGCAACCGTTTTGCGAAGACAATACAAACGGCGTCGTAGTACCCGGCGAAAGTTGTTGGCCATTATAAGTGGCCGTGCTGCCGGGGCAGGCCGTTAGGGTCAGGCTGCTGGTGAGCGGTGGCGATGCGACCACGTTGACGGTGACGGTACTGTCGCAACCGTTTTGCGAAGCGAGGACAAACGGCGTGCTGCTGCCGGGGGCGAGCGACTGGCCATTGTAGGTGGCTGTGCTGCCGGGACAAGCTGTCAGTGTGAGCGAAGAATTAAAAGTTGGCAAGGCAGTCACAGTGACGGTCACGGTGCTGTCGCAACCTGTTGTTGATACAAAATCGAACTGCGTGACGCTGCCTGCGGCAAGTGGTTGGCCATTGTAGGTGGCCGTGCTGCCGGGGCAGGTGTTCAGCGCCAAAGAGGTTTGGTAGGCTTGCACTTCGTTCACCACAACGTTTACGATGGAGTCACAACCGTTGGTGGCGGTGAAGGTGAAATCGAGGTCGGTGCCGGGGGGTAAATTGATGCCGTTGTAGTTGATGGTGTTGCCCTGGCAGGTCTCCAAAACGAGCGAGGTCGAGTAGGTTTGGAGTGCCGCCACCGTAATCGTCACCACGGAATCGCAGCCGATGGAGGAGGTGTAGGTGAACGGGGTAACGCTGCCCGACTGGAGGTTTTGGCCATTGTAAAAAGCGGTTTCGCCTTGGCAGGCCGAGAGGTTTAAGCTGGAGGTCAGCACTTGGATTTCTTCCACGGTGACAGTGACGGTGCTGTCGCAACCGTTTTGCGAAGCAAGCAAAACTGGCGTCACGCTGCCCGGCTGCAAGGACATGCCCGCATAACTGACAGGCGTTCCAGTGCAGGTCGGGATGGTCAAATCACTGGTGAAAACGGCCAATTCGACCACCGTGACTGTCACCACGGAATCGCAGCCAGCGGCAGTGGTGAAGTTGAAATCAGTGACGGTGCCCGGCTGCAGGGACTGCCCATTGTAGCTGACGGTAGTACCCGTGCAAGCGTCGAAGCTGAGGTTTTGCTGAAAGCCAGTCACTTCAGCCACGTTCACGGTCATGATGCTGTCGCAGCCAGCCGTGGTGGTGAAAGTGAAATCTGTGGAGCTGTTTGGTTGGAGGTTTTGGCCGTTGTAATTAATGGAAGTGTTGGGGCAAGCCTGAAAGTTGAGGGTGTCCGTTAGTACAGGAAGTTCCTGCACCGTTACCGTGACGACCGAGTCGCAGCCGTTGAAGGCGGTGAGCGTGAAAGGCGTGACGGTGTTTGGCAAAAGTTGCGTTCCGTTGTAGGTGACGGAGGTGCCAGCGCAGGTTTTCAGGAGCCTGTTGCTGGCGTAATTTGGCAGTGTTTGCACAGTGACGTGCACGGTGCTGTCGCAGCCATTGGCGGCGGTGAGCACGAAGTTTTGCATGGTGCCTGCCGGCAAATTTTGCCCGTTGTAGCTTACGCTTTGCCCCGCACAGGCTTTCAAAATCAGGTTGGAATTGAAAACGGGCAGGGCCGTCACGTTCACGGTGAGCAGGGAATCGCACCCGTTGAAAGCGGTTAGGTGAAACTGGGTGCTGCTGCCGATGGCGAGGTTTTGCCCCATGAAACTGGCCGTGGTACCCTGACAGGTTTTGAGGTTGAGCGTGCCAGTGGCATTGGGCAAGGATTGCACGGCAACTTGTACCACCGAATCGCAGCCAGCGTAGTTGTTAAAAGTAAACGTGCTATTGCTACCTGCGGCGAGCGGGATACCGTTGTAATTGACCGTTTGGCCAGCACAGGCCGTTAGCTGGATATTGTTCGTAGTATTGCCAGATACCGTGACGACGACATCGGCGGTGTCCGCTCCGCAAAAATTGGAGACGATGGCAAAGTAAGTGGTGGTATTTGTGGGGCTGACGGTGATGGAATTGCCCGATTGCCCGCCGGGCATCCAGGTTATCGAGTTTGAACCTGTTGCGTTGGCAGTCAGGGTGGCGCTTTCGCCTTGGCAAATGGACTTGTCGTTGGAGGTGTTGACCATTGGAAACGGGATGGTGGTGACGGTGAAACTCAGTGGCGTTGACCCGCAATAATTGAAGCCTGTAGCGGTGTAGGTGGTCGGTGAAGTGGTTGGGACGACTACGTTTATTGGGCCGGCACCGCCGCCGGGACTCCAGGTGATGAAGTCGGTGAATTCTGCATCCACAATCATGGTAGCAGGTGTACCTTCGCAAACCTCAATAGTTGTCTCTGTTGATGAAAGAAATGGAAAGGGGTCCACGATGACGTTGATGGTGGCGACGAAGTCGCAGCCGGGGTTTGAGCCAGTGATGGTGTAGGTTTGGTCTTGGGTCAGCGTGACGGTGATGGTGGGCGTTGTTTGCCCGCCGGGCTGCCAGAGGATGTCCTCGACGAGGTGGTTGGGGATGACGGTGAGGACGGCTGTTCCGCCGGGGCAAATATGAATTTCGTCTGGCGCAGGGGTCAGTGTAGGCTCGAAGCAAGGGAATTCTCCTTGATAATTATCGCCAGCACTAGGGCCGCCCTGCCAGCTGCATTGGTTGGCTTCTTGCCCACCACCGTACCATTCGGTTGGAATACCGGAAACGACCATGGTGAAAGGGAACATTTCGTCGTTTGGCTGGGTGTTGATGTCCAAGAAAACAGGGCCGGAGCCGGGTGCGGGATTGCCCCACTGCACGTTTCCGCCGTTGATGACGGCATTGATTGTCGTGCCATTTGAACTGGTGAAACTAGGTGGTGAGATGCTCAGGATTGTGGCGTCAATATTGAGGTAAAAGCCCCAGGTGGAACCAACGCCGGTCGTGATTCCACCTGCTACCAGCGCCGTCCAGTCAATGGTAAAAGTTCCATCGCCGTTGTCAGTAATCCCGTTCATCAAATAGCCAGAGGTATCGCAGGCTGAGAGGAAGCCGGGCAATGAAAATAACAGGAGGAAAAGGAGGGTGCTTTTTTTGTTGGTTGTAAAAATTCTCTTCATGTGTTTGTTTTTGAAAAAAGCTAACCTATTTTAAGTGAAAATGGGGCTGGTGAAGATAGTCTGAATTTTCAAATTGGTCAATAAATGGGAAGGTAAAAGTCAAAAATGGCATAAATTAGTCAAATCGAGGCACACATTATTAAGTTTGTGATAGCAACTAAAATAGGAGAAATGGCGACCTTTTCAATGCTTTTTCTTTTGCTGCTTCCTTGTTGCTCTGTAAATTTTAAGGTCAGCTCTATATTGCTCGGTTATTCCCCGTTTTTTATAAAATTGTTTTTTTCTGAAACGGAACTTGAACTTATTATTCCCATTTTCATCGGTCGTCACCTCTAGGTATATTTTCCTTTTGATTGCCGCATACCCTCGTTTAGCGGGAATTACTGAAAGGTCAGGAGCCTTTAAATTGTCAAGCGGAACAGTGACCCATATATTGGTGTTGTTACCGTAACTATAAGTGCCTTCAATAAACATATTGATGGCATTTGATTGAATTTCCATCAAAGGTATATCTATGTCTTTTCCTACAATACTCAGGTGGTTTTCTATTGGTGCAAAACGCAATTGGTCAAAGCGGTGTTTCATCATGATTTTGGCGGCCAGTTCATCCAGCGGCGCAAATCCTTCTATAAATATATCGCTCAGTACAAAATCAAGTTCGCCAAGGTTTTCTGCTGGAATAAGCTCCTTGCCTCCTTCCGCAATTGCTCCTGACAATTTGAGGTTCAGGGTTGCTTGGCCAGATAGTTTTTCAATGTCCTTAAAGGAAGGAATATCGAGATAATCCAAGCTTTCCAGCAATAAGGCAGCATCTAATTTATCCGTTTGGAACTGCCCCGAAAATGGGGTTGACGCTGTTTGTCCCAAATCCACTTCACCTTGAAAACTAACGCTGCCATCATGGAAGCGAAAGCCAGTTTTGTCCAAGACCATCGTCGCCGAATCCCTTAAAGAAATGCCAGTTTGAACACCATATAAAGTCAGTTTCTTGGAATAAATAAACGTATCCAAATGCATGCTGATGTCTGGGTTGAAAGTAGTCAATATGCCTTTTGTCGTTTTTTTAATGGCGCCTGCTTTCCGTTCTGGTTTATCAATATTCGCTGGATAGAAAATCTTCAGGAATTGCGACCACCTGATTTTAGTGGATGTAATATCTACAGCGGCTTTCACCTCTTTTCCTGTATTGCCAACGACCAATTCACTGAGGTTTTGAATATTGCCTGTCAGCTGAATATTTTGATGGATGGAATCCTTGTTCATAAAAGCAAAGAATTCCGCATTGTCATTGTGAAGTTCAAGTTTAACTTCGGTTAATGGGAAAATGACATCAGCTTGTTTGAAATATACCTCACTATTATTTAGGTCAAAACTTGCATCACCATTGCTCAATAGCTCATCGAAATCCCGTACATTGCCTTCATAGCGCAATTGCGCTGAAAAATTGCCCTTGCTAAAAAAGAATCTATCTGTTTTAAAAAATTGATTAAAAAGTTCAGGGTCGCCATCCAATGCTATCTTGGTTTTCACAGAATTGCCTAGCTTTAAATCCTTTGCATTCGTCATTTGACTATACCCCGCTGGCTCATAATTTATCCTCCCAAAAAGTGTTTTGCCTTTATCAAATTGAAAAACAATTTCGCCCGTGGAAGTGCTGGGAATTAAACCTTTATCGTCATCCAAAACCCCTTTATGTTTAATATCCAAACTGACATTATCAGGCAAATCGTCCATATTTTCAAGCAATTTAACCTTGAAATAATCAAACGGCGGCAGCAACTTGGCGAGGTTTATATTTTTTGCATGCAATTCAAAATCAAATGGCGTAATATCTTCCTTACTCATATCTAGTTTCGCTTTAAGATTTACTTGGCCTTCTTTGTACCTGAAACTGGTATTCTCCAACACCAATGTTTGCTCATTTTCAAAATGTACTCCTGTTTTAAATTGATGAAGTTCCATTAAATCAAAATACTCCAACGTATCCACTGACACCGAAATACTAGGCTGAAACTGGAATTGAATCCCCCGAATCGTCTCCTTCATGGAGCGTTTTTTTTGTAGGTCATCTTTGGAGTTATTTGCATCCAAATAGCCGTTTTCCCCGAAAAGGTTGATAAAATCCGACCAGCTCATTTTATCAGCGACAAAATTGACATCGCTGGTGGAACGCTCCGATAAGGCAAAAAGCACCGCTTTCATATTCGTTAGTCCGCCGTCTATTTGGAAATCATGGCCATTTTCCAACGTACTGCTGACGATGGAAAAATTAGCGTCTCCTTGCTTTTTAGCGAGCGTCAACTGCGCAAAAGGAAAGGTCGTATTGGAGGGTTTATATACCACGGCAAAATGGCTCAACGCCAACTTGGCCTCACTGTTGACTATCAGTGCTCTCCGGTCTTTCATCGGGCCTTCCACGCTGGCTGCCAAATCAAAGTTTCCCCGTTTGAAAAAGAACTTATCGTTCTTAAGAAACTTGCTTATACCGGAAGGTTTGCCATTTATATTAACGGTTGTTTTTATTACTGCACCAGTTTTTGGCGTGGAGATGATTAATACATCTGGCGATTGGATATAAAATTCATCATACACTGTATTTACATCCTGGAATGTTATCCGCATATTTTTACCGTCCTCGTTTTCAGCTCGTTCGTCCTCGTACAATCGGTTTTTGAAGTGGCCATTTAACGTGACTTGCTCAAATAAAAACCTTTTAGCGGTCACCTCATTTTCTTCTTCCATTCGGAAGTCAATATCTACCAAAACAGGTTCGTCAGGCTTGAAATGACTGGAAATAGTGGTTTTAGTATAAAACGGTTTTTCGATATAGTATAGCGCCAGTTTTTCTTGTAAACCCAAGGGGAGCAATGGCGCTACCTCGCACCATACTGTCGCATTGTTTTCCAAGGTCAGGGTCGTTGATTGCTTTTTCTTGGTGTCAAAATTTCCACCAAAAATAAATTCCTGCTCATTGATGGCAAGCGGAAAAGGCTCAAAAACGATATTGCCGTCCGCAATGCCCATATTCAGTTTACCAGCCAGTTTGCTGTTCGCTACAAATGACCCTTTTTCCTTTTTAAAAGCCAATTCTTCCACGAAAATGGCCATATCTACAGCAGCGGTTAGGCCATGCTCCTCTCTGTGCAGTTTAGCAGCAATTGTTTCCAAATTTGCATGAATACTGGTCGTTTTTACGGCGTCCGTATAATCAAGTTTTACATTGGTAAAATTGACGGTAATATTATCTGTCAACACCTTTAAAAAGCTGGATTTGCGGGTTTCGCCACCTTCTGTTTGTTCCGAAAGAAAACTTTTTAAATTGCTATAGCCGTTCTCATCCTTGAAAATATTGATATTTCCGTCCTTTAAATCAAAGGATTTTATTTCAAGTTCACGAGACCTCCAGCCCCTGAGCGAGGCTGCCATTTTCAATTCTTGGAGCTGCAAAATGGCCGTTTTGTGACTATCAAATTGGGCATCCCGAACCCAAATATTTTTGAGGCTAATCGTAGCTGCTGGGAAGTCTCTGAAAACGTTGATGTCCGCCGACTGGAACGAAAATGAGCCATCATTCAAAATGGGGACATGGCTAAAAACCTTGGACTTATTGGACTTCAGGTAAATATTGAGGCCAGCCAGCAGCAACAAAAACAGCACGACAAAGGCCAGAAGCGACTTCCAAAATATCCAAAACAGCCTGCGTGCTACGCTGGTCTCTTTCTTTTGCCCAATCTTTGCCTTGTCCGTCTCACTCATTGCGCAGCACTTGATTTGGTCAATCAGGGTTGAACGTAGGATATAACGTCATTTTCACCGGCATGTTTAATTGTGGCTTATATCCAATGACATTATCTACTTTTTCAACAATTGACCCCAAAAGTACAGCTAAAATTTCATGCACAATTTATCAATGAAAAGGCATAATTTTAAAATAAGACGAACAAAATAGCTGGGTTAAGCCACCCCGGCTTTGGCTTTCAAGCTTCGATTTTCCGCCTCCAGTTCCGCCAAATAAGTTTTTTGCGGAGCAAAAGCCACCTCGATTTCCTCCATTGTATATCGTGGCGTGATATGCTGCGGACAGTTCCAGTCAAAAGCCTGCACATCCAGCACCATCATGCGTTCTGGGCGATGCGAGTAGTCGGCAGGATTGATTTTTTCAAAAAGCAAAGGGTCGTCAGCAAGGGCAACAATCCGAGCTTTGGCATATATTTTCAGGCGGGCACGCTGCGGGTACGACACCATGATGAGCGACACATTCGGGTTGGTTTGCAGGTTGCCGACCATGATATATTGCTTGTTTCCACCAAAATCAACGAAGGCCAGGGTCTGCGTATCGAGCACTTTCAGAAAGCCCGCCGGGCCGCCCCGGTGCTGGATGTAGGGGTAGCCGTTTTCACCGAAAGAGGCCAGAAAAAAATGGTCTTGGTCTTCGATGAACCCGATTTCATTGGCACTCAAGCCGTCCGTTACCTGCATTTTTTCCATGTGGTCGTAGCTGTGGCGGCTGCCGTTTTCTTCTTGCAAGGCTTTGACGGCATCCGTGAATGCCAGTTTTGCATAGTTCATCTTATCGGAATTTTCGGTCCGTTTCTTCGATGGCAAGGTCGTTGATGCTGGCGTAGCGCTTTGCCATCAGGCCGTTTTCATCGAACTCCCAGTTTTCGTTGCCGTAGGCACGGAACCATTGACCGTTGCCATCGTGGTACTCGTACTCGAACCTAACAGCGATGCGGTTTCCAGCGTGTGCCCAATATTCTTTTTTGAGCTTATAATCGTGTTCCTTTTGCCATTTTGCGGTGAGAAAATGCACGATTTCCGCTCGTCCGTTGAGGAACAAATTGCGGTTTCGCCACTCGCTGTCCACGGTGTAAGCCTTGGAAACCCGCTCCGGGTCTTTGCTGTTCCAGGCGTCTTCGGCCAGTTGGATTTTCTGTTTGGCGGTCTCCTCCGTGAACGGGGGCAGTGGTGGTCGTTGGTTTTCCATGTTGAAAAAATTTAAAAAAAAAGCCTCCTGGCAAGTTCAGCACTCGTCAGAAGGCCACAAATTTAATTCTGATTAATCAATTGGTCGAGGCTGGCAGCCATGGCAGCTTTGCTTTGCAGCCCGACTTGTTTGCCTGCCAATTCGCCTTTTTTGAAATACAACAAGGCGGGTATGCTGCGGATACCAAATTCCGAAGAAATTTCGGATTCATGGTCCACGTTCACTTTTGAAATGACGGCTTTGCCCTCAAAATCGGCGGCGAGGCTCTCTAACGACGGCTGCAATGCCCGGCAAGGGCCGCACCAGTCGGCGTAAAAATCCACCAAAACCACATCGTTTTCTTTCAAGGTGGATTCAAAATCGGATTTACTCAAATGCTTTAACATGGTTTGAATATTTTATGGATAAAAAAAATGGGTTTGTGTAGTTAGGGTGCAACTTGAAGTTGCGCCCTAACTTGGCCAGAATAAAGCGGCGCAAATATGTTACGGATGCCATTTACTTTAATTCCAAATTGTTCAGCACCGCCAGTAGCAGCTTCTCGCTCATTCGGGTTGAATAATCTTTGTTGATGTACTCAAAAACGATTTTGCCATCCGTGTTTATTACCATCAGCGTGGGCACGGGCAGTATTTCCGTCGGGGTGCCCTTGGTCTTTTGGGCGATGTACTCCTTTGCTCGTTCAGGGGCTTGGAAGGCAATGCCCACTTTTTTGAGTAGGCTGCCGCCCATGTCGGAATATACCTGGTAGTTGACCCCATCATCCGCCACGGTCGGTTGTAGGTTGGGGTAGTCGTCGGGGCTGATGGCGATGATTTGGTAGCCCAGTTTCAGGATTTCCGCCTCCGATTTTGCCAACGAAACCAAGTGTGCATTGCAGTACGGGCACCAACCGCCTCGGTAGAAGACCAGCACCGTAGGCTTTTTCGCCAGTAATTCCTGCAAGTAAACCGGTTTGCCCGTCAGGTCGAGCAGGGTGTCGTTGGGCATCGTTTCACCAATCAAAAGCGGTGAAATATCTTCTGCCTGCTTGGCTACCTGTCCGAAAAGATTGGCGGCAAGCAATATGCCGATGAGGAGGTTGAACGATTTTTTCATTTTCTTCTTTTAAAAATTTTGACGCAAAGTGCAGAATAAAAATTGAATGGGTTGTTTAATCAAGGTTGAGGAGTTTTCACCTCCCCAACCTTGAAACGCTGTTTTAATTCAGTGAAGGTACGGCCGCTAGTTCAGGTGCGAGCGGGAAATCAATCGCAAACTGGCCCACGCCATGCAGGTAGTTGCTGATGATTTTGTCGCCAATCACGATGAGGATGTCCACCACACTGGCTTTGTTGTAGCCTGCGGCAAACAGGTTCTCCACAGCTGCTGCCGATGGTTTTCCCCGGTTGATGGTCGTCTCCTGAACGAACTTCGCAAGTGCATCCAATTTGGCATCAAAACTGGCTTCCCCGCTGCGGATTTCGAGGATTTGCTCATCGCTGAAGCCGTTCATTTTACCCAAAACCGTGTGGGCGCTTTGGCAGTAGCGGCAGTCGTTCACCTGGCTCACCACGAGGTTGATGACCTCCCGCTCTTTCGCCCGGAGGCTGCTTTTGCGGTTTTGGAGGGCGAGGTAATCGCCGAGGGCAGTTTCGCTGTGGGCAAAAGTGGCGTAAAGGTTTGGCACAAAGCCGAGGCCTTTTTGGAGGTTGTCGAAGATAGCTTGGTTATTAGCGCTCACTTCGTCACGGGTTGGAACATTAAATTGTATCATCTTTTTTAATTTTTTTGATGTGAAAAATTTTATTTGATTTGATGGCACAAAGGTGGGGGCATAAACAGGCAGGCAAATAGGCAGGGATTCCCGAAGGATTGGCAATTCTTCCCGAAGTGGAAAATGTTATTGGGGATTAAGTTATTGGGTTATTGAGTAATTGGGTTACTACAAAGCAACGAAAATCCCAATATTATAATAACTCAATAACCCAATATCCCATTTATTGTTCCCGAAAAGCGCTGGGCGACACGCCCTCCTGCGTCTTGAAAAAGCGGGAAAAGGTCTGCACGTCCTCATAACCGATGGCGTAGGCAATCTCGCTGACGGCTTGGTCGGTGTAGCGCAGCAGGCGGCGGGCTTCGAGCATTTTTCGTTCGTTGATGAGTTGCAGCGGCGTCTTCGGGCTTACTTGGGCGAAAACGTTGGAGAGGGTTTTGGGCGAGCGGTGCAGCAGCTCAGCGTAGTCGGCAACGGAATGCTTGGTCTTAAAATGGGACTCTACCAAGAAATTGAATTCCCGCACCAGGTCAAGGTTGTTTTTTGCCAACGGCGCAAGCTGGCGCTGCTCCTTGTAGAGCCGGGTGCAAAGTATCAGCAGCCGCTTGAGCATCATTTGCAGCATCTCGATTTGCAGGTCGTCCTTCGATTGCATTTCTATCGAAAACATTTTCCAAAGTATGTCGAACTTCTCCAGCTCGGCCTCCGGGATGCGGAAAAAGGGCAGTTGCGAAGCACCAAAAAACAGGATGCCCCGGCAGCCCACCTCCGAGTCGTGGTCGATGATGCAAAAAAATGGGCGGTTGAAACGCACCAGCCGCATGGCCGTGACTTGCTGCACTTCTGTGTGGTGAAATTCTGTCAAGCAGATGACCTCGTTTTTTTGAAAAGCATAATCCTTGCCGTCAATTTTGAGGCGGTTGCCATCGGCGGTCATCCAGAGCAGGGTCAGGCCGCTCTCAATTTTTTCTTTTACAATATAGCAGTTGTCGGAAGTAATTTGCTCCAAGCGGAGGTATTCGTGCGTATTTCCTTTGAATTCCATGTGGTGAAAATATCGGGTGATGAATCGGATAGTCGAAGGCTAATAAACACGGTGGCATTTCAAAAGTTCTTGTGGGAAACGTGGGATTGGTGACGGTACTTGACGAGAGAATAGTCGGGTTAGGCAGCGGTCATTTTCATAGCATACCTGGCAAGCCAAGAACAAGTTGTACTTGGGCTTGTCTCTTGCGTGTTCGTGTGCATGGTGGGTTGGGTGGGGTTGACCAATGCCTAGACCGTTGGGATTTGAATAGTTTAGCATCGTGTCGGAAATCAGCAACTCATTTCCGACACGATGCTAAGTTTATTTAATGCTTATAGTGTTGACAGGGCAGACATAGCAAATGGGCTACAAATCCAAGTCATCCACTGGGCTTTTTATGTTGTTCCAATCACTTACTCCCCCACCACTTTCAACACAAACCCATAAGCATACTTTTTGGCAGTCATTCGGAACGCATCGTGCGGCTCGGCGCCCCAAGAATTGTCGCCGCCAACGCCCCGCTGTGCCAAGTCCACGTGGAAGGTCACGAACGGGCGCTTGACGATGTCCGTTGGATGGCGGTTTTTCTTGGTCGTGCCCTCGTCGAAGTCCTCCGTGAGCTGCGGCATGGCGCTGAACGACAGCGGTTGCAGCCCTTCTACCTGTAGGCCGGTGCCTTCCGCATTCGTGAGTTTAATCCAGCGGGCGTCGGTCTTGTAGCCGCTTTCCTGCGGGCGCACGTAGTTGCGGGTCCAGCCATTGTCCGTATGGTCGTTGTGGATGCCGATGAAGGAGGCAGTGTTCCGGTCGGAATAATTCTCTTGGGGGCCACGCCCGTACCATTCCACCTGGTTGAAGCTGGCTGGGAGGGCGAAGCGCATGCCCATGCGGGGGATTTCGGCCAGTTCGCTGTCATTGGGCAACTCCAGGCTAGCATTGACTTGGATGGAGCCGTCTTTTTTCACCAAATATTGCAGCGTATAATCTGCCCTGACGTCGGGAAGTCGGTAAACGACCGTGATGGGCACGCCGTCCTCCGTTTTATCGCCAACTGTGATGCGCTGTACGCTCCTGCGCACGTGCGCCGTGCTCCAAACCCGTGCATAATTTGTGAAGTTGTTCCCGAAATCGTTGTCCGTCGGTGCCCGCCAGAAGTACGGCTCTGGGAAGAACCCCCCGTTTATGGCCGTGCCCTTATAGCTCAGTGAATTGATGCCACCGCTTTGCAAATTGATTTCGCCAGCGACGTTGCCCGACGTGAACTTCAGGGCATTGCTAGTCTTTTCGATTTTCAAATCACCGGAAACCGCTTCTTTTTTATCGAAATAAACCGTGCTGCCGCTGAACTGCTCCCGTGCCACCTCATGGCCTGCCGGAATGGAAGCAGTGGCCACCCGCTGATGGGCATATACGTTCAGGAACAGCTCGGAACCTGCCGATAATTTCATGGCTGGAATGGCCAATTGCAGGCTCTTCGTCTCGCCGGGGTTGGCTTCCACGGCAAAGCTGCCCTCGTGCGTCTTTTTGCCGTTCAGCAACAGTTCCCAACGGAAATCGAACTCCTTCAGGTTGGTGAAGGAGAACTCATTCTTGACCCTGATTTTCCCGGCCTGCCAGTTTTCATTGGAAAACAAAACGCTTTGGTATTCTTTTTTCACCTCGTACAGCCCTGGATGGGGGTTGCGGTCGGAATCCACGAGGCCATTGCAGACGAAATTGGCGTCGTTGTAACGGTCATGGCTGCCAAGGTCGCCGCCATAAGCGAAATAGGAGCGCCCATCGGCTGTTTTGGTGCGGATGCCCTGGTCCTGCCAGTCCCAGATGCACCCTCCCTGCATATTGTCGGAGGCCCGGATGAGGTCCCAGTAATCCTTGAAATTGCCGTTCGAATTGCCCATGGCATGGGAATACTCGCACATGATATAGGGCCGGGTCTTCGTCTTGTCAGCTGCATAACGCTTCATGTTGGCCATCGTCGGGTACATCGGGCATACAATGTCCGTGTTGGTGTCCTCCCCCGCCTGCTCCGACATGACGGGGCGGGAGTTGTCCCGTTTTTTAATCCAATCATAGGTTTCGTGAAAAACAGGGCCGTTGCCGCATTCGTTGCCCAGCGACCAGCCCACCACGCTGGCATGGTTCTTATCCCGCTCCACGAGGCGGCGAGTTCGGTCGTGGTGGGCGGCCTTCCAGAGCGGGTCGTAGGCCGGGTGCTTTTCCTTGGGCAGGGCCAGGAACTGGAACTCCGCCCCAGCGCCGTGCGATTCGATATTGGCTTCGTCAATGACGTACATGCCGTACTCGTCGCACAACTGCAACCACAGCGGGTCGTTGGGATAGTGCGACGAGCGGCAGGTGTTGACGTTGAACTGCTTCATGGTCACGATGTCCTTTACCATCAAATCACGGGTGGGCACCTTGCCCCTGTCGGGGTCGTGCTCGTGGCGGTTCACCCCCTTCACCAGTACCCGCTTGCCGTTGACGAGGAAATCCTTCCCTTTTATCTCGCTGCGCCTAAAGCCGATTTTGGTGCCGGTGGCTTCCACGACCTGCCCTTTTTCGTTCCGCAGGGTCAGCATGGCGGTGTAAAGGTTGGGCTGTTCCGCACTCCATTGGGCAGGTGTTGTCACCTTTCCCTGCATTGAATTCGTGGCATTGGCCAGGGTTTTTTGGGTAAAAACCTTGTTCTTGTTCTTGTCAAAAATGGTCACCTCCAGCGAGTGCTTGGGATTCGGGTTTTTCACGTCCACCGTGATGGACAGGGTGCCGTCCCGGTAAGCGTCGTCGAGGCCCGCCTTCACCCAAAAATCGGCGATATGCGACTTGGCCTTGGAGGTCAGGAACACGTCCCGCTCGATGCCCGACAGGCGCCACATGTCCTGGTCTTCGAGGTAGGAGCCATCGTGCCAACGGAAAACCTGCACGGCCAAGGTGTTGCTCCCCGCCTTCAGGAACGGCGTGATATTGAACTCGGCAGGCGACTTGGCTACTTTCGACAGACCGACGGCCACGCCATTGACCCAGATATAGGCGCAGCCCGATATGGAGCCAAAATGCAGGTAAACCTCCCGCCCCGACCAGCCTTCCGGCACGGTGAACTCCCGCCGGTACGAACCCACTGGATTGTAACTATGGTCAATATACGGCGGGTTCAAGGGGTACGGGTAAATGAAATTCGTATAAATGGGGATGCCGAAGCCGTTCATCTCCCAGTTGGCGGGCACGGCCAATTCCTTCCAGTTCCAGTCATTGAAACTGGGTTTGTAAAAATCCTTGGGCCGCATGTCGGGGGCGTCCACGTAGTAGAACTTCCAGGTGCCGTTCAGCGATTGGTAGTAAGGCGATTTGGAAAAATCGTTTTCAAATACATCGTCCTCGTTGGGGTACGACATGGCAAAGCTGTGCGGCGGCTCCTTCCCCAGTTCCACCACCTTGGGGTCTTCCCATTCCTTGAACGTGAAATTGACTTGTGAAAAAAGGGAACTTGCCAGCAGTACGGACAAGACGAGACTAAGGTTGATGCTTTTCATGTGTTTGAATTTTTGCGAAAACGGGGAAGGTTTTGCCCGCAGCTTGATTTTTTTGACAGCCCAAAGCGGACAGCGAACAAACCTCAACTTGCAGGAAAGGCAATGTCTCCTACCTCCGGCCGAGTGGCGAAGTTACACGCAGTTGGATTTTTTTTCGATGAGTTTTACGGTGTGGGCAGGAAGGAGAGGTTGGACAAGGTCTTTGGTGAGCCGTGCAGCAGTTCGGCGTAGTAGGCGACCCTGTGCTTGGTCTTGAAATGGGCCCCCAGCAAAAAATTGAACTCTCTTAAGAGGTCGAGGCTGTTTTTCGGCAACGGTACAAGCTGGCGCTGCTCTTTGTAAAGCCGTGTGCTCAATATCAGCAGCCGTTTCAGCATCATTTGCAGCATGTCCATTTGCAGCTCATCCTTCGACTGCATTTCCATCGAAAACATTTTCCAGAGCAGTTCGAACTTCTCAAGTTCGCTTGTATGATGCCCTTGCGCATGTTGTTTCACCCACCTTCCGTACTCATTTTTTGGTACTAACACTTGGGAAAATAACCTTTCATAGGTTGAAAACATTGCTCGCCCCCAATCAAACCTTCAGCACCAACTTCCCCTGTTTATCCCCGCTGAACAATCGCAAAAAAGTCTCGTGGAAATGCTCGATGCCTTCGTAAATAGTTTCCTGGCTTTTCAATTTACCCTGCGCTATCCATTGGCCCATCTCCATCATGGCCGTTTTGTAATCTTTCGCATAGTCCATCACGAGCATGCCCTGCATAGTTGCCCTGTTCACCAACAGTGACATATAATTGCTGGGGCCTTTCACGCCTGTGCTGCTATTATACTGTGAAATAGCGCCGCATATTACCACCTTGGCATGCATGCGCAATTTGGCCAGCGCTGCATCCAATATTTCGCCGCCCACATTGTCAAAATAAACATCAATGCCGTCGGGGCAGGTGCGCTTGATGCCTTCCTTAATGTCCTCATTTTTATAATCAATGGCGCCATCAAAACCCAATGCTTCCAGCATATAAGCACATTTTTCAGCACCGCCTGCAATGCCGACCACTTTACAGCCTTTTATCTTCGCAATTTGCCCAACCACACTGCCAACTGCCCCTGCACCACCAGACACCAAAACCGTTTCACCTTCCTTGATTTTACCAACTTCCAAAATGCCAAAATAAGCCGTCATGCCAGTCATGCCGAGGGGACCAAGGTACGTGGTCAATGGTATTGAAGGGTCAACCTTATGCCAGCCCTTGCCGTCATTGAGGCTGTATTGTTGCACACCGCCCCAGCCCATCACAAAATCTCCCACGGAAAAATCGGGGTTTTCGGAAGCAATAATTTCTCCAACCGAACCAGCCCGCATCACCTCGCCCAATTGCACGGGCGGCATATATGATTTGCTATCGTTCAGCCAGCCCCGCATGGCAGGGTCGAGCGATATAAAGTGCTGTTTTACAAGGATTTGGCCTTTTTCGGGTGTTGGGATGGCGCTTTCCCGAAGTTCCCATGTGGAAGCTTCTGGCAACCCGATGGGGCGCTTTTTCACAATGATTTGCTTGTTCATAAATAATGGTGTAAGTGAATGTTGAGTGTTGTCTTACGCACGAATAGATTTTGCGTTTTTGGAAAATATTACCAGCTGCTAGCCGCTAAACTAAGCTATATTTAAGTTAAAACGAGATACTCCGTTCATGCTTAAAATAACCTTCCACTTGCTGAGCCTGATTTAGCGCTTGCGCAATTCATATCTACTAAAGTGCCAACGTCATTTAGGTTCATTTGAGGCCCATTTTGCCATGACCATTTTTTTTGTTTTGTGAGATTCAATTTCACCAAATCTCTACCTTCACCCCAAAACATAGCAATATGCGCCAGTTCCACACCTTCATTTTCCTGCTGCTCGTCAGCTCGCAACTAATCGGCCAAACCTACACCCCCGACCCCGACCCACTCGTCCGCCAAAAACTCGACGACTGGCAAGACCTCAAGTTCGGCTTCATGATGCACTGGGGCACCTACAGCCAGTGGGGCGTGGTGGAGAGCTGGAGCCTCTGCTCCGAGGACTGGATTAACCGGGGCGGCGCTGACTACATGGACTATGTGCGGCGCTACGAAGCCCTGCCCAAGACTTTTAACCCCACCCAATTTGACCCCGAAAAATGGGCAGCGGCGGCATGGGCAGCGGGCATGAAGTACGTCGTTTTCACCACCAAGCACCACGATGGGTTCTGCATGTTCGACAGCAAGTACACCGACTACAAAATCACGGGACCGGACTGCCCTTTTCGCTCGAACCCGAAGGCGGATATTGCGAAGGAGATTTTCAGCGCTTTTAGGCAAAAGGGCTTCAAAACCGGCGCTTATTTCAGCAAACCCGACTGGCACTGCGACGACTATTGGGCGCATGAATGGGCCACGCCCAACCGCTGCAACAACTACGACAGCCGCCGCTACCCGGAGCGCTGGCAGCGGTACGAGGATTTCACCCACAATCAAATCGAGGAGCTGATGTCCAACTACGGTCCGATGGACATCCTCTGGCTCGACGGCGGCTGGGTGCGCCCGGACAGCACCATCAACGACGAGGTGCGCTCTTGGGGCTACGACCTGCCGAAATGGGGACAGGCCATTGACATGGGCCGCATTGCCCGCATGGCCCGGCAGCACCAGCCCGGCCTCCTCGTGGTGGACCGCTCGGTGCATGGCCCTTACGAGAACTACCGAACGCCAGAGCAGCAGGTGCCCGCCACCGTGCCGCCCTACCCCTGGGAGACTTGCATGACCATGGCCGACGGCTGGTCGTATAGCACCAATCCGAACTACAAAAGCAGTCGCCAGCTCATCCAAACGCTGGTGGACATCGTGGCGAAGGGCGGCAACTTCCTGCTCAATGTTGGCCCTGGCCCCGACGGCACGATTGACGCCGAAGCCTACCAGCGCCTCGCCGATATTGGAAAATGGATGGACGTGAATGGCGAGGCCATCTACGGCACTCGGCCTTTGATGCCGTACAAGGAGGGCAAGGTCTGCCTTACGCAGAAAAAAGACAGCAGCCGCCAGTACCTGCTCTACCTGCCGGATGCAGATGAGTCGGTGCTTCCCTCCAAGCTCTGGGTCTCTACTTTTTCAACAAAAAACATCAAAACGGTGCGGCTGTTGGGCAGTGATGAGCCGCTGAAATGGGAGGCTGTGGGGAAGGGGATTGAGGTTGTTTTACCGGAAAAAATAAGAAAAAACACGGCGGGGAAGGCGGCTTGGGTGGTGGAGGTGGTGCGATAAAAACGAAAGGATGAATTCCTTTTTTGTAAAAACAATCATCACCTAAGCGGATAATTTGTTTTATTTTTGTACAAATATTCCGATTATATGTACAAAAGAAAATCATTTGAAACATTTGAGGCACATTTGACTAAGCCGCAAGCCACCGTCATCACGGGCATGAGGCGGGTGGGTAAGACGACGGCTTTGCGCTATCTGCTCGAAAAGGTAGAACACAAAAACAAGCTCTACCTCGACCTTGAACGGATAGAATACCGCCATCTTTTCAACCAGCAATCCTACGCAGATATTGAAAGGGGATTGGTACAGTTGGGCATTGACTTCGGCACTCCTGCCGTCATTGCCCTCGACGAAATTCAATTGGTGAAAAACCTGCCAAGCGTCATCAAAAGCCTTTATGACACCTATCGGGTAAAGTTCATCGTTTCAGGCTCTAGTTCGTTTTACCTCAAAAACCATTTCTCGGAAAGCCTTGCTGGGCGGAAGCAGGTATTCGAGCTTTGGCCTTTGGATTTTCAGGAATTTTTGGAGTTTCAAGGAGCGTGGAGGCCACAGGCGGCCATCGAACGGATGAAGCCTTTCCTGCGCAGTTTTTATGATTTGTACCGCCCATTTTACGAATCATTCATCCTCTTCGGCGGTTTTCCCGAAGTTGTGCTGACCACTGACCCAAAGGACAAAACAGCCTACCTCTCTGACATCGTAAACGCTTATATTGAATTGGATATCAAGTTGTTATCCGATTTTGAACAGTCAGATTCACTATACAAACTCATGCTTTTGCTGGCGGGCAGGGCCGGAAGCAAGCTGGATTTTTCCAAGATTTCAAGTATTTTGGGCATCAACCGGCATAAAGTCAAGGACTATATTTCACTGTTGGAATACACCTATTTCATCCGACAAATTAGGCCAATATCCAAGGGCATTGATAAGGAATTGACCAGTCAGCCGAAGGTTTATTTCACAGATACAGGCATTCTGAATTACTTGCAAAAAGGGCTTTCAAGCGGCCATTTGTTCGAAAACGCCATAGCAAACCAGCTTGCCCAACTGGGCAAACTGAATTATTTTGAGAAATCGAAAAGCACAGAGATTGACTTCATTTTGGATGAAAAAACGGCATTTGAAGTGAAGGAAACGCCCACGCCGCAGCACTTGAACGCCTTGCGGAACAATGCAAATTCCATTGGTATCGGTGAGGGTTGCCGCTTAATCGGCAGGCATGTATCTGGTAGCGGCTTCAGTGAATATATTTGGGGTGGGAATGTCTTTTGAATAAAACCCAAAAGCGACTAACATAATGAAAATCAATTTTTTATATAAAATTACAATGAAAAATTCAACCTTTTGCTGCGCAATAATCGCCAGCCTCCTCCTCAGTTGCGGAGCACAAAAACAACTTACCGATAAGGGCTTCACCACCCTTTTCAATGGTAAAAACCTCGATGGCTGGGTGGGCAACAAGCAATCCTACACCGCCGAAAACGGGATGATTGTAATTAAACCGGATGGCGGCGGCAATGGCGGCAACCTTTTTACCGAAGGGGAATACAGCAATTTCGTTTTCCGCTTTGAGTTCCAATTGACGCCAGGGGCAAACAACGGCCTTGGCATCCATGCACCGCTGGAGGGCGATGCGGCTTATGTGGGAAAGGAAATCCAGATATTGGACAATACCGCCGACAAATACGCCACACTCCACGAGTACCAATACCACGGCTCTGTGTACGGCATCATTCCCGCAAAACGGGATTATTTGAAGCCAGTCGGCGAATGGAACAGCGAGGAAGTCATCGTACAAGGCCAAAAAATCAAGGTCATCCTGAACGGCACGACCATTGTGGACGGGGACTTTCTGGAAGCCAGCAAAAATGGGACGATGGACGGAAAAGAACACCCAGGTTTACAACGCAACCGTGGGCATATTGGATTTTTGGGGCATGGTGATTTGGTTCATTTCCGAAATATCCGAATTAAAGATTTGGGAAACAGATAACTTGGGATTACACCTGTGCGAGCGCCAATGCGGGTGTGTTCATTTCCACCGTGCTAGCTTTTGAGATTTCGCTTGACCAATTAACCAATTGGAACTTGCCTTCTTCGACTTTTCTTACAAAATCGTTGGCTGAGACTTCTTGGGTGGTTCCATCCGATAACATGGTGATGAGTACTTGAGAAGAGATGCAGTTGACGAATTTCACTGGAATTGGGACGTTTTTCATGGTGGACCGATTTTTTTGAAGAGATTTAATTTATCACACTAACGAGTCTCATTTTCGGATTGTTTGATTCAACTCATTAAAAACGTATTAAAAAATCGTTTACTTGAGATTAGGGCCGCAAACAGGAATGGCTCGGCACATGATGCGCCGAGCCATTCCTGTTTGCGGTAAGGTCTGAAGGTTCTCAATCCATCTTCTCCAAGACCCGAAGCCTGATTTTTTTGATTTCCTCCAAAAGCCAGCCGTCAAGGTTACGGTACCAATCCAAGTGCGGCGACATTTGGGCGCAGCCGCCGACTTCCGGGCTATGGCATTGGGTTTCTTCCCACTGCTTGCTACAGGCTGGGCAACGGCCCGCTGTGTCGAAGGTATGCCAGCTGTGCCCACAGGTACACGACCACATATCGGCGGGAGTAGGTTCCCAATCACATTTCGGGCAGGCTATTTTTACTTCAGCCATCTTTTTGAGTTTTGAGTTTCGAGGATTGAGCTTCGAGTTCAGCAAAGCTAACTCCCCAAATAGAAAAACCGGGCTTCAATGGGGTATGCTCCTTCAACAGAGCAATGACCAACGAAGTCCGGTCGTTTGTTTTTTCTTTCGGGCAATGAGGGCTAATTTTTACAAAAAGCCCAACTGCCTATGGTCGAAAGCCGGAAGCTTAGATTTCTTCCCGACGCTTCTTCTGCTCCAGATAGATAGCCTTCAGGCGCTCCGCACGCTTGATGATGGAAGGCTTCGTAAAATCCCGGCGGTTACGCAGTTCTTTCAACGTCTGCGTCTGCTGGAACTTGCGCTTGAAGCGCTTGAGTGCCTGATCAATGGATTCGCCGTTTTTGATTTCTGTAATCAACATAAATTAAAAATTGAACTTTAAATGCCAGAAGGTCTGATTTTACTGTGGTTTTCAGTTTCAGAGCCATCGGCTGATTTCTGAATTTTTCTAATGGGGCGCAAATTTAAGGAAGTTTGTCAATAAAAGGGTAGCTGAAGCCTTTTTAAGAAAACATTTTTTGAAAAAAATAAAAATAGCCGCCGACTTGCTGCTTCCTATCATCTCCGTACCTTGGCCACGGCTCAACTGGGAGCCTCCCAACGATTTTTTTTCAAAAACAAAACTTAAACTGGTCATGAAAAAACTGTCCTTCCTGCTTTGCTGTTGCCTACTTTCACTTTTTGCGCTGGCGCAAATAAAATCCGTAAAGAACTCCCCTGCGCTCACCGAGGCTGCGCCCGAAAGCCAGGGCTTCAGCACCGAGCGCCTAGCCCGTCTCGACGGTTTCATTGAGCAATCGGTGAAGGACGGCGACATCCCCGGCGCCGTGCTGCTCATTGCCCGCAACGGCAAAATCGTGGAGTGGAAAGCCTTCGGCATGGCCGACAACACCGCCAAGCGCCCGCTCAAACGGGACGATATTTTCCGCATCGCTTCGCAATCGAAAGCCATCACCTCCACTGCCGTGATGATGCTCTGGGAGCAGGGCAAGTTCCAGCTTGACGACCCCATTTCAAAGTACATTCCTGAGTTTAAAAACCCGCAGGTGCTCAAGGATTTCAAGTATTCCGACACTTCGTGGACGACCGAACCGGCCAAGTCAGAAATCACCATTCGACAGCTTTTGACACATACCAGCGGCCTCGGCTACGGTGTCATTGACGGTGACGAACGCTTCAAAATGATGTACCACAAGGCGGGCGTCACCGACCTTTTTACCACCGAAAACATCTCCATCGGCGAGAGCGTGAAGAAACTGGCCACGCTGCCACTGCACCACCAGCCTGGCGAAAAATTTACCTATTCCGAGGGCTTGGACGTACTCGGCTATTTCATCGAAGTGGTGTCCGGCGAGCCATTTGACGTGTATTTGCGCAAGCACATCTTCGACCCGTTAGGCATGAACGACACGTGGTTTTACCTTCCTTCGGAAAAAGCCAGTCGCCTCGTGACCGTGCAAAAACCGGACAACGGCCAGTGGGTGCGCTACCCCGTTACCTTTTACGACACGGACTACCCTATCAAGGGCGCCAAGCGGTTTTTCAGCGGTGGCGCTGGCCTCAGCAGCACGGCGAAGGACTACGCCACCTTCCTTCAAATGTACCTGAACGGCGGCGAACTGAACGGCAAACGCCTCCTCAGCCGCACCACGGTGGATGCCATTTTGAGCAACCAGGTCGGCGACCTCTTTGGTGACAACGGCTTCGGGTTGGGCTACGGCATCACCAGCGCAAAAAATGCGGCCAAAGGTGGCAATGCCAGCATTGGCACCTTCGAATGGGGCGGCTATTTCAACACCACCTACTTCGCCGACCCACAGGAGAAAATCATCGGGATTTTGATGAAGCAGACGCAGGGAACCATTTCAGATGAAACGAGCGGGTATTTGCGGCAGCTTATTTATCAGGCGTTGGATGATTGAAGGAGGTGCAACTTTTGACGGGAATGGTTAGTTTTGTAGGAGAAAAAATCACGACCATGTTTGAAGTTACAATTCGTACCGACAATCAGGCTGCTTTGGAGGAGCTTTTGGGGTTCTTGAAGGTACTTGATTTGAAAATTATCAAGCTGCCAAAAGCATCGAATGCCAAAAAGGCTATTGAAGTAAAAGTAGAAATGCCAACAGAAGCATCAACTCCTCCGCCCAAGGAAAGTAAGGAGAAGAAAATTGTCAAATGGTGTGGTATGGATGTGGACATTACTGATGTAAAAACGGGTTTCGGTTGCCTCAAAGGAATGATTCACCTCACACCGGATTGGGACGAGCCGTTGGAGGATTTCAAAGAATATATGTAATGATAAAGCTATTGCTAGATTCCCACGCACTGATTTGGTACCTGAGAGGTGATTCAAGCCTTTCTGACACTGCTCGAAAAGCAATAGAAGAAGGTGGAAACCTTCGATATGTTAGTGCCGCCTCATTCTGGGAGATTGCCATTAAATTATCAATAGCAAAAATCCAGCTTGATTACCCTTTTTCCGAATTGCGCCAGCTGATACAGCTTCTTGGCTTTGAATTACTTCCTATTGAATTTGATCACACCGTTCAAGTAAGCTCCTTGCCACTCCACCACCGTGATCCCTTCGACCGAATGCTCATTGCACAGGCACTTACCGAAAACATGACTGTTGTTACCAAAGACCCAAACTTTCCACTTTATGGGGTGGAAGTGGTTTGGTGAAAATATCCTCCAACTAACATGAACACAATTGAAGAATTGCTTGAAATCGCAGACGCCTTTCTCTGGAATCAGGACTTTGACCGTGCCATAGAGTTTTATGCTAGCGTAATTGTTTATGATGAAAATAATGCGGAAGCATATGAAGGAAGGGGCACTGCGTATGCTGCCAAGGGAAAATACGATGATGCTATTGCTGACTTAAACCATGCGATTAATTTAAACCCCGAATCATTCAGTGCCTATTATTCAAGGGGTATGTCCTTCCATAATTTGAATGATTTAAAATCAGCTAAAAGTGACTATGAAATGGCTGTACATTACAATGACGAGGCAATCGAAGCCCTGCTCAATCTGGCATTTGTTAGCCTAGTTTTAAAGGATTATAACGATTGTCTAATCTATAGCGGGAAGTTATTGGAATTCAACAATGAAGACAAGGATGCTTTGTGGTACAGCGGCGATTCGCATTCGGAATTGGGCAATCATGCAGCAGCAATTGAGTATTACAAACGTGCTTTAAAATTGGAGCCAAAGAACTCCGACTTATATAATAATATCGGCTTTCAGTTGTCATTTATTGGGGAATATAAGGAGGCCATACGTTATTTTAATACTGCCTTGCACTACCGTCCAAACTCACCTTATCCCTTGGATAATAGGGGATATTGCCACTTTAAACTCGGCGACGATGAAGCTGCACTCGAGGACATCAATGAATCCTTGAAAATTGACCCATCCAATGCTTACGCCTATAAAAACAGGGCATTGATTTACCTGCACCAAAGCAAGCGAGAGGCAGCCCTCAAAGACCTCCAAAAAGCCAGACTACTTGGTTATCCCGAAAAATATGGCAGCGAAGTGGACGACATTTTGTTAACTGAATTTGATATAAAATAATCATCAAGTTTTTTCATTCAAAACAATCTCTCCCTCAAGGCATTTACATTACTTTGCACCAACCTTGACCCTAAAAAATCGTAAATCCAAAATCGTAAATCGTAAATCGCCACATGACCATCTCCGAACTCTCCCTCCGCCGCCCAGTCCTTGCCGTTGTGATGAGCATCCTCATCATACTTTTCGGCGTGCTTGGCTTCAAGTCCCTCGGTGTGCGGGACTTCCCCGCCATTGACCCGCCGACCGTCAGCGTG
>JBGSWN010000033.1:0-27482 GCA_041752395.1 Saprospiraceae bacterium | reverse complement strand
ACTGGTTGGATGAAAAGGTCAGCATTCAGTCAGCTTCCAAAGTGCGTTCGACAAAAGGTTTGTTGAAGCACGTCTTTGGAAGGCTTGTCTCTGCTCTTTTCATCCTGCTCAATTCACTTTGAACCCGTTATTCGCATTAATGACCAATGACTAATTTACCATCAAATTGCAACCCCGCACATCCGAATTGTCCACCCGGCCCAGCACCTCGAAGCTGCCGTCCTCGAAAACCCGGCCCAGGTCGTCCGTGGCGATGAAGCTACAGGTATCGAAATTGGCGAGGTCAATCAGGTTGAGGATGCCCGTTTTGCCGGGCTTTTGGAGGGTGAGCGGGTCGGTGATTTCACGGGTAAAAGCCCGTAAGGTAGGGGCGGGTCGGAACAGCCCGTCGCCCATGGAGTAGGCTTGCGAGAAGAGTTCGGTCATGCCGTATTCGGAGTGGACGGCCTGGGTGTTGAAGGCGGTTTTGAGGGTTTCATGCAGCTCGGAGCGGGTGAGTTCCCGCCGACGGCCCTTCATGCCGCCCGTTTCCATGGTGGTAACATGCTGTAAATCAAGCGAGTAGCGCTCGGCGAGGTCTAGGAGGGCGAAGGAAACGCCGAGGAGGAGGGTACCCCTGACCCCTAAAGGGGAACCCACGGAATTCAATTTTTCGGAACTCCAGTCACTGTTGGAGTTTGACTCTACACTTCCCAAATTAGGTTCCCCTTTAGGGGTCAGGGTCAAACGGGTCAGGGGCAAAAGCTCCACCAATTCCTCCACATTATTCAAAAAAAAGCCGCTCTGCGGGTGCTTGGACAACTGGATAAAATGCTCGGCCATCACCACCAAGCTGCTGCCCCTCCGCTCCAAATAGCTGGGGAGCAGCGCCAAAACCAGCCAATCCGAAGGGTCGCCGTAAAATGTTTGGAAGCCTTTGACGGTATTTTCTTTATAAAAATCGAGGTCACGGACGTGGTGGCGGCTGGTGGTTTCACCTGTGGTGCCGCTGCTGGTGAAGGTGGTTTCGGGCTGCCAGTCGCCCGTTTTCACTTCGTAGTTTTTGAAGAATTGGATGGTGAGAAAGGGGATTTGCGCCACCGTCGCAACTGCCTGAATATCAATGTTTAACAAAGCAAGATAGCGCCCGTACAAGGGATTGTGGGCAGCTTGGAAACGGAAGATTTCCAGCGCCAGTGCTTCGAAGCCGGAGCCGTCGAAGGCTTGGAGTTTTTGAAAAAGGGTCGCTCTTTGTTGCTCGTAGGGCATTCGCTGTTAAATTTATGTGGCCGCAAAACTCGGATAATCGAAAGCCGTTTTGGTTACAATATTTCACCAAAATTAAAATCATCATGAAAAAAATTGCTTTCTATCTATTTGCCCTATGCGCTTCCTTTAGCTTACATGCCCAGTTCACCATTTCACCAACTGCTGGTGGGAGCCTAACAACTGTAAATTACAATTTCCCTGAGGAATTTAAAACCCAGATCGTTTATCGTTATTTCGCCGGTGTTCAATCCAGTTACAGCTTTTCTGAAAAGTTTTCCACTGGAATCGGTTTGCAATATGCGACCAAAGGCTATGAAACGGATGCTGCCAACCCAATTTGGAATTCGGAAGCCAAGTTTAAATATTTGGAAATCATGCCCTTTGTGGAATACCGGATTTTTCGCCCCATTGGGTTGATAGCTGGCGGAAGCATTGGTTTGCTTTTGGATGAAAAATACAAATCCGCACAAACAGACTGGGGTTCACCAATTATAGATACGGTCAATCCTTTGGATATCAGCGGGTCGATTGGGTTTAAGGTTTATTTGCATGAAATATTTGTAAGCCTAATTTACAACAATAGCCTAGTTAGCACGAGTAGCATACATTACACGGACGAACAGGGCGTTGAAGTCGGTGTTGGCAAACAATACAACCAAAGCCTTTCCATTGGCGTCGGTTATAATTTCCACCTGAAATCTAAATCTTGATGAAAAAATCAGCTTTCTTCTTTTTTTGCCTTGTTTTTGCGATTAGTGTAAAAGCTCAATTTATGTTGTCGCCAATTGCAGGGCTGAATTTCAGCAATATGACAGCATCTAGTACTGCATATTATAAGACCTACACTGTACTACGATATTATTTAGGGGTGCAGCCAAGCTACGATATAAATGAGAAGTTCAATGTTGGTGCGGGCGTGCAATTTGCTACGAAAGGTTATCGATGGGGTGATATGGGCGCTACTTCCGAAACAGAAATACGCACTGGCTTTCTTGAGTTTGCACCTTTTGCTATGTATAAACCGATGAAAATTGTGGGAATCTATGCTGGAGCAAGTTTAGGTTATCAAGTGGAAGAGAAAGTAAAGAACGGCGGCAAATGGAGCTCACCATTTATTGATTTTAGTGAGAATTATGATTTTGGCGGGGTGGTCGGTATCAGGATGTTTGCAAAAAATGTCTTTGTCAACTTGGGTTTGTACAGGAGTCTATTGCCTATCAACGAAGTTAATCTAACAGACGACGAGGGGAATATATTAGAAACTGTCAGACAATTCAACCAAGTGCTCTCCCTCGGTGTTGGTTACAACTTCCACCTAAAGAAAAAATAGCCTAACTTGGCTTCGCAAAAAAATCGCAAAAGCATGAAGACCTTCAACCTCCTCGGCATCCTTCTTTCTTCCAGCGCACTTTTCCTGCTGGTGTTGACTTTTGGCTGCGTCACACCGCCTTCGTACCCAATCATACCTGCCATCGAGTTCGTCAGTATGACCAAGGACACCATGCCGAGGGGCTTCACCACCGACTCTACCCTCGTCACCTTGAGTTTCACCGACGGTGACGGCGACATTGGCCGGAAGGATACCATCAGCGATATTTTCATCACCGACAGCCGGGACGGTAACGTGACCAAGGGCCGCATTCCATTCGTGCCAGAACTAGGCGCTTCCAACGGCATCAAAGGGGAGATTTCCGTCGTGATTGACAATTCCTGCTGCATTTTTCCACCACCGGATACCTTGTACAGCGGCTGTTTCGATGTGTTGCCAAATCATCCCTACGACGAGGTCAAATACTCCATTTACATCGTTGACCGAAAAGGAAACCAGAGCAATACGGTTGAATTGCCCCCGATTTATATCCGTTGCTTTGAATAATTTTCGATTTTCAGCACTACGTTAATTTGCTTTTCGCATCCGCCACCGTTTTCGGCGCATTGCCTACCCAAAATTGTTCACCTTCAATGATAACAGGCCGTTTCAAAAAAGTATATTCTTCCAAAATGAGCTGGCGATAATCTTGCTCCATCAGGTTTTTGTCCTTCAAACCCATTGATTTATACTTCATCGCCTGTCGGCTAAAAAGCGCTTCATAACTGCCCGTTTTGTTCTTCAGCCAATCGAGCACTTCTGGCTGGATGTTCGCTTCTTTAATGTTCTGACGCTCGAACCCGGGCAGTTCGCAAAGCTCGCCCATGATGCGCTGGCAAGTGCCGCAGTTGTTGAGAAGGAAGACTTTTTTCATTTCGTGGTGACTGGTGATTGGTGACTGGTGATTGGTAAGCGGCAATTTTAGGCAAGATTCCAGCCTCGTAGTCAAAGCTTTGTGTTTTATTGCGAAAAAAATACAATCTACCTTTGCCCGTCCAATCACTAATCACCAGTCACCAATCACCACTATGCAATTAGCCGCTTCCGAACTCATCCTCCACCCCGACGGCAGCATCTACCACCTGCACCTGCAGCCGGAGCAAATCGCTGACACCATCTTTTTCGTCGGCGACCCTGAGCGGGTGCCCAAGGTTTCCAAGCATTTCGACAGGATAGAACACCAAGTGCAAAAGCGGGAATTCGTCACCCACACGGGCGAGTTGGATGGAAAACGGCTGACCGTCATCTCGACGGGCATTGGACCAGACAACATCGACATCGTGATGAACGAACTGGACGCTCTCGTGAACATTGACCTGAAAACCCGCACTGTCAAGGATTCGCTCACCTCCCTCAACATCGTCCGAATTGGCACCAGCGGCAGCCTCTCGACGGATATTCCCGTGGACAGCTTTCTAGTCTCTGCGATGGCGCTTGGGCTGGACAACCTGCTGCACTACTACGACTACCCGGCCAGCCCACGGGAGGAGATGTTGCGACAGGCGTTCACGTCCTTTGCAGCGAGCATTGACGCCAATTTAAACCCAACCGCTGTCGAGGCCGACCATGGTTTAGTGAAGCGTTTTGGGGAAAATATGCACCAGGGAATCACGCTGACTTGCCCCGGTTTTTATGCGCCGCAAGGCCGCAAGCTGCGTTTGGGCAGTATTTTGAAACAGAGTTTTTTTGATAAAATAGGTCAGTTCAGCTTCGGTGGTTTGCGAGTCACCAATTTTGAAATGGAGACCGCTGCCATCCTCGGACTAGCGCAGATGCTCGGCCACAAAGCGACGGCCTGCAACGCCATCCTCGCTAACCGCATTACGGGCGAGTTCTCGAAAGACCCGAAGAAACTGGAGGAGCGGCTGATTGAGCAGGTGCTAAGCTGCCTGTAACACGGACTGCAAGTCCGTGCTTTTTTGGTTGCGAAATAGTTTACGCCACATTATGTGCCGCCTTGTCATTGCCGAAGGCAACCTGCGACGTCTCATGAGATTTCGCAATTTGCCTTCGGCAACGACAAGGCGACGCATAGCGGGACACACAGCAGGACTGCTCCTTTCATGATGACAAAAGCGGTGCACAGCAGGACTAAAACGACTATGCATATTTTACTTTTTTCTACCTTTGCAAACCGAATCCCCGCCCTTCCGTTTCAGCCATTTTACAAGCATCACAAAAAAAATAAATAACATGTCAACAATAGCTGTTCAACCCCTCTCCCAACTGGTGTTGGAAATGAACGAGAGCGCCACCATCAAAATGGCGCAGATGGCCCGTGACCTCAAAGCTAAGGGCAACGACGTGATTGACCTTAGCCTAGGCGAGCCGGATTTCGATACGCCGGACCATATCAAGGAGGCGGCAAAACGGGCGCTCGACGCTGGATTTACGAAATACACTCCCGTGCCGGGCCTCGTGGAACTGCGCCAAGCCATCATCCACAAGTTCAAGCGGGACAACGGTTTGGACTTTGCCATGAACCAAATCGTGGTGTCCAATGGTGCCAAGCAGACCATCGCCAACCTCTGCCTCGCCATCCTCGACGAGGGCGACGAGGTGATTTTGTTCGCTCCGTACTGGGTCAGCTACGCCGAAATCGTCAAGATGTGTGGCGGCGTGCCCGTGGAAGTGGGCGCTGGCGTCGAACACGATTTCAAAGTGACTGCCGCTCAAGTGGCTGCTGCCATCACCGACCGCACGAAGGCCGTGCTGTTCAGTTCGCCCTGCAACCCAACGGGGTCGGTGTACGGCAAAGAAGAATTGGAGGCTATCGCCGCCGTCATTGCGCCGCACGAACAGATTGTCATCATTTCCGACGAGATTTACGAATACATCAATTTCACGGGAAGCCACGCCAGTATTGGGGCGGTGGAGAGCGTGAAGCACCGCACGGTCACGGTGAACGGCTTCGCCAAGGGCTTTGCCATGACGGGCTGGCGGCTCGGCTACATGGGTGGCCCGGCGTATTTGGCGGCCGCTTGCGCAAAAATCCAAGGGCAGTTCACTTCGGGCGCCAATTCTTTCAGCCAAAAAGCGGCTGCATATGCCCTCGAAGCGGACCTTGCGCCGACTTGGAAAATGCGGGATGAGTTCCTGCGTCGCCGCAATATCGTGGTGGAATTGATTAGTCAGATTCCCGGCTTTGTGGTGAACAACCCGGAAGGGGCGTTCTACGTCTTCCCTGACATCAGCCATTATTTCGGCAAATCGGACGGCAATGTGACCATTAATACTGCCGATGATTTCTGTGAGTTTCTGCTGCTGAATGCCCATGTCGGCACGGTTGGCGGCGATTCGTTCGGTGCGCCAGATTGCTTTCGGATTTCTTACGCTGCTAGCGAGGAGTCCATGCGGAAAGCGATTGGACGGATTGCTGAGGCGGTGGGGAAATTGAAATGAAAGATTAAAAAAGTAAGGAAAAGGGGTTGCATCTTGATGGATTGCAACCCCTTTTTTAATGCCGATTGCGAAGCAATACCCATTACCTTGAATTACTTTTTCGAAGTAACCCCTATCGCAAATGAACCAGGAATGGGCATGGAGGTCACCAAATCGAGGTGTCTTTTTCCTTTGGTGGCAATGGTTACGCCAATAGCGCCACCCCTTACCAATTGTCTTGAACCTTCAACGGGGATGCTGAGTATTTCAAAAAACAGTCTGTTTTCCTTTTTCCCAATTTTGAATGCCCCACCTGTTGAAAAGATCCAACTGTTTGTTTTTCTGGAGCGATTTGCCCCGTCCAAATTGTTGCCGGTTTTCCCCCCTGCATAAGCAGCGGAAAGGTTGATAAAATGGTATCTTGAACCAATAGAAACAACACCATATCCAGCTGCAAAGCCAAGCCCTTGGTAGCTATCATAAAAATCGAAATAATTGCCGCCGCCTAGCATCCCACCGATTCCAGCTCTAAAATTGTTACTGACGGGAATCGTAATTTTGGTGTCAACCCACAGCAGGTTGACGAGTAGGCCGGGCATGAATCCAAAGCCCATTTGCAGGTTGTTGGTGATGCCCTTTCTGTAGGAATTGAAAAGCAAGGTATTGTTGCGATATTCCCGTACTCCTTTCTCCAGTGGGAAGGCAGTCGGACTAAGGAAAAGCCGTTCCCGAAGAAAAGTCGGTGGAAGCCGTTTAGATGGTTTCACAACTTGAACCCACGAAACCTGTTTGGTTGCAAAAAACAGGGTATCACTATCGAGCAAGTAAGCGACTACCGTTTTGTTTCTGCTCAACATCCGCCCCGTGGTGAACTCGTCGCCCCGTTTCGTATGCAAAATATGCGTTTGCGTCGTGTCTTTGGGGTTCCATCGGCCTCGAATATTCACTTGAGCGACGGATTGGAAAGCAAATATCCAAACGCATAAAAGCGTGAAAAATGGCTTCATGAAAGAGGGTTTTATTATAAAATGACCAGTGCTCTAAATTGCTATTGGCCTCTATCTTCTTTAAACCACCCCGCATACATCACATAGCTGTTCGCTATACGCTCCATCGTGCCACTCCTTATTTCTGGCGGAACAGGTTTAATCTTTTTTGCAGGAACCCCAGCATAGATATGTCCCGGCTCCAGCACCGAGTTTTCCAGCACCACGGCCCCAGCAGCGATGAGGCAGTTCTCACCGACCACGGTATTGTCCATCACGATGGCACCCATGCCCACCAGCACATTGTCGTGGAGGGTACAGCCGTGCACCAGCGCCCGGTGGCCGATGCTCACATTATTGCCAATGGTGGTACCGCACTTTAGGTAGGTTCCGTGGATGATGGCGCCGTCCTGTACGTTCACTTTGTTGCCCATGCGGATGAAGTTCACGTCGCCCCGAACGACGGCGGTGAACCAAACGCTGCACTGGTCGCCCATGACGACATCGCCGATGATGGAGGCGTTTTCGGCGAGGAAGCAGTCGTTTCCAAATTCTGGGGTAAAGCCCCTAACTGATTTGATTAAAGCCATTTTTGAAAAGTTATTGGGTTATTGAGTTATTGGGTTATTGCCCTATTCCAATCACGCAATCACCCAATAACTCAATAACCAAGTCATCGACAAATATGGCAGAAAATGCGGGTTTTAAGCCTGCTTGCGGCGAATTTTACTCCAAATCCAACGGCGTTTCCACAAAAACAGGCCAAAAAGCAGGATGAGCGGCCAAATGCTGACGAGGCCGATGACGAGACCCTGCATCAGTTCCCAGCCGTTTTTCAGTCCGCTGCCCAATTTTGACCAAAAAGATTCGTGAAAAGCATCCGGTTCGGGGCGGAACTCAATAGCTTGGTAAAGTTCGAGGCGGATGGTGGACATGCCGACCTGGTCTTTAAGGTAGCTCAGGCGACCTTCCTTCGCCTCGATTTCCTCTTGGATGATACGGATTTGCTCCTCCGCAGCCAGCACATCTTCCACGGTTTTGGCCTTGGTGCGCAGGATGTCCACGTAGCGGTCCCGCACGGCGATTTTGGTTTTTAGGCGGGTGGTGATGTCCACGTATTCCTCGGTCACGTCCTGCGAATTGATGCGTTTGTACTGCGTAAAAATGGCCTCGGAGCCGAGGTCGTCGAGCAGCGAATCGAACTGGCTGGCAGGCACACGGACGGTCAATATATTCGTGGTTTCGTAGCTGGAATTGGTCAGTTCGCTGTCGGAAACGTAGCCGCCGTGCTTGATGGCCAATTGGTTGGCGTTGCGGCTGCTGGCGTTCACGTCTTTTACTTGGATGCGGTAATTGGCCGTCTTGATGATTTGACGGGCAATTTTGACCGGCTCGGGTTGCTGGTCGGGGATTGGCTGGTTGGGTTGTCCGCCGCCGCTGGGTTGCTGGGGCGGGGCGGGTGGTGGAGCTTCGTCTTGGGGCGCTTCTTCTGTTTCGCCACCATCAAAACTATTCATCAGAGCTTTTTCTTCTGGTGAAAAATTAGGCTGTTCCCGATTCTGGCAGGCATTTGCGAAGCAGAGGATTGAAATAATTGCGAAGAAAAAAATGGACTGTTTCATGATTGGATTTGATTTTGGGTGATAGATGCAGTTTTCGAAGAGAAAGACACAAGCTGGGCAAAATTTTAATGAAATCAAGTTGAGGATTAAATAGGATGGGACACAAATTGAACGGATTAAACAGATTTTCACAGATTTCTAAATCGGTTAGTATCTGTCCAATCCGTTCAATCTGTGTCCTATCCTATCTCGTTTTGGCGAAGCCAAAATAATACCTATTTACTTTCCGCTGGCGCAAAAGGCACGGTCAGGAAATAAATTACGACCATCAAGGTCACGACTGCCGTTGCAATGAACGCCGCCGTCGCCCCAAACTGAAACCAGACAAAGCCCGTGAGCGAGCTGGCCAACATTGCACAAATACTTTGCAGACCTGAATAAGTGCCTATGGCTGTAGCCGTATCCTTTTTATCCGTAATATTTGAAATCCAGGCTTTTGAAATGCCTTCGGTGGCCGCTGCATAAATGCCGTACAAGAAAAACAATCCGATATAAACATATAAACTGGCATTAAACGACATCCCAAAATATACCAGCACAAACAGGGAAAGCCCGATGATGAATATCTTTTTCAAGCCAATTTTATCCGCAATTATTCCCACTGGAAAAGCAAATAAAGCATACACCAAATTATAGAAGATGTAAATGCCGATAACCTGCGTATCGTCCAGTCCCGCTTGTTTTACCCGAAGCAATAAAAACACATCGGAACTATTGAATAAAGCGAAAACCAGCAGACCAAGCACCACCCTTCGGTAAGCATCGGGGCTTGTTTTCCAATAGTTTAGAAAAGAAAAAAACGGTGTTTTGACGACGGCTTTCTGGGCGATGATTTTTTTATTTTTCAAACCAAAAGAAGATAACACCGCCAATGCACCCGGTATAAATGCGATTAAAAAAAGCGTCTTATAATCTGCCGGAAAATGATAGAGATATAGGAGCGCAAATGCAGGCCCAAGTACCGCCCCCATTGTATCCATTGAGCGGTGAAAGCCGAAGACTTTTCCTTTAGTTTCTGGCGTAGCCTCGTCGGAGAGGATGGCATCCCGTGCCCCGGTTCGGATGCCCTTGCCAAGCCTATCAATGGTGCGGGCGAAGAAAATCCAGAGCGGGGAAATGAACAGCGCCATCATCGGTTTGGAAATGGCGCTGAGTGCGTAGCCAATCTGCACGAAGGGCACCCGCTTGCCTGACAAATCCGATAATTTGCCAAAATAACCTTTACTAAATCCCGCAGTTGCCTCTGCAACGCCTTCCAGCACCCCAATCAAAACGATGGAAAACCCAATGCTTTTCAGGTAAATGGGCATGATGGGATACAGCATTTCGCTGGCCATGTCCGTGAAAAGGCTGATGAGGGACAAAATCCAAACGGCACGGGTGATGTATTTCACGGCAATTAAATTTACTTGGCTGCGAGGTTAACACTGCAATGATAGCGGTTTGGTGGGACTTGAAAAAGGTGACCCATTTCCAGAAATGAGAAGGTCGCAGCTGCTATACTCCGTTCTCTTCAAAGGAGATGGGCTGGGTGTGAGGTCTCCGCCCCATTTTATGACAATCTGCTGATAATCCACCGCACGATTTGACAATTAAATGATAATTTTAGCGAAGGCCCTTCTGACATTTGCAGCCTCAAATAAGCGATGTCAAAAAGTCGCCCATTTTGACTACAAGATTTCACCTTTTAATAATTCATTTAAAAAATCTAAATCATGAAAAGCAGAATCTTATTTTTGGCCACGATGATATTGGCCGTTTCCAGCTTTTTCTTCAGCAGCTGCAAGGACGACGAGCCGAAAACCACCAAGGTTTACGGAACCATCACCCTCGACAACGCTGAAAAATGGGCCACTTGGCAAGATAGTGGCTTATTGGAAGTGACTATCTTCCCAGCCTTTAGCTTGGATCCAGCAGCTGGTTGGGGTGCGATACCGGATGGCTTCTTCGGCCCAGGTTCCCTTGGTGGTACTTATGCTGTTGGTGCACCTTATAATTCACAAGACCCTGTTGTACTGACTTATAAGGCTGGCCAAACGAAATACGATTATGAAATCGAAGTAGAGCCGGGCACTTATTCCGCATTGGCCATTGGTTTCCGCAACAATTCCGTCACTGACCCATCGCTGAAAACAGCGACCCTTGGCTGCTATTGGGACAATGAAAATATGGTTAGTCACGGTATCGTGATTAAAATACAGGCTGGCCCAAGTGTACAAACCATTTTCGACGAACCAGCCCCCGCTGCCATTACAGTCAAAGCTGGTGAGCAAAAAGAACTCAATTTCAAAGCTGACTTCGGTTTCGTAGATGTGTGGTACCAGTAATTAATTGAGTTATTGGGGTATTGGGGTATTGCGGAAAAATTAGGCAATAACCCAATAGCCCAATATCTTAATAACTCAATAACTCAATCACCAATTTGTATTTCAAAAAACTCATCAGCCTCTTCCTCTGCTGCATCGCATTTAGCGGCTTTTTGTTTGGGCAAAAAATGGGCAGCATCACGGGTGTCGTGCGGGACGCTTCGACGGGTGAGCGCTTGGCTTTTGTTTCCATTTTGCGCAGCGAAAACGAGGGCTGTGCCACGGAAGTGGAAGGCGTTTTTGAAATGACAAACCTGCCACCCGGTAGGTACACGCTCACGGCCACTTGCATTGGCTACGAGCTGGAACTCCTTGAAAACGTGGAAGTTACAGAAGGCCGAGTTACGACCGTGGCCTTTGAATTGGAGCCCGTCATCATCTTCGGCGACGAGGCCATCGTGACGGCGACCCGGATGCCGCAATCGGCCAAACTGGCCCCAGCGAGCGTGGCGCTCATTACTGCACAGCAAATCCAAGAAAAGAACATCAGTACTTTCGACCAGGCTTTCGATGAAACGCCGGGCGTGGTGGTCACCCGCTCCAGCAATGCCAATGTGCAGGCGTTTTCCATTCGTGGTGCATCGGAAGTAGCGGGTGGTGGCATCGGAAATCGAGTGTTGCTGCTGGTGGATGGCCGCCCGGCGCTCAGCCCAGAGTCGGCGGGGGCGCTTTGGAACCTCGTGCCGCTCAATTCCATTGACCATATCGAGGTGGTAAAAGGGGCCTATTCTTCGCTCTATGGCTCCTCGGCCATGGGTGGTGTGGTGAACGTCATCACCCGGAACCCGACGCTAGAACCCAAGACCAAAGTCCACCTGAATTATGGCTTTTATGAAAAGCAGCCGAAAAGCTTTGGGAACCATCTTTACAGTGATTTTCATACGTTGGAAGCCAGCCACAGCCGCAGTTTCAAGCGGTTTTCTTATTTGCTGGATGGCGGCTGGAAACACAACGACGGCCACCGGGAAAAATCGGCATTTGACCTTGTTAATTTTTATGGAAAAGGTGCCTGGGCACTGAATGGCAACCGCCACTTACAAATAACGCTCAACGCCAATCGAATCAAGAACGACACGCCCGCCACTTGGCTGAGTTTTAACAAACCATACAGCGTTGCAGACTTTCGGAAAGATGATTATCAAAAGCGCAGGGAATACAACGCCGATTTTTATTATTATGCCATACCTACGGCCAAAGTGAAATATTCGAGCCGTATATTTTATTATCAAAATTCGTCGAAATATAGCTTCAACGATGACCCCAGCAATGTCAGCGACAATGTAAATATCGGAAAGCAAATAGTAGCTGCATCTTCCATCAAGGCGCAGCGGCTGGGGAATATCAACCAAGTGGATTGGTTCATCAATGAGCACCATGCGTTTTTGGTCGGTACCGATATTAATATAGACCATGTAGTTGGCTTGCCGGATACCGTATTATATGGCCGCCATAATGCGCTCAATTTTGGCGCATATATGCAGGATGAATGGAGCATCAATGAGAAAATCACCGCCACGGTGGGCGCCCGAGTTGACCATTACCGCATCTTGAGCGAATTCCAAGAAACGAATTTCAGCCCGAAGCTGGCGTTGCTTTATCAGCCCAAGAAATCGCTTGGGGTGCGCTTCTTGCTGGCGCAAGCTTTTCGGAATCCAGCCATGGCCGAGCGCTTCATCAAGTTCGAGCAGGGCGGGGGACTGGCCTTTCAGCCAAATCCCAATTTGAAATCTGAAAAGTTAGTGCTCTCTACCGAGGTAGGCGTGAAATGGAGCCTTAAAAATCGCAGCAGCTTTGATGTGGCGTTGTTTTACAATAAATACCAGGACTTGATTTCCTTTCAGCAATTGAACAAGCCGTTCGAGCCGTTGCTGTATCGGGTCATCAACCTGAAAGAAGCTGTGATGCAGGGCTTTGAAGTGTCCTACCAGCGGCAAGTCGAAAAGGTGGCCCGTTTCAATATCGGCTACACCTACCTCGACGCCCGTGACGTTTCCGCTGAGCGGTTGAATGATAATTTGGCCTATAAAATAAAGCATACACTGAGTGTGGGCGCTACTGCCTACGTCGGTCAGTTTACCGGAAACGTCAATGCACGCTACCGCAGCGCCATCAAGGAGGTCTTTATCTATCCGGGTAGCGAACCGGGTGCAGCGTTTCTTGTCAATGCCAAAATCGGCTGGCAGCCCCTAAATCAAACGCAGTTTTACCTCGCCGTGGACAATCTCACCAATACGCAATACGAGGAACTGGAGCGCTACCGGATGCCGGGAAGGAATTATACGGCGGGGCTTACTTGGGAGTTTTGAAATATTGCTTCCAATCTTTTTCCACTCAATTTCAAGTTGGTAATTTACTTTTGTGAGCGTAAAAATGCATCATCACAAAATCATGATTTCAATGAAAAAAACGCTTTTACTGCTTATGCTCGGCATCATGTCCATGACACAATTATTTGCCAAGAAACTTGATGGCTATTTCATCAACAAGGAAATGGATACCGTGAATATTGACGTAAACGTCCCGTTCAAGTTAACTTCAAGCATCCCGGATTTCGAGAAGTTGCAAGACAAGGTCAAATATTTCGACAAATCTACAGGTAAAAAAGGGACACTATATCCAGACGAGGTCCTAGAAATTGGGTTTAGTTTCGGAAATTTGGAAATAAAAATGCTTTCAAGGCCCTATTTTTCAGGGATAAGTTCAGATAATCATGATGGCATTTTCTTGCATTTGCTCATAGATGGGCCAATGAAAATGTTCTTGCGGTATGAATCAGGCATGACACCTCTTGGCGATTCACACAGCAGGACTTATTATGAGGAGATTTATGGGTTTCAAAGAGAAGGAGAACCAGTGCACTGGGTAGAAAAATCAGACTTCAAAAAAGACATGCAGGCGTATTTCTACGATTGCCCAGATTTGGCGGTAAAGATTTACAAGGAAGAGTTTCAGGAAAACAAACTAAGGTCAATTGTGGAGTTTTATAATTCGAAGTGCCAGTAGGAGCAAAACATGCCTGACTCAAACGTCAGCAAACTTCCAAACCTCGCCGACGTTCTCCCCCATCCCCCGCCCATTTCCTATCTTTGCCTTGCGCCGGTATCTTCCGGCGGTGAACCAAAAAAATGTCACATGTTCCGACACATAACTTACCTGTTCCTGTTGCTGTGCTTCGCAACAACCGTCCATGCCCAAATCATCTGGGCTGACCCCGTTTTTCCGACCGAAAACCAGTCCGTCACCATCTACTACGATGCAACGCAGGGCACGGGAGGCCTTACCAATTGTAACTGCGATGTCTATCTCCACACGGGTGTCATCACCTCGCTGAGCACAGGGCTGAGCGATTGGAAATATGTGGTGACAAGCTGGGGACAGGCCAATGCCGCCTGGAAAATGACCCCGGTCAGTGGCCAGCCGAATGTTTATAGCTATGCCATTACACCGACCATCCGTAGCTATTACAACGTGACGAACGGCAACGAGGTCATCGAGAAAATGGCCTTTGTCTTCCGCAATGGAACGGGTTCATTGGAGGGCAAGGATACAGGCGGTTCGGACATCTTCTACGATGTCGCACCTGATAATTCGGTGTTCAACATGACCCTGATTACGCCTTCTACGCAGGCCATTTTTCCGACCATTGGGCAGGTGATAGCCATCCAAGCCGCTGCCAACCAAACGGCTGATTTCGAGGTATTGGACAATGGAGCCAGCATTTACATGACTTCCGGTACTTCGCTCAATTACAACCTGAACGTAAGCGTAGGCGGGGCGCATACGGTGGAGGTAAAAGCCACCAACGGAACGGACGAAGTGAGCCGCTTTTTCAATTATGTGATACCCGGCGCTGGCGCTGTGGAGGCCCTGCCAGCAGGTACGGACTTGGGCATCAATTATACCTCGAATACCTCAGTGCGGCTGGCGTTTTATGCACCGAACAAGCAGTTCGCCTACCTCATCGGCGACTTCAACAACTGGCAGTTCGAGGATAACTACCAAATGAAACGCACCCCGGACGGCAGCACTTGGTGGATTGATGTGACGGGCCTCACGCCCAACCAATACTATGCTTTTCAGTATGTCGTGAACGGTGACATCCGCATTGGCGACCCTTACAGCAACGTTATTCTTGACCCAAACAATGACCAATATATCCCTTCGGAAAGCTTTCCGAGTATACCGCCATATCCGGCAGGAAAGACCACCGGCATAGCTTCGCTGCTGCGCACGGCAGAGCCTGCTTTCGACTGGCAAAATGACGACTTCCAGCGCCCCGCCGTGCAGAAGTTGATTATTTATGAAATGCTGATGCGGGATTTTACCCAAAAGAAAAACTTTCAGACGCTGACAGATACCCTGGATTATTTCCAACGGCTCGGCGTGAACGCCATCGAGTTCATGCCCATCAGCGAGTTCAACGGCAACCTGAGTTGGGGCTACGACCCGACCTACCACTATGCATTGGATAAGTTCTACGGTTCGCCGGAGTCGTTCAAGCTGCTGGTGGATGCCTGCCACGAGCGGGGCATCGCCGTCATTTTGGATGTGGTGTTCAACCATGCGCACGAGAAAAACCCGCTCTGCATGTTGTACTGGGATGCCGCCAATTTCCGCCCTGCGGCCAATAACCCGTGGCTGAACCAAGAGGCAAAGCACGATTTCAACGTGTTCTTCGATTTTAACCATGAAAGCCCCGCCACCAAGATTTATGTAAAAAAAACACTCGAACACTGGCTTGCCGAATACCACGTGGACGGTTTCCGCTTCGACCTCTCAAAGGGCCTCACCCAGAACACCAACGGCCCGTTCGATGCTGGTGCTTATGACGCTACCCGCATTGCGACGCTGAAAGATTATGCCGATGAAGTGTGGTCGGAAACGCCCGGTGCCTATGTGATTTTGGAGCATTTCGCCGCCAACACTGAGGAGAAGGAACTGAGCGATTACGGCTGCATGCTCTGGGGTGGGGCAGGTACGAGCAACCAGTTTTTGGAGGCTTCGCTGGGTTCATCCAGCAGTTTTGCCGGGGCCAGCTACAAGAGCAAGGGCTGGGCCGACCCACACCTCATCGCCTATATGGAGAGCCACGACGAGGAGCGGATGGGCTTCAAAAACATCACCTTCGGCAACCAGTCGGTGCCCGGCTACAATATCCGTAGCCTGCCCGTCTCCATGGACCGAATGGAGCTGACGAGCGTGTTTTACCTCAGTATCCCCGGCCCGAAGATGCTCTGGCAGTTCTTCGAAATGGGCTACGATTTCTCCATCAACCGCTGCGAGGATGGCACCATCAGCAACAACTGCCGCCTCTCGCAAAAGCCCATCCGCTGGGATTATATGTCCAACCCCGACCGGGTGGACCTCTGGAACGTGGTGCGCAAAATGAACTACCTGCGCACGAATTCGGCGACTTTCCAGACTGCTAATTTCCAGCTCAATTCCGCTGGTTTCCAAAAGACGATGCAACTGAACGCCCCCGATATGGACGCCAATGTGCTCGGCAATTTTGCGGTGCAAACGGCCAATGTTTCCCCCAATTTCCAGCACACGGGCTGGTGGTACGACTATTTCACGGGCGACAGCTTGAACGTGACAAACGTGGCTACCCCGCTGAGTTTCGCCGCTGGCGAATACCGCCTTTATACCGATGTGAAACTGACGCCACCCAGCTTTTACACGGATGCCGAGGAGGCTGCTGGCCAATCCTTTGACTGGCTCATTTCCCCCAACCCAACCAGTGGCGACGTGACGATTGATTTGGTGTTGGACAAAAATGCAGCGGTGCGCCTAACGGTCTTTGATGCGCAAGGTCGGCAGGTGCTGGCGCACGATGAGGAGCGCTTGGCGGCAGGACAGCAGCGCTTGGCGCTTTCGCTGGATGCTGTGCCGGGGCTTTATTTTGTTTGCTTGAATGTGGATGGGGAAATGGGGGTTAGGAAGGTGGTGGTGCGGTGAGTCCTCTGTGATTCTTTGTGTTCTCGGTGCCTCCGTGTTGAATTTTTAACACAGAGAAACGGAGAACACAGAGGGACACGGAGATTCGGTGCAGTGGAAATTCCTCCTCCCTCTGACTACCATGATTAATGACAGGAGGAATTAGCGATTGTTTAAGAACTCAATCGGGTTAAGGTAAAACATCTTCTTCCAGCCCTGGCGGTCGGCATCCCAGCGCCAAGGGTAGGGGAGCGCTGTAACGATGGCGTAGTGCAGGTGCGGCGGCTTCCCCACAGCATTGCCTGTGGTGCCCACTGTACCAATGGCCTCGCCACGGCTCACCCACGAGAAATTGCTCGTTGTAATGTCCTGTAAATGAGCGTAGTAGTGCAGCCGCCATTTTGGGCCGAGGACGAGGACGATGTTGCCGCCCATTTTAATGTTACCGCACCTGACCACCAGCCCGCTCGTTGCCGCCACGACCTTCGTGCCTTCCTTCGCAAAAATATCCACGCCCTTGTGAGTGACGGACTTGCCCCAGGGATAGTACCAGAAGGAGTTGGGGTTGTAGTCATTGGCGGTGGCACCGGAGACGGGCATGGTGACGGGCTGGGGTAGGAGGTGGCCGAGGAGGAGGGTGGCAATTGCGACGAGAAGGAGTTTTTTGGACAAGCTCAAAATGGAGTGGAAAAGATTGATGAAAAGATTGGTTTCATTAACTGCGATAGGTCATGCCACCAACAACTTCTCCACCTCGGTTAGATTCGCAGTTATTGCCTTCGGCAATTTTTCCAGCTTCTCCTTGCTTTTTAGGTATGCAGTTAGGCGTTGAATAAAATCACCTACGCTGTTGAAATTGACGCCGCTTTCCACCAATTCTACGAGAAGGTCTTTGAGCAGTTCCTTTTTCAGCAATTCGTACTGCATGACCATCGTCTTTGCTAAAGGTTCGTCCTTGGCTTTCCACTCTAGCAAGGCAGTTTCCGCAATCTTTAGGTCGTTGGTGATAGTGGATATTTTAGCTGCTGTCATAATTCAAAATTCAATTTTATGATGCCTTTAGGTTGTCCATCCCTCGAAGTTCCAAACAAGGTTTTCCATCGTTCAGCTTCTTTTATGGTGCTATCGTAAAAACGATGGTTCCAATTCGCAACAGGGGCGAAAAACCCATCAATGCCATAAACTTGCTTCGAGGACTTTCTCAGTTTTTCTACAAAAATAGCCTTTTTTACAATCAAATCGTAAGGTAAAAATGTGACCATATCAATATCGCCGGGCTGCTGTTTTTTGGTGACAAAACTTCCATTTACCCATTGAAAAAACGGGACTTTAAAAGTGTTTTTTAATTCCCCAAGGTATTTTAGGTAACGTTCCAACAGCATCAACCGCTTTTGATTGTCTTCAAATCCTTGGACAAACGTTGACAGAAAATCATCCAAAGATGACTCAATAATGTCGTAAGGCGTAAGGTTTCCATTTTCATCGAAAATCAGCATGGCTCAATTTGTTTGGTTAAATATTGGACTTTGAGTAAGCGACCCCCCGTTCCGCCAAATACCCCAAAACAAACTCCAACGCCCCATCAACTTCCCCAACATATTCCGGCGGGCTAATCCCCTTCCTATCATATTTCCCATCCAGTACCAAATTAGCTACCGCCGTGCAAGTATAACCCGTCGTGCGGGCCATCGAAATAGTATCCGTGGCAGGGTCGTAGCGGTCGAGGAGGTCGTAGGTGATTTGGCCCTCATCGGTGCCAAGGCTGATGCGCATGATGGTGAAATCGCCCTCGCCGGGCGCCAGTTTCCATTGTGGGAAAAGCAGTCGGGCTGTCAGGTCCACCGGACGAATTTTTTGCCCTTTCACCTCCACTTCGTCGTAGCTGAAAAAGCCACCAGCCCGCAGCACCCGCAGGTACTCGATGCAGCCGGGGTAGCGCAGGGTTTTCTCAATCATGTCCGGCACATCCGGCATGGTGTGAATGAGAGAGCGAAGGCCGTCGGTGTTGAAAGCTTCCAAGGTGCCAACGCCCTGAAAATCAATCAATTCAGGGTCGGAGAGCGCCTCACGGGTCACGAGCCTACCGCCTTCCACATACCTTGCAGGGCGGATGTACTCCTCAATCACGTCAATCGGGGAGAAGACCGCCCGATATTCCCACGGCCATTGCCGCACCTGCGGCAAGCCACCTACGAGGCAGCGGAAACTGTTGATTTTCTGGTGTTTATGATGGTGCCCAAAGATGATATTGCCCATACCGGGCGCTACGCCGCAGTCCACCACGGCGGTGACGTTGTGCTTTTTCGCCAACTCGTCCAGGCCGAAAGCGTCTTCGGGAAAGAAACTGATGTCCACCACGTTCTTTCCCGCTTCGATGCAGGTTTTGAGTGCATTGTAGCCCAAAAATCCCGGCAATGCCCCAATGACGAGGTCGAAATCCTTGACCAATTCCTTCAGTTTTTCAGGGTTGGAAAGGTCGGCCTGCACCGTGGGAATGCCATGCGCTGCGGGCTTTTTCAGTGATTCAGCACTGGCATCGGCACTGGTCACATCGTGCTGCTTTTTGAGGTCAATGGCGATGGCGCTGCCGACGAGGCCGGCGCCGAGGACGATTATTTTTTTCATGTTGAAATTAATGGCATTATTTCCAAACTCTCTGGACAGGATATGTGTCAAAAGCATCATCGTTGCCAAGGATTGGCAGGTGATCTTGTATTGCTTGAGCAATTAACAACCTGTCAAATGGGTCACGATGATGAAGTGGAAGTTCGGAATATGCGATGATATGTGAAGATGAAATTGGTAAGATATGAAACCCATCAATTAGGAGTTTGGGTTCTAATTCTGAAAAAGGCATTTGAATACTTAGCTTTCCAATGCTCATTTTGATGGCAATCTCCCAAAGGCTTACATGGCTGATGATAGATTTTATTTCGAGGTTTTCAATAATCTCTAAAGCTTTTTTACTCAATTGAGGGTCAGCTTCAAGGTACCAAAGCAGGGTGTGTGTGTCGAGGAGGTAACTATCCATATTTATTGCATGTATTCTTTCATGTCGTCCAATGGTGTATCAAAGTCCGGCGATATCCAGATTTTGCCTTTGAGGCTGCCATAGCCACCCCTTTTCTTTGGTTTTGGCTCAGACTGATGACTAGGTTTTTTTTTGCCCAAAAAAGTCTGAATGACGAGCAACACAGCAGCCTTCTGCTCATCGGTGAGCAAGTAAAATTGCTGGTAAAAAAGATGTTCGGCTGTCATGGCTTGTAATTTTGTCCAAAGTTAGGTCTTTGAACGTTTTTTACAAAATGCATTACAGCAGAAGGGCCACTTCGCTAAATTTGCGCCATGCTTTCTACCAAAAATATCACCCTGCTATTCCTTGCCCTAATCGTGGCTTGGTGTTTTTCCTTTTGTAAAAAAGCAAGCACCACCTCCACGGACTCTCCCTTTCGCAACGTCCGGGACAGTGTCGCCTATGTGGGCATGGCCACCTGCGCCAGTTGCCACAAAGACATCCACGATACCTTCATCCACACGGGTATGGGCCGCTCATTTGACCATGCCACCTTGCAAAAAACCGCCGCCACTTTCGGCCCTCACGCCGTCGTTTTTGATTCGCTCCGCAATTTTTATTACCACCACTTTTTCAAGGACTCCACCATGTACGTCCTCGAATATCGCCTCGGTGAAAACGGCGACACCATCCACCACCGCCTCGAAAAAATCAGCTATATCGTCGGCTCTGGGCAGCATACCAACTCGCATATCCTCGATATTAATGGCTATATTTATCAAGCGCCTGTGACGTGGTACACGCAGGAGGGCCGCTGGGATTTGGCGCCCGGTTTCAAGGAAAACAACAGCCGCTTCGGGCGCTGGCTGACCGAGGAATGCATCACCTGCCACAATAATTACCCCGAGCAAGTGCCTGGCTCTATGAACCGCTTTTCGAAAATGCCAACGGGCATCCAATGTGAGCGCTGCCACGGCCCCGGCAAGTTGCACGTCGAGGAAAAACTGGCGGGCATCGTGGTGGATACCTCTAAGCTGGCCGACTATTCCATCGTGAACCCCCGCCGTCTGCCCCGTGACCTCCAGATGGACCTATGCCAGCGCTGCCATTTGCAGGGCGTTGCCGTCTTGAACGAGGGCAAATCCTTCTTTGATTTTAAGCCAGGAATGAAGTTGAGTGAGGTGCTGAACGTCTATCTGCCCCGCTTCACCGACTCGGACGAGCGCTTTATCATGGCCTCGCAGGCTGACCGATTGCGCATGAGCGAGTGTTTCAAGCAGTCCGAGGAACTGAGCTGCATCAGCTGCCACCAGCCACATCGCAGCGTGGAAATCACGCCAGCCAGCCAGTACAACAATGCATGTTTGAAATGCCACAACTCAACGGCTTGCACCGAAAAACCGGAACTAAGGGCCTCAAAATCAGACAATTGCGCAAGCTGCCACATGCCTAAGTCTGGCAGCAAGGACATCCCGCACGTGCGTATCACCGACCACCGCATTGGGTTGCCTGCGGCAATGACAAAAGCTGTTGCTCCGCAAAAAAAGGCGTTCCTCGGCATCCAGAACATGACCCAAGCCAAACCTTCACCCCTCGACATGGCAAGGGGCTACCTCGCCACCCACGACAAGTATATCCAGTCGCCTGTGATGCTGGACAGTGCTGCGTTCTATCTTTCAAAGTCAAAGGAAAAACCGGGGCGAATGCTCCCCGTGAAGATTCATTTATTGTTCCTAAAAGAAGATTGGAAAGGTATCATCGCCGCCGCCAAATCAATGACCAATGACAATATAGACGGTTGGACAAATTACCGAATCGGCGAGGCAAACCTCAAGACGGGCGAGCCTGAAAAAGCACTTGCCTATTACGAAGCCGCCCTGCAAGCCTACCCACTGCACTTGGATTTTTTGGAGAAAAAAGGCGTTGCCCTGCTGGCCATGAAGCGCATTGCGGAAGTGAAAACGGTGTTTGAAAATGTGCTAAAACTGAATCCTGAGCGCCCCATTGCCCTCCTCAACCTCGGCTACGCCAATGTGTTGACGAACAACCTTCCCCAAGCCGAAAAACTGTACGACCAAGCCCTCGCCCTCGACCCCGATTACGAACAGGCGCTGGTGAACAAGGCGGCGTTGTTTATTTTTCAAGGGAAAAAAGTGGAGGCGAAGGGGCTGCTGGAACGGGCGCTGGTGGTGAATCCGGAGAGTGTGGGAGCTAGGGAGGGGTTGAGGCGGTTGTGAGGGGGGGCTAAATACTAAAGCCTTTTTTGTGCTTTGATTATCATGGTAAGTTTTCTGTCTTCATGTGCTATGTCTAAACTGTCATGAAGCTGAGTCACCCAGTTCTTGGTATTTACTTCGATAAATTCACTAATTATCTTGAAGTTTTCGTAGGTGCTTTTTCGGGCTTGAAAAGAAGCATAATTGTATAAATGTAGTCTATTTCTTTGAAGATTTTCTGATTGTAGAAGTTCAATTATCGTTGATGGGAAATTAAAATGATTTAAATAGGCTGTGTTTCCAATCATAGTTGAATAGTTTATTGTTTGTTCTTTCAGCCCACGAATTTGTTGTTTTACGGACTCGTCAATGCAATCGATATTATTATTGTGTTGCCATGGAGAAATGTTTAATAACTCTTTAACCTGAATAGGCTCTTTTCGCTGTTTGGAAGCAAGTGGTTTTAATTCTGGTATATTTGAATCTATAGCATGAATTACATACAAATTTGAAAGTAAAATTGCTTTCATTATATTTTCAAAACAAATACTCAATTTTATACTATCAGTTAATTCATTAAAGACAAAATCTAAAATTAACTCATTGTCTGAAGGGGCGTAAAAACCCTTCTCGCAAATATTTTTTAGTTTTTCTAAATTTTGAGATTTGAAAGTGGTTTTGAATTGTTTGTATCCAAAGTCAATCATTGTAATTGCAATACCTCTGGCATTTTCTTGATTACGATAAATGGTTTGAAAATTGAGTTTAAACGCCGTCAAAGTGTCCATGCTTAATTTGTGATAGATGTGATTTAATATTGAAGTCTCTGTTGTCTCAAGTCTTCCTCAACCCGCTCACAAAGCTCAAGGCACAGCTTGAGCAAGAGTTTAGCGTAGCGGCTCTTGCGTTGTGTGTAGCAGCCCTATCACAAGAGTCGCTGCTTTCAACTGTTGCTCAAACAATAGGTTTTTCATAGATACTTAGATGCTGACGGCTGTTAAAAGTGGAACATTTGCGCCAACGAGGTTCATGCTGACCTGCCCTACATCTTCACAAAAAGCCTCGAAACCTGCTCACCCCCACTCATAAAAGCCAACACATACACCCCATTTTCAAGGGTAGCGATATTGATTTGCTGAGAAGCTGGTAAGATTTGGCTTGGCATAATTTCATGACCGAAAACATCAGTTATTTTGAAAGTCATAGCAATGCCATATTCCACGGTATTTTCAATAGCGATAAAATCCGATGCTGGGTTTGGGAATATATTGCCAACTGCCTGTGAAAGCTCATCATAAGCCCCAGAAACTGGGCAATCAGTCATGAAAGTAATCGGACTGTTCGTACTCATATAAGTTCCGTCGCCCAATTGCCCGTCTTGATTACTACCCCACGCCCAGAGGTCTCCGTCATTGTTGGTCACTAGGCCATGACCATCACGAGTAGCCAAGTTTTGCCAATCATTGGCAGTACCGATTTGTACGGGCGTGTTCTTATTGTCCATCGTCCCATCGCCCAATTGGCCATAGCCGTTCCATCCCCAAGTCCAGAGTGTTCCGTCGGTTTTTATTGCCATGGAATGGGCACTTCCAGCCGCCAATTTCAGCCAATTGCTTTCTGTACCCACCTGAATAGGCGTATCTGAGTCGTCAGTCGTTCCATTTCCCAATTGCCCTAGGATGTTATATCCCCAAGCCCAGAGCGTCCCATTGGTTTTGGTCGCAAGGGAATGAGTTTCTGCAGCCAGGTTTTGCCAATCGTTGTCTGTTCCAATTTGCACGGGGCTGCTTTCATCCATGACCGAGCCATTGCCCAATTGGCCGTATTGATTCTGCCCCCATGCCCAAAGCGTTCCGTCCGTCTTGATGGCTAGATTGTGATAGCGGCCAGCGACCACATTTTGCCAATCGTTGTCTGTACCGACTTGAACGGGGCTGTTTTCATTCATATTTGTTCCGATGCCCAATTGACCGTATAAATTCTGCCCCCAAGCCCAGAGTGTCCCGTTGGCTTTTATGGCCAAAGAATGGCGGCTACCCGCAATGATTAGCTGCCAATCATTGTCCGTTCCAATTTGAATGGGAGTGTTTCCGCTCGTATTCGTTCCATCGCCTAGTTGGCCAAATTCATTGCCGCCCCAAGCCCAGAGCGTCCCATCCGTCTTTAACCCCAAGGAATGTAAATTGCCAGTTACCACATCTTGCCAATCGTTGTCGGTCCCAACTTGCATGGGGCTGCCTGTGGCTATATTTGTTCCAATCCCCAGTTGCCCAGTCGTGTTTTTGCCCCAGGCCCAAAGTGTTCCGTCGGTTTTGGTCGCCAAGGAATGGCTCAGACTTGCGGTTAGGTTTTGCCAGCATTGGGCTTGTATGATTGTGGTAAAGAATAAGCAGAGTAGTAGGATTGTGAAGGATTTTTTCATTAAATCAGTTTTTATTTGTGAGATTAATTCAAAAGAATAGGGTTTGAAAAGTAAAAACATATTGCTTTACAATCTCCTATGATGCTATAAAGCTAGTAAATTCTCCCTAATCTGGTTCGACTTTAAAATTCACGCTATCCATCAACCCTTGTATTCTTCCCACTTTCCACTACATTTACCCAAAATTATTTCACCAACTTTAACGCAATACATGAGACTCACCATCACTTTGAGAAAAATAAGCATCTGGGCTGCTTTTGGACTGCTTTTCTTCGCCGCCTGCAAGCCAGAACCTAAGCATGACGCACCACTTTCCGTCCGCTTGGATGCTGCCTCTGCAAAGAAAAAAGCCAAGGAAATCGAGGGCCAAGTGACCGCCAAGCTGGCCGATGGCCTCCAAATCAGCCTTTGGGCCTCCGACTCGCTGGCCAACGACCCGACCTGCATGGCCATTGACAACCAAGGCCGGGTTTACCTGACCAATTCCAACCGCCAGCTAAATTCCGAATTCGACATCCGAGGACATCGGGACTGGATGACCAAGTCCATTTCTTTTCAAACGGTGGAGGACAGGAAGAACTTCCTGCACACAGAGTTTGCGCCAGAAAAAAGCAAGGAAAACGAGTACCTCAAGGATTTGAACAACGATGGTAGCCACGATTGGCGTGACCTGACCGTGGAAAAGGATGATATCTGGCGCTTGGAAGACTCGGACGGCGATGGCCTTGCCGATGTTTCGACCCGAGTGGTGCACGATTTCAACACAGAAGTGACCGACGTGGCGGAGGGCCTGCTCGTGCGTGACCACGATGCGTTCGTGGCCATTGCGCCTGACCTTTGGCGCTTCGAGGACATCAATGGCGATGGCATGTGGGACAAAAAAAGCTCCATTGCCACGGGCTTTCAGGTTCATATCGGCTTCGGCGGGCACGGCATGTCCGGCGTGCGGGAAGGGCCGGATGGCCGTATTTACTGGGGTATTGGGGATATTGGGGCCAGTATCACGACTGTAAACGGTCAGAAAATCGAGAACCCGAACTCCGGCTTTATCTGCCGCTCGAACCCGGATGGCAGCGATTTTGAAATCTTCGCAACGGGCGTCCGCAATACCTATGAATTTGTTTTTGACGATTATGGGAGTATCATCACTTCCGATAATGACGGCGATTATGAGGGTGAAAGTGAGCGACTCGTGCATATCGTGGAAGGTTCCGATGCGGGCTGGCGCTCCAATTGGCAATATGGAAAATATACTGACCCGAAAAATAATAATTATAACGTATGGATGGACGAGAAGCTATATGTGCCCCATTGGGATGGGCAGGCCGCCTATATTATTCCGCCCATCATGAATTACCACAATGGCCCAACAGGCATGGTCTATAACCCCGGCACGGCACTGGGCAAGGATTGGGTGAAAAAGTTTTTTCTTGTGGAATTTGTGGGAACGACCACTGGCTCACATATCTGGTCGTTTGGCCTGAAACCCAAGGGCGCTTCCTTTGAATTGGATGGGGAAAAAGACGTGCTGAGCGGCATCCTCCCCACAGGCATCCAGTTTGGGCCGGATGGTGCGCTCTATGTTGCCGACTGGATAAACGGCTGGGACCCGAAGGAGGAAGGCCGGGTCTGGAAGCTGGACGTTACCACCGAAAAGAACGATTTGGAGGCCGAGCGCAAGGAAACCAAAAGGCTCATGCAGTTGGATTATACCGCTGCCATGCCCGAAAAACTGGCAGAACTAATGGGTTATTCCGACCAGCGTATCCGCCTGAAGGCCCAGTTTGAACTCGTGAAACGGGGCAAGGCCGGGGTGGATGCTTTGAAAGAAGCCATTGCCCAAACGGAAAATCAAATGGCACGGATTCATGGAATATGGGGTTTGGGGCAAATGACAAGAATTGATAAGAATTTCTCCACGGAACTGATTCCATTATTGAAAGACAAAGATGAGGAAATCATCGTGCAAGCCCTGCGGATGTTGGGTGATGCAGATATAAATAATATCGGCGATGAAATAATGCCTATGCTGAAATCCGGCAATCCCCGCCTCCAGTTTTATACTGCGGAAGTGTTGGGGCAAATAAAATATATCAAAGCCATTCAGCCACTAATTAATTTATTGAAAGAAAATAATGACGCCGATTTATACCTGCGCCATGCGGCAATATTGGCCCTCACGAGGATTGGAAATGCAGCGCCAATCATCGCCCTTTCCAACGACCCAAGCAAGGCATTGCGCACGGCTGCCGTGGTCATTTTACGAAGATTACAAAACGAAAATGTCCAGCTTTTTCTGAAAGACCAGGATGAGTACATTGCCACGGAAGCTGCCCGTGCAATTAACGATGACCTGTCCATCCAAGCGGCAATGCCAGCATTGGCGGGCTGTTTGGCCGATAAACGCTTCAAAAGCGAGCCGCTGTTGCGCCGTGCCATCAATGCAGCGCAGCGGCTCGGCGGCGACAAGGAACTCGACTTGCTCTTTGAGTTTTCAAAAAGAACCGACCTCTCCGATGCCATCAAAACGGAAGCATTGGCGGCACTCGGCACTTGGGCAAACCCCTCCGAAACCGACCGGGTGGATGGGCGCTACCGGGGCAAAGTGGAACGTGACCCTGCCAAAGTGCAAGCCAAGGTTAAATCTTATATCGCCAATTATTTAACCGAAAAAAATCCAGCTACATTAATTGCGGTAGCGAATATGTTGGTCAATCTAAACATCACGGATGCGAATGATAAATTGGCCACCATATACGCAACGACAAAAAGCAGTGAGGTCAAAATGGCCATATTGCCTGCTTTAAAAGATTTGAAGTATGTCAAAATAGAGGAATTGATTAAAACGGGCATGTCCGACAGCGATGAAAATGTGCGGACAAAAGCCATTGGATTATTGAGCGATGAAACCGTTTCAAAAGA
>JBGSWN010000032.1:0-8451 GCA_041752395.1 Saprospiraceae bacterium | reverse complement strand
AACATAATATAGATTATCATTGCTAAATTAGTTTCAAAACAGACTAAGCTGTGGATGCCGCATCTGCCCAAATAAGTCAAGGTTGAAAGCCGGGGCTTCCTTCCCAGCGAAAAATTTGCGGCGAGCCAATTGTACTTGGTTCCGAATCAATTCAGCAAAATTTCCTTCACCACGCATCCGGTCACCAAACCGACTGTCGCCAAGCTGGCCACCGTGGATTTCCTTGATTCGACCTAAAACCTTTTCAGCACGGTCTGGAAAATTTTTCTGAATCCAATCCTCGAAAATCAATCCGACATCGCCATTCAATCGAACCACCGTGTAGCCAAGGCTCAATGCGCCTAATTTTGAGGTGTATTCAGCGATTTTGAAAACCTCGTGGTCATTCAAGCCTGGAATAATCGGCGCAAACATGACCGAAACTGGAATTCCACGGGATGCCAGTTTTTCAATCGTGAAAAGCCGGCTGTGAACGCTTGCCGTTCTTGGCTCAAGCTGCCGACGCAAATCCTCGCCAAGCGTAGTGACAGAAATGGCGACCCGAACCAGTCTGTTTTCCGCCAATTTTTCCAATAAATCAAGGTCACGAAGCACCAAGCTGTTTTTGGTGATGATGCTCACCGGATGCCTGTATCGCCACATCACCTCCAGTATTTCTCGGGTGATTTCGAGTTTACGTTCAATCGGTTGGTAACAATCCGTGTTTCCAGAAAGCATGATTGGTGAGGCTTTCCAGTTGCTTGATTTGATTTTATCCTCGACCAATTTTGCAGCGTTTTGCTTGACCAAAATCTTGCTTTCAAAATCCGTCCCTGCGCTGTAGCCCCAATAATTATGCGTATTTCTTGCATAGCAATAAACACAGCCATGCTCGCAACCTTGATATGGATTCACCGACCAATCCATCGGTAAATCTGGGCTGGTTACACTGTTTACCATGGTCTTCGGGAACACCTTGGTGTATTCCGTCCGGGTTATTTCTTCTTCAATCTGTGGAATATCCAAATCTGTTTCGTAAGCCAATTTATCGAACCGGTTGGCAGGGTTGAACTGTGCTCCCCTACCCTTTTTATAGGTTTCTTCCAAAATTGTTGATGGCTTCATTTGAAAACTATTTGTTTCACAAATTTAAAACAAATTTCAGAAAAACGCTTTGTTTAAAACATTTATTTTTTTCAATCTTCCGGTTATTCCTAGCTCAACTGATTAAATGGCCCATTAATTACTGTTTTTTGACAATATTTGCGATTTCAACTTGAAGTCTTAATGAACAACAGTTTCCTATCAATTGTGGGTGTGATAAACAGCCGGGAAGACCTTCCCCGGTTGCCAGCATATTTGACGAACCTTTACGGCGTGTTGAAAGGTAATTTTGCCGATTTTGAGATTATTTTGGTGAATAACCTAGGTGGCCAACGGTTTGAGGATAAAATTGAGCCGCTCGAAAATGCATTGAAACAGAACATTTTTGTGTTGAACTTGTCATCTCCCGTGAATAAAAACCACGCAATTGTGGCTGGGTTGGACCGCTCGAACGGGGATTACACGGTCATTTTTGAATTCGATTTTTATCAAAAACCGGAGTTGATTCAAGCCTTGTTTGAAGAGAGCAACCAAGGCAACGACATTGTTTATCTGCAAGCAAAATCAAGGGAATCCAACCTGCGGTTTCGATTATTTTACAAGTTTTTCTACTGGATTTTGAGGAATTATTCCACACTCAAAGTGGACGACCGTGCGCACGATACCCGTATCATTTCACGAAGGGCGCTCAACTCCCTCCTCCGACTTAGAGAAAACCTTCGTTACATGAAGGCCATCTATTCCATTGTTGGTTATCGCACTGCTAGCCTTGCGGTTGATGTTCCACTGCAGCATGAAGACCAGGGTTTCGGGGAAAAATTCAGCACGTCTTTGGTTGCCATCACTTCATTTACGACTTTTCTTCGGGCGCTTTTGCTTTGGATTTTCATGGGTTCAATTGGCTTCATGCTGTTGGTGATAGGCAATGCCTTGAAAGTAAAAATGACGAATGTGGACTTCTTTGGCGATCACCACGACGCAGTTCCGGGATGGACTTTCCTGGTTGTTTTAACCTCCATTTTCTTCGCAATTACTTGCTTGGTGCTATACATCATGTCCATTTATTTGTCCAATATTTACGAAGAAATCAAGCACCGCCCGATGTACATTATCGAGTCTGTGAAGCGATTTTGATTAATATTTTGATAACAAATCAAGGTTGATTTATGAAACGAGTAATCGGAATCGGGGGTATTTTTTTCAAATGCAATGACGGAGAAAATGCGAGAAAATGGTACAACGACCACCTTGGAATTGCCTCTGAGGATTGGGGCGCCGTTTTCCCATGGCGTCGGGCAGACAACCCTGATGAAGAGACTTACACCGGTTGGAGCCCATTCAAAAGGGATACAAAATATTTTGAGCCAAGTCAACACGATTTCATGGTCAATTACCAAGTGGAAGACCTGACTAGTTTACTCGCCCAACTCCGGTCTGAGGGCGTTGAAATAGTGGATGAAACGGAAGTGTCTGAATTTGGTAAATTTGGATGGATTATTGACCCAGAAGGCCGGAAAATTGAGCTTTGGGAACCACCTAAATGATTGATTTTTTTTAATTAAATAGGGAATAGAAAAGCCGATGAGCATCAACTCTAAGGGGCAAAAAACAAAAAGTAGAACTTTCTAAAAACGCCAAAATTTCACAAAGTGCTTATTTTCAGACACTTACCAGTATTTTGGAGAAAGAAGCATAAAAATTAAAAGCTCCATAAAATTAAAATAAAGGTGAAATTTAAAAGGTAATTAAACGCTCTTAAACGGCGTAAATACTGGGAAAGGTAAAAGACAGGGAAGGGCTAGCTCACCAAAAATAAATCAAATTTCTATCATTTTTTCTTACAAAATAGTTGTCACTATGACAAGTATTTTGTAATTTTACACACCGTTCAAAGGAACGGTCTTGACACTTAATTTTTTAATCAAACACCTGGGATGAGAGCCCAGCTAAAAGAAGTCTCAACGTCATGGATTTTGACATTCAGGTTCGAAAGCTGCTAGAACTAGCAGCAGAATTTCCAGATGGTTTCACGGTTGACATCGGCCTCTGGGAAATCGTTACTAGCGGCGTCGCTGTCGCTTACGAAGCTACTCAGAATTGCTTCAGCTATGGCGGCGCTTACCACTGCTACCAACATGCCCTCTACAAAGACGGGTTTGTTGGCGGCTGGAAAAACGAAGATGGACGGTTTCAGTTTGACAGCGTTCGGATGTTCAAGGACCTCCGAAAGGCTGTAAAATGGGGCCGCAAACAAAACCAACGGGCCATCTTTGACATTGACAACGGTTGGGAAATCAACCTCTGACATTCACAGAGCGGGGCAAAAAGCCCCGCTCTTTTAAAAATAAATGAATGAAAAATCTTCAATTGCTGCCTATTGACAGCGAAATTTCAAAGAAAATCGAAGCCTCAGACAAGGCTTATCGCCGCTTTATCCAAGTAGGTTGCGACATTTTGGCAGTCAAAGACTTCACCATTACGGTGCGGATCGCCCAGCTAAAAAATCTTACTGGCAAAATCCTGACTGCAAAAGAACTTGTAGAGAAGGGCCGAGAAGTGTTCTCACACCTCCCTGAAGGCTTTACGATTCATTTCCGGGCATTGACCTGGAAAGGTGAAGGCATTGACCTTGTTGGCCCTGATTGGGTTAGGAATCAGGCTAAAAAATACGGCCTGACACAAAAGGAGCTAGCTATTTCAATGAACATTGACGAACCTCACATTTCGAAGCTTATGAAAGGTGGATTCGGCTTTACAAACGCCTGGAAGGCGGCGTTTTACTACTATTTCCAAACACTTAGTCACGCATCTTCAGTTCAATCATAAAGTGCGTTCCGTTGTTCTCGATAACAGCCCCAACCGTATAGCCTGCGCCACCAATACGGGCAATGGATAGTTCGTTGCCATCCGCTGGTGCTTGAATCCGGCCAACACTCTCCGTATTGGTTGGATTATCACAAAAAACCACGTGCGTGAAGGTATTTGCGACTAAATACGGCAACGGCAAAGTGACCTTCACCGCTGAGGTAACTGCGCCTCTGAAGCTTAGGTAGCAAAGCATGGTATTGTTGCTCAACAACCGATAACGAAACTTGTACCCACCTCCAACAATGGAGGTATCCAGCCCAGAAAGGAGAAAACTCGCCGCACCATTCACCCAGTCCGCAATATTGAAATTGCTGAATGGAATGTCATTTCCACCTGCCGACGATGGGTCAATATGTACTAATTGCCCCACGCTCACAGCATGTACGTTCTTGGAAACACCCGACTGGTAAGTCACGGGGTCATTAGCGCCAAAGTCCGTTGTCACACGGATGTGAAACGCAGCACCTGGAGCACCCGAAAGCGCTGTGCTTGCAGTGGGTACAACACGAACCACGCCACCAATCCCTTGATAGATAATCCAGAACTGCGAACTTGTGAAATTTCCGCCAGAAATGGCGATTTTTGGAGGAGAAAGCAGCGCAAGTCCGTAGTCATCATAATGCTGCGCTGTGATGGCGTTCGCCAAGTCTGTAAAACCTAAGACAAGCGTCAACAAATCATCAAGGCTGAACGGGTGTCCACCTTGGTTATTGACTGGGTCTATGTTAAGATAATTCATTGAAAAGGTCTTTAACGCCCTTTTCGTCCTTTCTTTTTTCCTGTTTGGTGGTGGCTTTCCTTACGTATTCATCCACCCACTTTCTGTCATTGTCAAAATGTTTGAACGCAGTATCGGCCACGATGTCAGCCTTCAATGCCCGAACTACCGTCTGCTCTTCCGTGGCAAAAAAATCGCTAATGATTTGATAGCAAAAATCGAGCGCCAACCGCTTCTCCTTCGAGAGGTATTTGAACATCTCCTGGATGCGAAGATAGCGACAATTTCTGTTCTTTTCCTTCGGACTCATCACTTAAATTTTGGTTCGATTTCCTGTTTTATCCGTGTCACAAATGCGAGAACAAAAGCGTCCGATTCATCCCATTTGAAATCAAATAATGCGGCCATAAAACCGCCAATTTCAAACACCGAAAAACCGACTTTTTGCTCCCGTTTTGAGAGTGCCTGTTTTCCGGCCAGCTTCACGTTCATTTTGATTAGCGAGGCCAGTTTTAAACGGACCTCCCAGGCTTCAAACCCTTCCAGTTTCGTATCCTGGGCAAACTTGTAAGCGTCAACCATATTGCCCATGCTTCGATTGCGGATTTCGGATTTCGGATTGCGGATTTGTTCGGCCTAATCGTCAATGTGTGCCTTTCGCCACAGTCTGGGCACACTAGTAGCATTAATCCCTGCGGAACCCACTCGTCCTTTTTCTTGAAAACATAGCCGCATTCTGTCAAGCCCTTGCCGTTGTGCTTTGGCTTTGGGCAGGTAACGGCCTTTTTTAGTTGGAACATGGGCGGTGTGTTGGCCGCCAGTATTCTCCGCATTTCTTCCTGCTTGAGCTGGATTTCCTCCGGCGTGAAGCGGAGGAAGGTCTTCTTGCGGAATGACTTTTTCCATTTCCCTCCCGCTTTTATTTCAGCTTCGAGGTACTCGTAGTTTTTCTTGGCGTTGCTCACGATGAATAGATTGTGCGGTTAACCATTGGCTTGCCTTCTATGAAATTTTCGCAGATGGCAGGGCGTCCCTGGACTAGGGTCCACTGCTTGCGCTCAAGGTTCTCGATAAGCCATCCGGCATCGTAAGAACTGACCTTGAGGCAGGTGAACCTGCCGTCTTCCATCGTGCCTTCGATAAGCTCTGAATGTTTGACGTTCAGTTGGTCAATAGCCAATAGGTCGGGGGTGATGACCGCATTAAGCCCTCCCTCCTTGTGTCTGATGTGTATTAGGATTTCAGGGTTTTCCGTGTCTGCAAGCAGTATTTCCTTGCAGTTGCTTTCGTCCATCAATAAGTGCAATTCCAAAGTTTCCATTGCTGCTGAGTTGAAAAGGTTAAGAAAAAAAAGCGGGGCCGTGCGAATGGGAGCCGTGCCCCACTGTAAAGGATTGTCTTACCGGGTCGTGTAAGGGGTTGCATTGTTGACTGGCTTCGGCGGCTCGGCTGCGCCCACGTCCACGCTGGTCTTGTCGTTGTCCCTTGCCTTCAGCAGGCCGAAAGCCATGAGGAGGCCGGAGAAGACGACGCCAAGGTCCATGACCGTGGCCGGGTCGTTGTCAAAGGCGTAACCGATTTGGGTCAGGAGCAGCACGAGGAAGCCAAGGATGGCGCTTGCGCTGGTCTTGGGGCTTGAGAAAATTCCTACTACTTTCTTCATGTTTAATAAGCATTTAAAAGGTTTGATAATGCGATTTAGTATTCGTATTTGCTCTTGGCTTTTGGGATGTATTTGGGTTCGTGCCCTTCCGGTATCTTGGTATCCAGGATGAACAGTGCGCCTTCCAGTGCATCGGGGCCGTCGTCGTTGATGCTCTGGCCCTTCTCAAAGGCACAGAGCTGGTTTATCAGCTCAATCATGCCGGGGTTGTCCTTTTCGGTGATGTTGAAGTCTATCAGCTCGTTCTCGAAAATCGGCTGCATGGATTCAATGCGCTGGTGCTTGTGGGGCTTGGAGCGGTGGTCACCGGTAAGCCTGAGCAAGCGGCCTTTTTCCTCTGCCAGTGGCACTAGGAGGTTCAGGTGCATGTCCTGTATGAAATTGGCCTCCATCATGTGGTCAATCATGGTGTGGTCGCCAACGGTGTCGTCCATCGTGTAGTGCCACATGAACATCTGCTTGGCGGAGACCCTGCCGATGAACACCTTCAGCACGGAGCGGCGGAGGCCCTTCTTGCCGACCAGCACGGTGGCCTTGTAGTCGCTCTTCTCTGTGGCCTTGAAGCTGGGGTCGGAGTAGGCCACGAGAAAGTCGTAGCGGTCATACGGGAGCCGGGTCTTGAAGACCACCTGTTCCCGCTTGAACACCTTGCCCTCTTCGATGGGCGTGTTCATGTACTCCCGGCTGGCGGATATGGTGCCGACGCTGGCCATCTTGGCCTTGCACTGGTCGGTGGTGAAGTTCTCCGGCCAGTTGCTCTCGCCCTGGGCATTCAGCATGTCCACCCGGCTCACATGCTTCTTTATCTCCCGGTCGGCCTCGAACTTGGCCGTTACGGTGTTCTTGTGGAAGCGGTTCTGGGGCACGATGAGCTGCCACTTCTTGGTGGACAGCGCCCCCATGAAGTCCTCCTTTACCCATTCAAAATGCTCCTGGGAAATCTTGTCGTTCTTCAGGGACTCTTTGTCCTGAAGGTCGTCAACGACGCCATAATTTGGGCGCTTGTGGCGGAAGCGTGTGCCCCGTGGCGACTGCTTCACGCCGAACGCCTTGAACATGACGCCGTCATTGGTGACGAACTCGGTGTCCGTCCAGTTGCCGAAGCTCCGGCGATCGCCGAAGTCGTTCAGGATGCGATGGTTGCCCTCAAAGTTCGCCTTGATGTCGGAGAGCAGGTTGGCGGCAAGGTCCTCGTTTGCGCTGCCGGTCATCATGCCGTCCAACTGCCCGTTGAAGTACATGAACAACGGCCTGAGCAGGTTGGCATGGGTTGACTTTGCGAACTCCCTCGACCATTGCCAGAGTATCACCTCGTTCCAGTGCCTGTCGGCGTACCGTGATTCACGGCGGTGGAAGTCGGCCATCTTGGCGGAGCAGTACGAGGGAAAATAATATGCGCAGTATGCCTCGTAGTTCTTCAGCAGCCGCTTGACACGGGCCTCCTTTTCCTCTTTGGTCTCAAAGGGGTTTATCCCGGTCGCCGTGGACTCGGCTATCCTTATCATCTTCTCCTCGAAGGCTGACAGTAAGCGTTTGTCGTTAGTTGCCATTCAGTTTGCTGCTCTTGTGTTTTACGAATTCGAGGCACTGCATGGCCAGTTGCTGGCCTAGCTTGGGTTCCCGCTTTGTGAGGAATTCCATGAACTCGTCCATGACCTGCATGTAGAAGGCCAGGCTGTTCTTGCGGTCCAGCCGCTCGATGTTGGCCGATATTTTGGACTGCGTGTCGGCCTCCGTGCTGGTCGGGAATTTCTGTCCATCGGGTCGGGAATTGATGGACTCGTTCAGTTCGTAGAGCTGGGAGTACCAGGAAGAAATGATGTTGTCCTTTGTGATGCTCCTTGCTGCCCTGGCAATCTTCCAAGCCCCGTTCTTTTCGTTGACCCATTCTGACAAGGTCTTGGGGGATACGCCTACCCATGACGCTATGGCCTCCTGCGTCATCACAGTGTTCAAAAACAGGTACTCCGCCTGTGTCTTTAAGAGGTTGTTTAAAAATCAATGAGCGAGCTTGATAACCATAAGCCGAATCATAGACCATTGAATAAAAGCGACAGAATGTTCCTCTTTTTCTTCATAGTCTTTTGCCAATCGTCGCTGGTAGCCAAACCACCCAAAG
>JBGSWN010000031.1:0-92365 GCA_041752395.1 Saprospiraceae bacterium | reverse complement strand
GCCCTTCAGTTGAGCCTGCGCTACAGCGTGGAGTACAACCATGCCAGCATGGGGGGCATGCTCGGCCAAAGCCTCGGCTGCCTCCAGCTCGACCCGAACATCGTGAAGTGCGACCTGTCCGGCTGCCGCCTGTACCTCTTCGACGGGCAGGGCGTGCTGCATTTCTTCCCCTACACCCTGGGCGGCCTGGTTGACATGGTGAACTACTACCTCGGCGGGAATGTGGGCTTCCAGGACGGCCCGTCCGGCGTGTACGCCACGGCGCTGAACAATGCGCTGAATGCGGTCACGAACCAATGGGGCGGGGCGCCTTCGCCGACGGGCTGCGACCCGAACCCGGGCGTGACGGGCAACCAACTCGTGGACAAGGCTTTGCCGAAGGTGAAACTGAACCCTGTGGCGGGCGTGAAAGGCGAACTCGTCATGGAGCTGTTCCCGAACCCGACGAGCGGGAGGGTGACGGTGCGCATCCAAGGGCTCGACCAGTCCGATGCTAGGCTGACCGTGTTCGATGGCTTGGGCAGGGTGGCCTTGGTTCAGCAGATAGGAGAAGGCACGGAGCAGTTGCAGCTCGATTTGTCGGGGCAGGGACTTGCGCCGGGCGAATACTTCTTGCGGGTGGTTTCTGAAAAGGGCAGCTTGATGAGGAAATTGACGGTTTTAAAGTAGGTATGTATTATACTGCGCACTATTAGGTTTTGTGCAAATGCCGAGCATGGTTGATAAGGGTTGATAAGGGTTGATTTCCACAAAACCCAATGGCGCAGCGTATAGCTGACTCAAGATGCGAAGAATCTTGATTTGGCTTCGTCAAAAATTAATGGGACACGGATTGAACGGATTAGGCAGATTTTCACGGATTTCTAAATCAGTCCTAATCAGTTCAATCTGTGTTCTATCCTATTTTGGCTTCGCCAAAATCCTGCTTTTATCCGTAAATTGGGTATCCAGTAAAATGACAATAAGAGACGCAACGGGTGACCGTTGCAGCTTTTTTTTTAACCTGAATTCTGAAGTTTTCAACCACTGATTCCGCATACGGTAAGCGTCTATATGCAATAAAAAGCCCTGCCAGCTAATGACTGGCAGGGCTTTGATTTTAAGGAAGCTGCTCACAAATACCTATATAACCACTTCCAAAGCGTATAAGATTAGCTTTCAATGCACCGCTACTTCCTGCCCATTGCTTTGCGCCTCCTTGGGCTTCACCTCCCCCATGGCCACCGACAGCGTATTGCTGATATTGGGCATTTCGGTGATGTTGGGCGAGGTCGGAGGGGCAGTTTCCACCGCTGTCATTGGTGACAAAGTCGCTTTCAGTTCGCCCTTCACGCCGGGCTTCACGAACTTGGAGAGGGTGAGTGGCTCGGTACCAGGGGAAGAAAACTGCACATTATAGGATTCGCCGCCGGGGATGTTGATGGAGAAACGGCCTTTATTGTCGGTGAGGGCGAAAGCATCCTCCACCCCTGCTATTTCGACCCGAACCCCAGCCATAGGCTTGTCGGTGGTGCTGAATTTCACCGTGCCTTGGATGGCGGCAAAGTGCCGGCTGCGCACTTCGTTGAGGAGGTGCGTCCGGGTGAACTTCTTGCGCTCCACTGGCTCGAATTCAAAGACCCGCTGGGCGATGTCCAGCATCGGGTTGAGGGCAGTGAGCAGGTCCTCCAGCCTATCGTCTTGGGTGGCCGTGCCGTCCGTGCTGGCCTTTTCCTTGGCGATGAAATCGAGCCAAGAAGCCTCGAACTTGTTGGCGGCCTCCGTGAAATCGGCGGGGAAGGTTTTCGGCATATTCTCGCCCTCGGACAGCCTGGTGGTATTGCTGGCCAGGTACTGCCTGGCATCACGGACCATGCCGCTGGTATTCTGCCAATTGTTGAGCTTGGACGAATAGTCCGTCAGGCCCGCCGCCCGGAGCTGCGCCTCCATTTGGGCCTTGTCCTTGAAGGCGAATTGGATATAGTTCTTCAGCAATTGCAGTAGGCTGCGCACCGCTTGGTTGTCGGCGCTGAGCTGGATATTGGCGTTGGTGACGGCGTTCAGCCGGGCCCTGAGGGTAGGCAGTGCTTCCACCACCTTCACGAGCGCTTCTTGTTCGGAGATAAAACCCTCGGTGTAAAGTGGCCTTCTGGCCATCAGGCGGGAACTGTACTGCTTGGCGTAGCCCCAAGCGACGGTGCAATAGGTGAAAAACACATCAATGGTACAAGGAAGCTTGAGCTGCTTCTTGTCCTTTGTTTGAGGCGTTTCCCCGTTCTGTGTGATGGAAGCTGCTTCCTTGGAAGCGACAATTGTTTTGCTGGTAGCCATGGTTGACTAGGTTTAAGTTGTTAGAAAAAGTATTGGGCAAAACATGCTTGCACACCAGCGATTGTTTTCGGTATAAAATACACGCACTAATTTTGTGCCAATTTTTTCGGGTGGGCGAATTTTTATTTGGCAGTTACTGGGATGGGAGGAGGTTTAGGAGGTTTAGGAAGGTTTAGCAGGTTTAGTCCCGCACCCCCGCTAAACCTTCTAAACCCGCTAAACCTCCTAAACCGCCCCCCACATTTTATTCATCAAAAATTGGTAATATCAAAATAATTACATTTCTTGCCCCCGCTTTTTGAGCGCACACACCTGACAGCAACACAACCGAACGAGATACTGGAGAAAACGACCAAATAAACTGACGGCGATAGGACGACGCAGGAGACTAGACTTCCGAAATTTTTCAAATTCCGGAAGTCTTTACCCACGCCACCTTCCCGCCCTTAAACCCAAACGCATCCAGACCATGGAAATTCGAGATTTCCTGCAAAAACTGACTAAACTCCACCGGGCCAATGTGGCGGGCAAGGGCAGGACGCCCCACAAGCCCGTGCTGCTGCTGGCCTTGGCGGATTGGTTTGAGGTGCAGTCGACCGCCTGCTGTACGATTCCTTTTGATGAAAGATTGGTGGAAGCCGACACGGCCTACAGCCTGAAAAAGCTGGATGGGAGGAAGATTCGGTTGCCGAAGGAGGAAGGGTATTGGCCGGGGAATGGTTTCAGTAATCAATGGACACATTCAAAAATGACTACTGTCGAATTTTATTTATAGATAATTTCGTATTGTTGATAATTTTATTTGGTTAATTGAAATGGATGAAGTTCCTTAGCGTAAAAATTGAAGCAAAATTCTAAAATCATAATTGATAAATTTTAAAATTTAAAAATAATATTTTGTTTATTCGGTTTTTTTCACATTAAGTAATAACACTAAAGGGTATTTGAATAATTTATACTAAAATTTGAGAAATTCAGCATTATGGGCAAACCATTCAAAAAAGAATTAGAAAAAATTGAAAGTACCATAAAGTGGGCTATCCAGCAGCCATGTGAAAAAATATCTACTCTGTTGTTTGATAACTTAGAACGCCCATTGTTTGTTGTAGGCTCTGGAGGTTCGTTGAGTGCGTGTTATTATGCGGCCTGTTTATTTCAAAAGAATGGCACAGTAGCGAAAGCAATAACTCCTTTGGAAGTATATTATTCAAAGGAAGCCTTAAGAAATTCAAATATAATATTTATAAGTTCGAGTGGAAAAAATACGGACATTTTATTCGCATATAATATTGCTGTCCAACAAGAACCTAATATTATTATTACAATTTGCATGAGTGAGGATACACCTCTCAGTAAATTGTCTAGTGGCCATTCAATAAGCAACAATTTTGAATTTAGAATTCCCACAAAAAAAGATGGATTTTTAGCAACTAATTCTTTGATAGCATATTTCACAATCTTTTATAAAATTTTTGAATACCATAAAAGTCAATTACCTAATTCACAAATCACTAAAAGTGAAGAAGAAGAAATATCGAATTTTGTATCTAAACTTTCTTCAGACTTTTCTTTGACAGTTATGTATGGAGGCTGGGGTCAAGCTGTTGCATATGATATTGAATCTAAGTTTACAGAAGCAGCGTTGGGCAGCATTCTTCTGACCGATTACAGAAATTTTGGACATGGCAGGCATCATTGGTTCGCAAAAAAAGCAAATAAATCAGCAATAGTTGCATTGGTAACTCCTGATGAAGAAAAAATTGCGGAAAAAACATTATCTCTAATTCCATCTGATATTCCTAGGCTGGTAGTAAAGAGCCAATTAAATTCCTCAGCATCAAGTATAGAGCTTTTGATTAAATCTTTCTATCTAGTAAGCGCAGTTAGCGAGATGCAAAATATTGATCCAGGAAGACCTGGAGTACCAGAGTTCGGAAGCAAACTTTACCACCTTAGATATTCTTCATTTTATAAATTAGGTGCATCTGGAATTTCAGAAACTGCAAGAATTTGTATTCTAAGAAAAACGAACATGTCAACGTTTAGCTGTCTTTCTGAAGAAGAAATTCATTTTTGGTTTAAAAAATACAAAGATTATGTTAATACTCTAAGAAGAATAGATTTTGGCTCCATTTTATTAGATTATGATGGAACTATATGCTCAGAAGAAAATAGATTTAATGGTCCAAACAAAGAAATAATTGATCAGCTAATCAGAATATTAAAAGCAGGTTTTATTGTAGGTATTGCTACGGGGCGAGGACAATCTGTTCGGAAAGATTTACAGAAAATAATCCCTAAAGAGTTATGGGGAAATGTTGTTATTGGGTATTATAATGGGTCAGATATTAGTACATTGGATGACGATAAAAGTCCAAACAAGGAAATAAATTCTTCTGAAGTTTTAATCCGAGTAAAGGATGAAATTGATAGTTTATCAATACCTTTTACTGAAATTAATACTGAATTAAGACCAAATCAAATTACAATTCAAGTTCAGGACAAAAGAAAATGGAATTTTGCTAAGGCAAGAATCCAAAATGCAATAATGAAATTCCCTTTATCTGGAGAAGTCCAAATCTTAGAATCCAGCCATTCTATAGACTTGGTTTTAAAATCTAAGGCATCAAAAATAAAGGTATTGATGAAGTGTTACGAATTATTGAAAAAAAATGGTTCATCAAAAGAGTGTATTTGTATTGGAGATAAAGGTCAATGGCCAGGAAATGATTTTGAATTATTGTCTGTTCCATATTCTTTGAGTGTAAACGAAGTTTCTGGCGACCCTGACAGCTGTTGGAATTTAGCTGAAGTTGGTCAAAAAAACACAGTCGCAACACTTTATTATTTGAAAAAAATTGAACTTAATAAAAACTCATTTAATTTAAAAATATGAAAGAAGATGTAGTACATGGGCTATTTTATAAGTTAACTGGAACCTTGTATTCAGCTGAAGAGTTCACTTCAAATCGAAAATATTTTCAAAATATGGCTAGATACAAGTATGATGGCTATAAACAGTTTTCTCCAGGGATGAGGTTTATTGAACGGTTTGCATTATGGTTGAACCAATTTCACAACATGGAAGACAGAAAAACAGCTTTAAATTTTGTAAAAAACAATTTAGTTTACATTTCTAGCCCAGAATTAGATTTACTTGTTTCATCATGCTTCCCAGATGTAATTAAGCCAATATTGATTAATAAAATTGCTTATGAGGAGAATATTCCTAATTATAGAGTTAATGAAATTGTTAATTCAATTGAATATAAAAAAATATTAAGACAATCATTATTCTTTGGCCTTAGTGATGGAGCTAGGACTGAAATTTTTCGAAGGTCCAATCCAGCTACTATTTCTCATGAACAAGTTTACCAAACATATGAATTATCAACGAAGAGGGCAGATAAAATGCAAGAAGAATTAAGGAATGATTTGAGCGATAAACTTGGAAGAGATTTGAGTGAATCTGAAAGTAAATTTAAAATACTGTTTCTCTTGGACGATTTTTCAGCTAGTGGAACATCATATTTAAGATATGATGAAAGTGAGGGGAAGATTAAAGGGAAAATTAATGCTCTTTATGAGAGTATTTTTAATAAGACAGAAATTGAAAATGTTTTTGATACAGAGAATCTGGAGGTTCACATTATTCTATATCTATGCACTGAACAAGCTAAAAATAGCATTGAATCCAATTTTAACAGATTAGCTGAAGCTCATAGATTACGAATTAAACCTAAACTCCACATTTTACATTTAATAAATAATTCCTATAAATTAACTAAAGAAAATTCAAATGGTATAATCGAACTCTGCAACAACGACAAATATTATGATGCGGATGAATTAGAAGACAAACACACTGGCTCAGTTAAATTTGGATTCGGCGAATGTGCTTTACCTGTAGTTCTATATCATAATTGTCCTAATAATTCCATTTCGATTTTGTGGGCCTACGAAAACTCTAAAAAATTTGGAGGCTTATTTCCAAGAATCCCAAGACATAAAGAAATATGATGATTAACCCATTTTACTCTAGAGCTTCTGAATACATAGAACTTGATGACAAGTTCTTAACTCTTTTTAGCCCTGAAATACTGAGTATTTTTAACCAGAATAGTTTTAACTTATGGAAAAATATAAATATAATTAGGAGTTCTCCTGGAGGCGGAAAAACAACTTTGCTGAAATTGTTTACTCCACAAGTATTAAAAAAATTAAGAGAAACAAAAAAACACCAAGACCACGATAGAGAAATATTTAGTTGCTTAAAAAACTTAGACGTTTATGATAACGAGGAAAATATTAAGGTGATAGGGACATTGTTATCTTTTAATACCGAATATGTTTCGATTGAATTTCTTCAATTTACAGAATCTCAAAAAATAAGAGTGTTTTTTTCATTGGTTAATATTCGAATTATACTGTCTGTCCTTCAATCAATTTATTTTTTAAAAAATTTCACTACTGAAGAGGATTATAGCAGAATTGGCATTGTAAAAAACAACGATTCTTTACCATTGAGCATTAGAAATATCTCAAATGGCTTTGATTTATATCAATGGGCCTGTGATCAAGAAGAGTTTATCTGCAAAAAAATCGATAGTGTTTATTTTGACAATCAGAAAATAATTGATGGAACTGATACATTATATTCTCTAGACTTGCTTGCAAACCAAAATTTAACTATTGATGGCAAATTATTAAATGAAAGAATTTTAATTATGCTTGATGATGTACACAATCTTTCCGCATTTCAGCGGCAACATTTAGTGAGTACTATCATCCATAAAAGGCCACCTATTAATATTTGGATTTCAGAAAGATTAAAGGCTTTGACAATGGACGAGCTTTTCTCAGAAGGTGACACTGAAGGAAGAGATATGAATACTATTTATATCGAAAAATTTTGGCAAAAAAAACACGGCTCTTTTGAAAAATTTGCAAAATCAGTGGCTAATAGAAGAATTGCAACACCATTTGAAACAAGAGATTTTGCAAGTTTCCTAATTGAAGAGTTTGAGGAAAGTGAACATAAGAGAATTAAGGATGTAATTGAAACAATAAAGGAAAGAGTTTTAGCAGAATACGGTACTACATTAAGGTATCAATCATGGATTTCCTTGAAAGAAATGTCGGAAAACAACTTGTATACGCAAGCAATTGAATGGAAGGCGCTAGAAATTCTACTTTATAGAGATAAGAATAAAACTCAACTTAGATTAGCATTTGATACTGAATTAAATGAAGTTGATTTGGGAAACCAAGAAGGTTCGGATGTTAAAGCTGCAGCTCAATTATTTTTAAATAAAGAATTTAAGCTGCCATTTTATTATGGCATAAAAAAGATTTGTAGATTAGCATCATTTAATATAGAGCAATTTCTATCAATAGCTGGACACTTTTACGAAGAAATTAAAAATAACAAAATAAAAAAAGTTGTCACTAACGGCCATAAATTAGAGATTACTCCTGAAAGGCAAGAGCAGATAGTAAAGTATTATGTTAATAAAATAAAATGGAATGAACTGATAAACAAAGTGCCAAATTTTTCTCAAATTAGGATATTTATGGATGCAATTGGCGAATACTGTGCTGTAGAAACATATACGCCCAATGCTTGGAATTCTCCTGGGATAAACGGAGTTGCCATCTTAATGTCTGATAGAAACCTACTAAAAAACACAGCACTTAAAGATAAAAACCACATGTATCATTCACTTGCTAAGTGTATCGCAGATTGTATATCTTATAATTTAATTAATTTTGACCTTAATTATAATTGTAAGAACAAAACTTGGATGATTTTGTACTTAAATAAGGTGTATTGCGCAAAATACAATCTTCCAATGAATAATGGCGGATTTAAGGAAAAAACACTCAAAGACCTGTTATCTTGGTTTAAGAATGGTTATAAAGCCAAAAATACTAATAAATTAATACTTTGAAAATGATTTGGGAAAATTATTTTATTAAAGAAAGTGATGAATTTCATAGTTTTTGGAATGAGTACTTAGGCAAACAAGATAGAAATATTTTGTTTATAATGGGTATGGGTTTTGACCCTAGAACTAACGATGGGATAAAAGCAATTTACTCTATTCCTTCTAATGGGCTGAGATCAACAACAATTTTAAGGTATTATGCAACAGAAGAAGAAGCTACTGTCACCCCGATGCCTATTGTTCAATATCACATCAATAGCCTTGAATCTTTTTTGCAGGAGAATGAACTTGAAAATTTTAAAGTAAAGGCATTGGTTCAAAGGTCTTTTGACGATAAAAGTGTGGCTTCTATAAACGCCACTCAATTATTTTCTTACGATGACATTTTAGCTTATTCTGATGTAATAGTTGATATAAGTGCAATGCCGAGAGGGGTATTTTTACCCTTACTTAACAAATTGCTTTTTTTGATTAATGACTGGAATAAACAATGCCCAAATATACGAGACAAAAAAAATTTACATGTTGTTGTAACTGAAAACCCTACCCTTGATTCAAAAATTTACGATCGTGGTGAAGCATATGAAGCAAATTACATACACGGCCTGGCAATAATTGATACTGCAAAGACCAGGAATTATGAAGAAGTTTGGATAACATTACTTGGAGAGCGACAAACAAAGCAGTATGAGACGGTTAGGAAAAACATTGATCCCGCTGAAGTGTGCCCAGTTTTACCCTTTCCTTCGAAAGATATGAAAAGAAGCGATAGATTGATTATTGAGTATCAAGATTTATTATTTAATGATGAAAGTTTTGATGCTAAAAATATTATCTATGCGGATGAACAAAATCCTTTTCAAGTATATAGATTAATATACAAAGCTATTGAAAGGTATGATAAGTCGCTAAAAATACTTAATGGGTGTAAGGTAATCATTTCTGTTTTTTCAAGTAAGCTTTTAACGGTTGGAGCTTTTCTGGCCGTTTTTGAATCCAGATTGGAAGACAAAAATGTTGGTATCAAGCATGTTGAAACATTAGGCCAAGAATTGGACGAAAATAGCAAATTGAACTTAGATGAAATTTTAGCTAGTAATAACCTAGTTGAGATTTGGTTAGCTGGAATGCCTTATGAATAAAATTGAAAAACATACAAAAATTGTCAAACCAACCTGTATAGGAGCAGGGTTAGTTGCATTGGATGTCATATTAAATGGTAATCCTATGACTCCGCCTAAATTACATGCAGGTGGTTCTTGCGGGAATGTCGTCGCAATTCTTTCATTTTTAGATTGGGAAACCTACCCGGTTGCGAGATTAGCTGACGATCCTGCATCACATAAATTGATCAATGATTTAAAAACTTGGAATGTCAGAACAAACCTCATCTCGAGAGATAATTCTGGAAGTACTCCAATCATTATTCAAAGAATAACAAAAAATAAGGATGGGTATCCTATTCATAAATTTGAATTTAGAAATCCAGAGGATGGAAAGTGGCTTCCTAGTTATAAACCAGTACTCAGTAAGGAAGTTGAAAATATTACTAAGTTGGCGCCGATACCAAAAGTTTTTTATTTTGACAGAATTAATAGAGCTGCTATTGAATTCGCAAAATATTTTAAAAAATTTGGAGCTATTATATTTTTTGAACCATCATCAATTGGAGAGATGAGACTTTTCGAAGAATGTTTGAATATTGCTGATATAATTAAATACTCTAATGATAGAATCGTTAATTATTCAGAGTTATTCCCTAAACAAAGAGTCGCATTAGAAATTGAAACTATTGGTAAAGATGGTCTTAATTACCGATATGGAAAGAATCTTACATCAACAAAATGGACTCATTTAAAATCATTCAGAATTGGAGGAATTGTAGATGCTGCCGGGGCAGGAGATTGGTGTTCTGCTGGAATAATTTCAAAAATTGAAGAATTTGGGTTCAATGCATTAGATATTTTGAGCAAGGAGAACATTGAAGATGCACTCTTATACGGCCAAGCTTTAGGGGCAGTCAATTGTTGTTTCGATGGTGCAAGAGGGATAATGTATAATTTAGATAGTTATGAATTAAATAATATTGTAACGAAAGTATTACAAAATAAAGAATTTTCATTAGCAATTTTAAATAATAAAAAGCCTATTAATAAAACTAAACCATTTAAAATTTCTTCGTTGCTTAAAAATGAAAAAAATATTTAATTATTATTGAAAAAACTATATCACCTTTAGTGAATATAATAATATTGTATTACAAGTGACAGGTAATACCCTGTTGTCTCAAGTCTTCCCTCTACACCCCAGCCGCACCTCTCTAATTTCCCAAAAGGCACAAGTTCGAGCCAGTGTTGAGCGTAGCGGCACTGGCGGTTTTATAAAACAGACCCGCCCGTGCCGCTACGCACAACACTGGGTCGAACTTTCGCATTTTGGGAAGTGAATCTCCGATACCTATCACCACCCGTTGGAGCAAGTCTTCCACAGAGTTACTCCGTTGTGACAAGTAAAAATCTATTCTCATGCCCATCCAATTCCAAACCCTCCTAATCCTCAACGACCAACCCGTCACCTGCCCGCATTGCGGAGCAAGAACAGACTTCATTTTAGACTTGTCTCATACCCGCTCAAAGATTCAAGTGCATCGGTGTCTTTCGGCTGCCTGTCAGTTTGAGTTTGTCGTTGGAATAGAAGATGAAAACGAAAACGAGCCATGAAAGCAGGAAAGAAACTTTCGGGATGGGAGGAGTTGTTAGGGACCAAGCCCACGCCTCAAAATACCCTGCTGGAGCAAGTCTACCATAGCGTGCCATGTAACTATCCCAGTTCTGCCCGAATAACCATGATTTGTTCCTTAAGCAATGGAAGCTCTCGGACTGCAACGCCCCAAATGACTTCGAGCGAGACGCCAAAATATTCATGGACGACCACATCCCGCAGCCCGGCAGCATCCCGCCAAGGAACTTCAGGATGCGATGCCCGAATATCGTCAGGTACTTTTTTGATGGCCTCGCCAATAATAGCAAGCCTTCGAATCACGGCATCCTGTTTTTCGACATTGGCTTCAAATTCGGGTTGCGTGACATCCTAAACAAAGCGTTCGATATGCTCGATGCTTTCTATGATATCGTCAAGGCAAACATTAAGCAGCCGTTTTGCCATAAATGGGGATTGCGTTGAGGAGGATATGTTTTTTGAGAGCGGGCTTCACAGCCTTGAACTCCAGCAAGTCCACTTTCCTGCCAAGGAGGTCTTCCAATTCGTGCTTTATATGGATGAATTCAAACAGGCCAATGGGCTTTGACAGTTCCACCAGCAAGTCAATGTCGCTGTTTTCCGTTGCGGTGCCATCGGCGAAGGAACCAAAAAGGCTTGCCCTTTGGATGGCATACTTGCGCATCACGGGTGCTAAGGCTTGCTTTATTTCTGGCACTAGTGGTAACATTTTTTTTCCTTATTTTATGCAAAGGTTTATAAAATTTGGCAGTTTTCAAACCTGTTGTCTCACGTCTTCCCTCTACACCCCAGCCGCACCTCTCTAATTTCCAAAAAGGCTCAACACTGGCTCGAACTTTTGCATTTTTGGAAGTGAACCCTGCTAGAGCAAGGCTACCGTAGCGGGCCATGTAATTATCCCAGTTCTGCCCGTATATGCATGATATGCTCCGCTGGTGCCGCTTCGCTCAACACTGGCTCCAACTGCTGCTAACTTAAAATGACACCAGTCATGGTCATTGCTCAGGCTGTGGAAGACTTGAAACATTTGGAAAGAATAAAGGTGCTTTTGTTGCAAATAGCCAAAACTAAAAATTGTAAGTTGTGTTGTACCACAAAAACAAAAATAAAATCTAAATCATGCAAAAAAAATTCTTAGTGTTCGCTGCTATCACAGTATTGAGTGCAGCCAGTTTAACATCTTGCGGTGATGCCCAGGCTCCAGCGGTCGTTGAAGCACCTGCACCGCCAGTAGAAGCGCCTGCGCCCGCGGTGGAAATGCCAGGGACAGTGGTAGATATTGCAATCGGCTCACCCGAGCATACTACGCTTGTGGCTGCCGTCACGGCTGCGGGTTTGGTAGAAACCCTAAAAGGGGCAGGCCCATTTACGGTGTTCGCACCCACCAATGCAGCTTTTGCGGCTTTGCCTGCTGGCACGGTTGAAGGTTTGTTGAAGCCAGAAAAAAAGGCGGCTTTAACGGGCGTTTTGACTTACCATGTCGTTGCCGGTTCGGTGAAAGCTGCTGACCTAAAAGATGGTCAAAAAGTTAAAACTTTACAAGGTGAAGAATTAACCGTTTCCATCAAAGAAGGTAAAGTGATGATTAATGGTGCAAATGTTCTGGCAGCCGATCTCGAATCAGGCAACGGTATAGTGCACGTTGTTGATGGCGTACTTTTACCTAAGAAGTAGTACTGTCCAAACAACAGAAAAAGTCTCTCCTTTCTTGGAGGGGCTTTTTTTTTGTTTTGTTTTGAGGTGTTGCTCCCCGCTGGCGCAAGTCTTCCCCTTCTAATTCCAGCAGGCCTTAAATCCTTACGAAAAAAAAGTTCGAGCCAGTGTTGAGAGAGGCGGCACTGGCGGTTTTATAGTACAGGCCCGTCTGTGCCGCTCCGCTGAGCACTGGCTTGAACTTGTGCTTTTCTTAAAGTGGTAAAGGTTCTGCTTGACTGGAAAAGTGAAAGACTTGCCACAACTGGGTTACAGCACAGCACCCCCCTTCCTATCCCAAAAAACCAATACCTTCGCCCAAGCAACGGCCATACAAGGCCAAAAGTAGGTATTGGGAATTAGGTATTTGGTATTGTATTGAAAATCAATTACTTGCACAATTCATACGCTAAACTAAATTCAAGGACTTACTTATTCTAATTCAACAGAATCGGTATCATGCGTTTTTTTCTAATCGTCCTAATTTGTATTTTGGGAATCAGTGGGTGGCTAAAGGGCCAAACGGTGGCGGGTTATTTTGAGCCGCCGCATCCGAAGGAGATGCTGGAAGATTTTCAGGTGGTGGGTCACCCGGACGGTGGCTTTGGTATCTGCTTTACCGATGCGGAACATATCGTGGTGCAAAGCTTGGATGGGACGGGCGGGAGCATTTACCAGAAAACACACGAGGGCGACAATACGGGCATAAACCCCTTGGGCTGTTGGGTGGGCCAAGGCGGCTATATCTTTGCGTATAACGATGATTATTCGATGGATATGGTGGTAGTGACGGCGCCTTATGACCCGGCACTGCCAATAAAGGTGAATACTTTACAGGTGGACGAGAAGAAGGATATTTTTTTCGGCAATATCGTGTCCCATGGTGAACTGTACTGCGTTGTTTGGAGCAAATCGGGACACCAATTAAAACTGTGCAGGTACGACGAATCGAAGGCGGGTTTTGAGACTAAGTTCCTGCCGATTGCCGATGATTTGGCGAGGCAGATGAAGCAGGAAGTATTCACGCCCATCTCCGACGCCACGGTCATGGACTATGAACTGGCGATGAAGCCCCGGAAACTATACCTGTTGGACAAAAACAGGTTGGCCATGACGATGGAAGGGGAGAACCTTGATTCTTGCCAAACGGAGATGGTGGTATTGGATTGGGCGTCGGGAAAGTTGGAGAAGGTGAATTTGGGCAAGCCTGTCGCTTCCAAAAAGTCGAAGCATCCGACCACCTCTTTTATCAATACTGGCTATATCGCATTGTATAAGATAACGGAGGAACGTATGGAGCTGTCGGTATATGATATAATTGGGAGGAAGTTAGTCAAGGAATATGCTTATGGTATTGATTCGCCTATTCGCATCATCGGGAGTGCTATGCGAAAGAATAAGGAATCCTATACGGTATATAATGAGGATAAGCTGTTTTCAAGGAAGCAGACAGCGGAGGTCATGGAAAATTTGAGCAAGGGGACGCCTTTCCTGTTCTTTGAGCCGGACGGTAATGGGGATATGGCTTTTACGATTGGGAATTATGAAGCTTGGAATGAAACAGGCCGCATGTCGAGGGTGGGGTACTACTCTGATGGCCCCATACTGCGGTATTTCCAAGCTTTTATGAAAAGCCCAAGTTTTGAGCTGAACAACGAGGAGGGCATTAAAGACAAGTTTTTGAGCAGCGAGGTGAATCAATTTTTGACGGCATGGAAATCAGATGAATCAGGGTTGCTGAAAAGGACGCCTAGCTTCTACGCCACGCTGGTGCCCGGCAAGAAGGATGCCTATATCGTGGGTTATATCCGGGATAAGGAGAAGGTAGGATTGGTGCGGTTCAGTCGGTGAATGGTGGGATTTTTCAACCTGTTTGGCGATTTGAGGTGTCACCTTCGTCCTGTCGTGGACCGCTACGGCTATCAATCCGCCAGCACTCCTTCTTCCCAAAGCGACTCGCCGCCGCTGGTTTAATGTGTTGTCTTGAATCAGTTTGCACAAAAACCTTCGCCCGTCACCCTCCCTCGTCCAGCAATGCAAATAAGCACTTCGGCAATCCACCCAAGCCCTTCGGCAACGCAATCAAGGAGCAAGGGAGCTCAACATGAGGGCTTCGGCGGTCCGCTTCAGTCGCACAGGAACGCAAGTCAGGACTTCGGCCATCTATATAAGTCGTTCGGCAACGCAAATGAGGAGCAGGGCAATTAAAGCTAGGACTTCGACATTCCGCTTCCTTCCTTCGGTAACGCAAACAAGGAGCCGGGACTGAAAACGCTGCTGAAATCAAGTTTGGGCTGTACCTTTGCCCCTCATAAAAAACAACCTGCGCAATGAACATCACTTACTTCGGCCACTCGGCCTTCCAAATCGAATTCGGCGGAAAAACCCTCGTCTTCGACCCCTTCATTTCCCCAAACCCCGCAGCCGCAAGTATCAAAGTGGACGACATCAAGGCAGACTACGTGCTGTTATCCCACGGCCATGTTGACCATGTGGTGGATGCCGAGCGCATTGCGAAGAACAACAGCGCCACGCTCATTTCCAATTATGAAATCGCCACCTACTACGGCGGCAAGGGCATCAAAGGCCACGGCCTGAACCACGGCGGCAAGTTCAAATTCGATTTTGGTTGGGTAAAATACGTCTTTGCCACCCATTCCAGCGTACTGCCCGATGGCACTTACGGCGGCAATCCCGGTGGTTTCGTTATCTGGAACGACGATGCCTGCTTCTATTTCGCAGGAGACACGGCCTTGGCGATGGACATGAAGCTCATCCCGCTGACCTGTCCAAAACTGGATTTTGCCATCCTCCCCATCGGCGATAACTTCACGATGGGCTATGAGGATGCAGCCATCGCCGCCGAGTTTATCGCCTGCGATACCATCATCGGCTGTCACTTCGATACCTTCCCACCGGTGAAAATAGACCACGATGCCGCAAAAAAGGCTTTTGAAGCCAAAGGGAAAAGGCTACTTTTGCCGGCCGTTAACCAGCAGGTGAGCGTGTGAGAGGAGTGAGCGAGTGAGCGTTTCACCGTAGCCCCTCTCACCTTCTCACATCTCTCACGCTCTCACATCTCTTATATCATGGGTAAAATAATAGCGATAGCAAATCAGAAAGGCGGTGTGGGCAAAACCACGACGGCCATCAACTTGGCGGCCTGCTTGGCCATCTTGGAGAAAAAAGTGTTGTTGGTGGACGCCGATCCGCAGGCCAACTCCTCATCGGGGGTGGGCATTTTCCAAGATGCCATCGAACTGAGCATCTACGACTGCCTTGTGAATGACGCCGACCCCGCAGAGGCGATTTATGAAACAGAGACGCCGAACCTGCACCTCATGCCCTCGCATATTGACCTTGTGGGCGCCGAAATCGAGTTGGTGAACCGGGAAAAGCGGGAGTACGTGATGGAAACGATGCTGAACCGGATCCGTGGCAATTACGACTACATCATCATTGATTGTTTGCCGTCGTTGGGTCTCATCACCTTGAACGCACTTTCGGCTGCCGATTCGGTGATTATCCCCGTGCAATGCGAGTATTTTTCCTTGGAAGGATTGGGCAAATTGCAGCAGACCATCAACTCCGTCAAGCAGAACCTGAACCCAAAACTCGAAATCGAGGGCATCCTGCTTTCCATGTACGACAGCCGCCTCCGCCTCGCCAACGTGGTGGTGAACGAGGTTCGGACTTTCTACAAGGACAAAGTTTTTGATACCATCATCCATCGCAACGCCAAGATCAGCGAAGCGCCGAACATGCACCAGCCCGTCATCATGTACGACGCTGGCAGCCGTGGCACGACCAACTTTTTGAACTTGGCGAAGGAGTTTTTGAAAAGAAATAAAGATGGTTTGCGGTAGTTGGCAGTAGATTCCGTTGAACCGGAAATCCACAGCAATTCAACAATCCCAACAATTCAATAATCAAATTCATGGCAAAACAAGTCGCAAAAAAAGCAGCCCTCGGCCTCGGCGTTCGGGCGCTATTGACCAACATAGAAGCACAGTCCCACGAAAAGCAAGTGGAAGTGGTGCGGGAATTGACGCATACTGTGGCGATGATTCCCCTGTCGGAAATCGAGGTGAACCCCTACCAGCCAAGGAAGGACTTCGACCCAGAGGCACTGGCCGAACTCTCCGAATCGCTGAAAGTTCACGGCCTTATCCAGCCCATCACGGTGCGCCGTTTGGCGGACAAACAGTACCAGCTCATCTCCGGGGAGCGTCGGATGCGGGCGTCGAAACTGGCCGGTTTCACGGAAGTGCCTGCCTATATTCGCCTCGCCAACGACCAGGAGATGATAGAAATGGCGCTGGTCGAGAACATCCAGCGGGAAGACCTGAACGCAATCGAGGTGGCCATCACCTACCAGCGACTGATGGACGAGTGCAGCCTCACCCACGAGAACCTCGGCGACCGGGTGGGCAAAAAACGCAGCACCGTCACCAATTTCCTGCGCCTGCTCAAGCTGCCGCCGGACATCCAGAAGGGCCTCAAAGAAGACAATATCTCGATGGGTCATGCCCGTGCTCTGCTCGGTATCGCTGATTTTGCGATGCAGCATTCCATCTTCAAAACCATCATGGCCGACCATCTCTCCGTGCGGGAAACGGAAGATTTGATCCGTGGCTACAACGAGGAGAAAAAGCCGAAACCAGCCAAGCCAAAGCTCGGTGGCGACTACCAAAACGTGCAGGATTCGCTCCGCAATCGGCTTGGTGCTAAGGTGCAACTGAAAGTGAAACCCAATGGCGGCGGGCAGATTGGCATCCCGTTCACTTCCACCAAGGACTTGAACCGTATTTTGGATTTGTTGGAGAAGTGAGGTCGGATACCGTTAAATTCTGGCAAATGCGTTGGGTCTTTGGACTTTTCTGCAGTTTTGATTGGATGAAAAACAAGTTTATTCTTTCCTCAGTTTTTGCGTTTGTGGTGCTTGCGCAATGCCTTGCCCAAGTGCCGGACTCCATCCGTGAGCAGCCGCACCGCCCTTTTTTTAAACAAAATACCTCGCCTGCCGATACTATTCCAAACACTGGAACCCTGGATACTTTGCCACCAGGTATCGTTATTGATACCATTCAAATAGATTCCGCAGGAGCGCTCACCACGGTAGGTGACACTGTTTTACCGAAGAAAAAAAACTTTCTTTATCGCACGTTCAAGCAGGACTACCCCAACCCGAACAAGGCGCTCTATATAGCGCTGGTGTTCCCCGGTGGCGGCCAATTGTACAATAAACGCTGGTGGAAAGCGCCCATCGTTTGGGGCGGATATGCAGCGCTGATTTATGCTGCCAAACGCAATACTGGATATTACAAACGACTGAAAATAGCTTACCTCAAAGAGCGACAAGGCATGGAGCATGAGTTTTCGAACACCGGCCTCGATGCTGGCGACCTCAAACGGCTGCGTGACGAATTCGACAAAAAAAAGCAGCTTTCCTACATTGGCATGTTCGGGCTGCACATCATCCAAGCTGCCGAGGCGTTCGTGGACTGCCACCTGAAAAGCTTTGATGTGAGCGATGACCTCAGCCTTCGCTTCAAACCTTCTTTGGAGCCTAGTTTGGCTTCCAACCTTCCTGCGATGGGGGTCGGCGTGGCGTTTTGTTTTGGAAAATGAGTTGATAAACTGCCCTTGATTTTGCCAAATTTGTAAAATTAGCATCCCCCTATTTTTTAGCTTCAATATTTACTCCAAATTGCGCAGCAAAATCAACGCACGTTGATATGCCACTTTTACCAAAAAATATGATTCATGGAAGACAACCACCTCATTCTCGACGAAAATTTTGGCCAGGAGGAAGGCCAACCGCAACAGTTTGTTTTGGCAAGCCAAGGCAAACGCTTCGCAAATTACATCATTGACCGTATCATGTTGGTGGTCATCTTCCTTGCTATTGGCGTTGTTGCAGCAGCAACAGTCGGTGAAGAATCCATTGCTTGGATGGAGGAGGGGGGTAGGATATTGGACTATTTCCTGACCGCTATCGTGGGCACTTTTTATTATGTGTTGATGGAAGGACTGACGAATGGCAAAACCATTGGCAAGTTCATCACCCGCACCAGAGCTGTGGATCAGTACGGTGGGACGCCCGATTTTGGGACGATTTTTATTCGAACGGTATCCCGGTTTGTGCCTTTTGAGGCATTCTCCTTTTTGGGACAACTGGGAAATGGGTGGCACGACAAATGGTCGAAGACGATGGTCGTGGAAGATAAATAGCTGCTGAATATCAATGAATTAACAACTATTTGGCCATTATATTTTAACAGGGTGAAGTGTCAGGCCCTCTTTTTTAAGTAACCGAAGCACCCCCTTTCCGCCGCCCAGATGTGCCGCACCGATGGCTACGAAAATCCGTTGTTCTTGCGCTAGCGCCACGATGCGCTCGGTCATTACCTCGTTGCGGCGGTAAAGCATGAGCGGCCTCATGCCCTTGCTGTTTTTTTTCACCATTTTATAGAGCTGTTGTACCTCGCTGGCTTCGTAAAGTTCCGCCAAACGGAGCAGGTATTGTCGGAACCGACTGATGTTGCGGCATAGGCCGTTCAGCATTTTGAGTTGTTCTTCGAGCGTGATTTTTTGCAACACTTCCATCTGTTCCTGAAAGGTCTCGATGCCGTGCAGCGATTTGCCTTGGTTCTTTGCAAGATTCCAGAGGTGCTGGTCGAGCGGCTCGGGCATGTCTTGCGACAGCAGGCTTTCGGTGGCAAAATTCACGACGATGAACGGTATCATCCGGTCAAATTGGGCGAGGTTGAGGCCTGTGCTTTTGAGCAAGACTTTACGGTAGCGCTCATATTTTTTCTTGGGAATCAACTCACTAATCCGCTGGCCATCAGGCAATTGCATGATGCTGGACTGGATACCTGACTCCGCTTCCTCCAAGTGAAATTCAGCGGCAAACCCGTCACATGCTTCGATGGCGTCATATACTTTTCCCAATTGCTGAAAAGCCCGCCCGTCCCGCACGTGCATGGTGCCGAATAGGTAGGAAGGTGCTGGCAGTTGTCCACCCTCCAATTTCCAAAGCAGGCTTTCTTTCTTCAAGATTGGGAATTGAGTGATTGAGTTATTGAGATATTGAGTTATTGAGATAATGAGTGATTTAGTGACTCAATGGGCTGAATATCTCATTATTCAAAAAAAATGACCGGGCAGCAAAGTTAAGCTACCCGGTCATTTTGAGTATGGTTAAAAGACCTTCTGGCCAATTCGACTAATCGTAGTCGTAAGGCAGCGTCTTTGAATTTTTCACGGTGGAAAGTGTCATCAGCGTTTTCAGGCGCTCGATTTCCTCAATTTGTGAAAGGGTCTTGAAGAGCAATTGCTCGTAGGACGGGATGTCTTTGCACACGATTTTGATCAAAAAATCGGCCTCGCCCGTGATGATATAGCATTCTACGATTTCATCAATGGCTTTGATTTTCTCCAAGAAATTGTTCAGCGCATTTTCCTTCTGCCAAGCCAAAGAAACTTGGACGAAAGTCTGCACGTTCAAGCCGATACTTTGTGGATTGATTTGGGCATGGTAGCTTTCGATGAAACCAGCAGTTTCAAGCTTTTTTACCCGCTCCAGGGTTGGTGCTGGAGAGAGACCAATCTTCTTGGAAAGGTCAAGGTTGGTGATTTTGCAATTCTCCTGAAGGATTTTCAAAATCTTGAGGTCTGTGCGATCAAGTTTATCAGCCATGTTATTTTGCGATTGAGATATTAGTATTTTTTAAAATCGGCGCAAGATAGGAAGTTGTGGAACAATCTGCAAAATATTTTGCAAAAAACCTTTATTAATTCCTAATTCAAATCATTTTTTCCCCCGTTGATTAATAAAATTCGGAAAGTCGCTTTGGTTTTTCCTTCGGGAGAAGTCTTTTTTTGGCCAATTTTCAAATCAGGCCGCAAAAGTAGTTTTTTTTACCTTTGCAACAATTAAAACGGTTGGGTTGTTATTCTCATCGCTATTTAATTTTTCACATAAAATCATTAAAACTCGATAAAATGGCTTTTGAAATCACAGATGCAAACTTCAAGCAAGAAGTTACCGATAATGAAGGCGTTGCAGTCCTCGACTTTTGGGCAGAATGGTGCGGCCCATGCCGCATGATTGGCCCAATCATTGACAAACTTTCCACGGAGTATGAGGGAAAGGCACTCATCGCAAAGGTGAATGTGGACGAAAACTCGGAAATCCCGGTAGAATTTGGCGTTCGCAGCATCCCGACCATCCTCATTTTCAAAGGAGGAAAATTGGTTGACCGCCATGTTGGACTTACTACGCAGGCTGTTTTGGCTCAAAAAATAGAGGCCCAATTGGCGTCTTAATACCTGATAACTGATTGACTTTCAGTTTTTTAGCATAAAAAGCCCTGTTGCAATTTTCGCAGCAGGGCTTTTCAGTTTGTCAAATTTTGAAGCACATCTGCTCCGTTGGTGCTTCCACGGATCGTTCAGTGCTGGCCGCTTCAGGTTCAGCCCCAGCCGTTTCAGCTTGCGCAGCTTTGGGCATGTATTCCACGTAGCCGGGGGCTGGCCGGGTCGAAACGTCCACCAAGCCCAAGGCCAGTTTGTCGGCCAAAATGATGGGTTTGCCTTCGTCAAAAAGCTCGATCAAGCGCTGGATGCTCATGTCGTGCTGGTCACGTCCCTGCTCCTCGGAAATCTCCGGCAGGTCGAGCACATCGGCGGCGATGTACTGCCCTAGCTGGTAATACGATTCCCACTGCACTTTGTCAAAAAACTGGTCTGCCGTGCTTTCGTGTGGGAAGTCTGGGTGGTAAATTTTGTATTTGAAAGTCTCAAACTGAAGGTTCACGTTGCCTTGCTCGTCAAGTTGTGGCACAAAAATTTTCCTCGGTGAGGTGACGCTGGATTTTATGTAAACCAAGGTGCCAACCTTTATTTTCTCCATGCCTCGAAGCCCGGTTTTTGCTTCCAGTTTCTGCCGAACCTCCGCTTCCACTTGTTTGCGAAGCGCAGTGTAGCGCTCACGCCCTATTTCTTCGGGCCGTGCTTTCAAATCCACCTTGAATTGCAGCAGGTCAGGGTTGTCTTTGTTGTAAAAATAGTTGATCAGCGCTTCCAGTTTTTTCCCTTTCCTCAAAACTTCGCCTTTGTGGTTTTTCACGTCGAAAAGAGCTGGCTGCCCATTTTCCATCACCTCAAACTCCTCCCAGATTTGCAGCAGATCCGCCACGGCAAAACGCCGCTGGGCATAGCCGCTGGTCGCTTTTGGGCGGATGGTGTCAATTGGGTCTTGCCCATTGCGGAAGCAAATATCGATGCCAAGTTCGTTGCGGGCCCGGATGGTCAGGTTCTCAAAATCGGCGAAAGTGCTCAAAGGGTCGGCCCCAGCGTCCACCGCCATGATGAGGCGGCACTTGCGGCGCAGCAGCTCGTAAACCGCCAAGTTTTCGATGTGCCCGCCGTCGGAGACGTTCAGTTTGCGGTTGTCGGTCCCGATTTTTGAAAAAAGCTCTTTGAAAAAAAAGCTTGGCCACCAAACGGTGAAAGTGGTCCATTTGGGCAGCTCCATCCCGAACAGTTTCCGTGGCTCCGAGGAGGGGTTGTTCACCCAAAACCCAAGCCGTGCGTTGAAAAGTGTCATCAGCACGCTCAAGAGTTTGTTGGAATAAATGCCCATGCCGGGGTTCACCGCCGCCGCCGAAATGGTGAGCGCCGCTGGCAAGGTCATGTGCTTGAACCCTTTGAAACTGGCCGTCCGGACGTAGCCTGAGAGCTTCGATCCGCACCACATCGGGGAGAGGAGGAAGTAATCGCTTGCTTTTGCACCTTTGAATTTATTGTCGCCGCCGGGGTTTTGAAGGTTGAGGCAGGTATTGATGAGCGGGTAAGGGGCACGGGCCTCGTGTTTGGTGGCCTCCGTCACGGCCTGCGGAAATACCTGTCTGAGCAGGAGGTTCCGGCACATTTTTGTGTGGCGGAGAAACGCATCGGCTAGTTGTTTTCGGTAAAAACGGTGGAAACTGAGCGAGTTGGGGTTCAGGACAAAACCGAGCAAAAGCAGCCCCACGGCTATTGCCAGCCAGACGAGGCGACTGTGCAGCGTCATGCCCCCCGCTTCGTTGAACAGCTTGAGGTTGACAATGCCGATAGCCCCTAAAAAGCCCAAAAACAACAGCGTCAGTCCTAGTTCTATTTTGTTCAAAACCTTGGAAATGCCCAAGTGAAAGTTGAAAACCAAGTTCAGCACCATGTGAATGCCGACGATTCCAAGCCCACCGATCAGCCAAAACTTCATCAGTTCGCCCACAAATTCCTGCCCATTTGGATTGTCGAGGTCGAGCAGCAGGCCAGAACCTCGGAACAATTCTACGTTTCCAACCACCTTGATGAGCAGGTAAATGGCGGCGAAAAACGTGATGGGGCTCAACAAGCTCATCGCAAAGCTTACCAGGTAGCCGACCACCAAAAGCAGCGTGCTCCATAGTTTGTCAAGCTTGCCTTGGCCGGGTATGAAATAGTCGCCGTATTCCCGCAGCCGATTGATTTTTTCATCGGTAAAAAGCGTATCGAAGCCGCCTTCCTCCTTGACCGTGGCCTGTACGTAGGCGCCAGTGTAGCCGCCACCCGACACCGTGGAGAGGTAGTCTGCCTTTTCAAGAATCCTGAATTTGTTGAGGGTTTTCAAAAAACCGAGGTTGATGGTGGCGGAGCGGATGCCCCCACCGGACATGGCGATGCCGAATTTAGTGGCGTCAAATTCCGAAGCAGCAACTTCGCCTTGCTGCAATCTTCGCCGTTCGGTAAGTTGGGCGGTCTCGTCCGCAATTATGTCCTCGATGCAAAAGGTTTCCATGTTTTTTTGACATTAGATTTTAGACATTAGATTTTAGAAAGGGCGTCGTTGCTCGTCAAAGTGGATTGAAATCCGAGTGTCATTTTCTGGATTTCATTGACTTCTTTTAGCGCAATTTCAAGTGTTTGCGCTGAGATATATTTTAGGTCAAATGCTAGGTAAATTTGGGTTTCAAGCTCACAAGCAGAACCATGTGCTACGTCTAAAAATTGAACGAGTTGGGGGTCGGTACCACGTCCACAGCCTTCAGCAATATTTGAAGGAATAGAAACAGCACATCTTCTTATTTGCTGTGTCAACGCAAATATTTCTTCTTTTGGAAATGATTTAGTGATTTCATAAACCACTACAACAAATGCCCTTGCTCTTTTCCAGACATGTAGCTCTCTAAAATTGTGCTTCTTCCTAACAGTTCTCATGGTACCTGTCTAAAGTCTATTGTCTAAGTCTATTGTCTAAGATTACGACCTACTCGCCATCAAAAGCCCTAAATCAGTCGTTTTTATCCCAAACCTGCGGCCCAGATAGGCATTTGTCAGCCTTCCTTTGTAAACATAAACCCCATTGCGCAAGCCAAATTCTTCAAAAAGCAATTCCTCCAAACCACCGCAGTTGCTGGCGTTGATGAGCATTGGCGTGAAAATATTGCTGATGGCAATGGACGCCGTGCGGGGCACTTTCGAGGCGATGTTTGGCACACAATAATGGACCACACCATGTTTCACAAAAGTCGGGTGCTGGAGCGAAGTGATTTCAGAGGTCTCAAAACAGCCGCCTTGGTCAATGCTCACATCCATGATGACAGAGCCGTCTTTCATTTTTTCGATGATGCTTTCTGGTACGATGACCGGGGAGCGGCCCGTTTTTGAGTGGACGGCTCCGATTACCACATCGGCATTGAGCAGTTCTTTTTCGAGCTGAAATGGGTTCAATGTGGAGGTGTTGAGCTTCTGGCCAACGTGTCGTTGGAGCCGCATCAATTTGTAAACATCGTTGTCGAAAACCCGCACGTCTGCGCCTAGGCCAAGTGCCACTCTCGTCGCCGACTCGCCTACTATGCCAGCCCCGAGCACCACCACTTTTGCCGAAGGAACGCCCGCAATCCCTCCGAGCAGCACGCCCTTGCCGCCGCCCGTGGAGGTCATCAGTTCCGCCGCCGTCAGTACCACGCTGATGCCAGCCAGTTCGCTCATCACCCGCACGAGCGGGAAGGAACCGTTTTCGTCTTTGATGTACTCCATTGCCAGTGCAATCACGCGTTTTTCTTGCACTTTTTTCACAAAATCAGCGGTGATGGTCGGAATGTGGAGCGGTGAAATGACAAATTGATTGGGGGTAAAAATCTCGACTTCCTCCATGGTAGGGGGGGCAGCCATGAGCAGCACACTGGATTTGAAGAGTTTTTCCCGGCTAAAACAAATCTCGGCACCTGCCTCCGAGTAGCGGTGGTCGGAGTAGTTGGCCTTTTCCCCGGCGCCAGTTTCGACCAGCACATTGAAGCCGATGGCCGTCAATGCCGCCACGGCTGACGGAACAAGCGCTACCCGGCTCTCTTGCAGTACCTCGGCTTTTGGGATGCCGATGCTCATGTGGCCATGCTTTGGCTGCACCGCCAGCATCTCGGCCTGCGGCTGCAAGGTGCCCTCGGTGAGGGACTTTGGGATGGGTATTTTCCTGGTTGTTTCAGCCATTATTTTAGCGTTTGTGGGTTAGGGTTATTTTTATGTTAGTGCTTTATTTTGCTTCGCAATAACCTGATTATTAAAGGATTGCATTTATATCTTTGGAAAATAAAAACCGCCTGCTCTCATCGGGTCGGGCTTCTATTTTCATGTAAACCGTTTCCTCTGGCAATAGGTCCGCAATGATTTCCGGCCACTCAATGAAGCAGTAGTTGTCGTCGTCCAAGTATTCTTCAATGCCAATATCCAATGCTTCATCCAAGCTTTTTAGGCGGTAGAGGTCGAGGTGGTGGATGGTCTGCTCCTTGCCATTTTCATCCAAAAAAATATACTCGTTCACGAGGGCAAAAGTTGGGCTGGAAACATTGTCCTTCACGTTCATCCTTCGGCAAAAAGCTTTTACGAAGGCCGTTTTGCCAGCACCGAGGTCGCCCGTCAGGGCTGTTTTTTTGCTGCCTCCGGCAAAATGGAGTAGGGTATCCACAGCCTGACTCAGCTCCGCTTCCGCTTTTATAATTAGTTCCAAATGACCTTCACTCATGCTTTTTTTTCCTTAAACCAAGCCATGATTACAATGCCAGTGAACACCAAAAAGACTGCCCAGGCCCAGGGCTGGCACTGCACTTTGAAGGCTGCGCAATAGAAGGCTGCGCCCAATATTCCACCGATAATTGGCCCCACCACGGGTATCCATGCATAGCCCCAATCGGAGCCGCCCTTGCCTGCAATGGGCAGTAGTGCATGGGCAATCCTAGGCCCCAAGTCCCTTGCCGGGTTGATGGCGTAGCCCGTTGTACCGCCCAGCGACATTCCGATGGATACCACCAGCGCACCTACCACGATTGGATTCAGGCCATCCGTAAATTTGTTGGCGCCAATGAAAAGCACGCCGCCAACCAGCACGAATGTTCCCAGTATTTCACTCAAAAGATTGGACCAAGTGGAGCGGATGGCAGGCCCCGTGCAGAAGACGGCGAGTTTGGCGCCTGGGTCGTCGGTGCGGGACCAGTGCGGGAGGTAGTGCAGCCAGACCAGACTTGCGCCGACGATGGCGCCCAACATTTGGGCGAGCAAATAGCCTGGTACCTTTCCCCATTCAAAGCTGCCTTCCATTGCCAAGCCAATCGTCACTGCGGGATTGAGGTGTGCGCCACTGATTTGCCCGACGGCATAAATGCCCATGACAACGGCCAAACCCCAAGCCAAAGTGATGACTATCCAGCCAGCGTTTTCTGATTTGCTGCCTTTTAAAAGTATACCTGCAACGACCCCATCGCCCAGCAGAATCAGCAACATGGTACCGATGAATTCACCCCAAAACGGCGTCATAATGGTTGGTTTTGTTTTGAAAAAGTTGGTTTTAGAACAATTGTCAAATAAACCACATTTCGTTGAATTTGAGGCAATTAAGGCTTAAATTTTGTGCAAAAAAAAAACGGGAAGGCGGCGCATGCCGACTTCCCGTCCCTGATTTTTGAATGATTTTCAGATTTATTTCCTTCTAGGGTTGCGCCGTTGCTGGCGGTCATTGCTTCCGCCACCACCACCACCGCCCCTGCGGTTGTCTTTGCTGCTGCCTCGACCTCCACCGTTATTTTGACGACGTCCACGGTCACCACCCCTACTATCTCGGTCACGATCCCTGTCGCCTGGCCTGCGGATGACGCCGCCACGGCTCAGGTTGTCCAAAGAGGCATCTTCCATGACTTTGAGTTTGCCGCCAGAAAGGTGTTCTAAGTCGTCAATGATGGTGTCGTCGCTGACGTAGTGCTCCCGGTTCCAGGTTTTATAGGCTAATTTCATGTAAGAACCAATCACCTGCACGAAGCCTTCTTTTTTTGGGCCCTCCTCCATCTGAAGGGCTCTGGCTATCAGTCGTTGCACGTTGTGACCGTAGTGCCGGAACTTGGTTTCCTTGGTAGGGTAGGGCACTTTTTCGGGCCGTTTTCGGCTGTCTTCTGGTCTTGGAATTTCGCCATTGGGCGGCATCACATCCAGGTTGTACTCGGCAATGCGGAAGACGTGCTTCCACATTTTGTCTCTGTAGTCTTCGAGGTTGCGGTTCTGCGGGTGCATCTGCATCATCAGGATTACGATTTCCTCGATGTAACGCTGGCGCTCGGCCCTTGTGGGCAAATCCCTCGCAAAGCGAATCATTGCTTGGATATTGCGCCCATATTCTGGAATGATGAGCTCGTCTTTTTTTGAATTATACTCCATTTTGAGAGTTTCGAGTTTCGAGTTTCGAGTTTCGAGTTTCGAGTCTGGCTGTTTACGGCTCAAAACTCGAAACTAATAGCTCAATACTTATTCTACGGTTACTGATTTTGCAAGGTTTCTTGGTTGGTCCACATTGCATCCGCGCATCACAGCGATGTAGTAGGATAACAATTGGAGCGGAATCACAGAAAGTAGTGGCGTAAATGGTTCTTCCGTGTCCGGTATTTCAATGGTGTAATCTGCAATTTTGGTAATTTCTTGGTCACCTTCGGTAACGACGGCGATCACGATGCCTTTGCGGGCCTTCACTTCCTGAATATTGGAAATTATTTTTTCGTTAAGGCTCTTGTTCGTGGCGATTACGATGACCGGCATGTTTTCGTCTATCAAGGCGATGGGGCCATGCTTCATCTCTGCTGCCGGGTATCCCTCAGCGTGGATGTACGAGATTTCCTTCAGTTTCAATGCTCCTTCGAGCGCTACCGGGAAATTATAGCCACGGCCAAGGTACATCGAATTGCTGGAATCCTTGATTTCACTTGCGATGTATTTGATTTTATCATCACTGTCAAACACTTTTTTCACCTTTTCCGGGATGTTCTCCAATTCGGTAAGCAATGTTTTAAAGTATTCATCAGAAATAGTGCCTCGCTCCCTTCCCAACTGCAAGGCCATGAGCGTCAGCAAAGTCACTTGTGCCGTGAATGCTTTGGTAGAAGCCACGCCAATCTCTGGGCCGCAGTGGATATAGGAGCCAGCGTGGGTAAGGCGGGCAATGGAAGAGCCAACCACGTTAACGATACCGTATAAAAGTGCGCCATTCTTTTTGGCCAATTCCAAGGCAGCGTAGGTATCGGCTGTTTCACCTGATTGTGAAATGGCGATGACCACGTCCTTGTCCGTGATGACCGGATTGCGGTAGCGAAATTCCGAAGCATACTCCACCTCAACAGGTATGCGGGCGAGGTCCTCGAAAAGATACTCGGCGATGAGACCCGCATGCCAAGAAGTTCCGCAGCCGAGTATGATGAATCGGGAAGCATTTTTTACTTGAGCGACATGGTCGTCCATGCCACCGAGGCGCACCCAGCCATGTTCGGCACTTATCCGGCCACGCATGGCATCCATGATGGTGGTTGGCTGTTCGTAAATTTCTTTGAGCATGAAATAATCGTAGCCGCCTTTTTCCATGCGCTCGATTTCCATGTGAAGTTCATCTACAAACGGCGTATGTACTTCGTTGTCAATGGTACGTATTTCGTATTCACCGCTCCGATGCACCATGGCGATATGCTCATCGTCCAAGTAAATTACCTTTTTGGTGTATTCAATGATGGGCGTTCCGTCGGAGGCGAGGAAGAATTCATCTTCGCCAATGCCCAATACCAATGGACTGCCCTTCCTTGCTGCGACGAGTTTGTCAGGGTCTTGGCTATCGAGCACGACGATTGCATAAGCGCCAACTACCTGTGCCAAAGCCAAACGCACTGCTTCTTCGATTGGAAGATTCTCTTGTTTTTGTACCTCTTCTATCAGGTGTACAAGTACCTCCGTGTCTGTTTGCGAAGTGAAAACATGGCCTTTATTTTCAAGCGCATGCTTGATGGGCGAATAATTTTCAATGATGCCGTTGTGAACTAAAGTCAAGCGGCCATTGCCCGAAGTATGCGGGTGGGCGTTGGTGTCGTCTGGCTTACCATGAGTAGCCCAGCGAGTGTGGCCAATGCCAGAAGTACCAGCAATATTTTGGTTTTTAGAAAAGTCAAGTAGTTCTTGTACTTTTCCTTTTTTCTTGTAAACGTTTAAGTTGCCGTTCATCAAGGCGATACCAGCGCTGTCATAACCCCGATATTCGAGCCGTTGCAGCCCTTTGATGAGAATTGGGTAAGCTTCTTTTTTGCCGATGTAGGCGATAATTCCACACATAATTCCAAGTGAGTGATTAATGACCGAATAGGGTTTAAGTTAAAAATGCTTCAATATTGGCTTAGGCCAATGTTGAAGCCGCTAGAAATTGTTTCAGAATGCCTATTTCGACTTGGTCTGAAACGCAATAGATGCCCGTAAGTTCGGTAAGTGTATTCCAAAATTCAAGAATTTGAACTACCGAAGTTTGGGCTTGTGTCAATATTTTGTGTACCAGATTTTCAGTTTTGCTGGATTGTCTGGATTGTTGACCCCTGCTAGTATTACTCTTGCCGCCCGTTCTGATCGAAGATAAACGGTGAGAAGAATTTTCTTCTTTGACTCGCCTGCTATCATCCGTTGCAATTGCGCAGCCAAATTTAGCTTATAAGTATCATCTGAAGTTACTTTTCCGCCAAAATAATCTCCAAAATCTTGGGCTTGGAGTCTTACGGAGGGGTAAAAGATATCATCCAAAACGACGGTGCTGTCGGCTGAAGCTATTTCCGAACCGAAAATTTGGGCTACAGGGTCGTACACGTCATTGTCTCCGGGTAGCGTGATGATAGGGAATATCAATTCCGCCTTGTTGATTAACAAACCCTTGAGTTCTTCTGCATAAGGGATTTCAACCTCAACGTTTACGCCATTTAAGCCTTGAAGAAAAAGTTCATTCCTGTCTTCAAGTCCGATGTTGTTGCCAACAATGGAGCCACCATAGTAATTGCGTTGATGCAAAACCACCGGGTTTCCCGAGAATGCTTTAAAATCGTAACTTTTCTTTTTGGTATCGTCATGGTAATAGAAACGGATGTTTGTATTGCCGCTGCGCATGATGAAACTCAAAAGCCCTGCATTTTGGGAACTTGGTTTTAGCCAGATGCCTTTTAGGACATCATTAATAAAAACACTATCTGTCACCAGCGTCAACGAATCTGTACGCATGATGCGGCCTGCAAATGCAGTATCCAATTTGATGCGAAGATGCGGGGGAAGTTTAACATTCCTTATCGTGTCCCCAGCGGGCTCCATGACTGTAATACTATCCGTCAGGTTCGGAACAAAAGTTTTCATGCCTATCGGTGTGGGCTTCACAGCGAAACTGTCGGAATTAAGGTACTTTTCTGAAACCAGCAGTGACTCATCCATTTCATAAACCTCGATACTGAATGGTTCGTCAACCTTACCATAAGTGAGGTCAGTATTGTAAGCCAATGTGAGCACCACAGAGTCCAGTACGCTTACATCTTTAATGAAATTTGGCGGGGTCGCACCAGTAACTATCTGGGTGTAAATACTGGACACTGTTCTTCCGAATATGGGGTCTTGATAATCGCCAAATACGAAATTTTGAAAAACCACGCCATTCAAACCAGGCCCCCAAACAGTCAGGGAATCATTGGAAACAGTGCGTGCCTTTACTGTCAGTGTATCCGTAAATTCCGTCTCCAATTGGTCGCCGGAAAGGAGGTCTGAGCCAATAGCGGAAGGGTCGTTGCAAGAGAATAGCGCAACTAAGGAGATGGTCAGCATCCAAAATGCTGAGGTGGTGATTTTTTCCATGCTAAATAAAGCCGGTGATTTTTTCGATTAAAAATGTCGAAAGGAAAGAGTAAGTAGTAGTGGCAATGGTTGGTCATTGGTCAGTTTGATATTTGTCATTTTGAAAATAAATGAACAATAGCTCAATGACCAATGACCGATACTGCACAGTGTCAAACCGCTAAACGGCTTCTTCTTCCACCATCATGGAGTTGTAGAAATCCATGTAAACGGGAAGCATCTCTTCTTCTGTTTGGTATTCCAGCGATGGTTTACCTGAATCAATTATGAGCTGTTCAACCTCCTCTGGAAGGTTTTCGCTGCCACGGATGATGGCATCCGAGTACCTGATGGCGCCTTTGTGCAAAAACACCTTATCTCCGTCAAGGTAAGCATCGAGGTTGCCACGGTTCAGGTTATTGATACTGGCCTTTTCGATGAAAGCATCGGAAAAGAAACTATCCATTCCGCTATCATAAGCAGAGTAGATAATCTTTGAGCCTTGGAAAAGTGGCTCCGTTTTGTAAGCCTCCCGGATGTACATCGGGATAAGGCTCGTCATCCAGCCGTGGCAGTGGATGATGTCTGGCGGCCAGCCGAATTTGCGCACCGTTTCGATGACACCTTTGCAAAAGAATATCATGCGGTCCGGGTTGTCCTCGTAGGGATTGCCCGCATCGTCCGCAAAGCCAGACTTGCGCTTGAAAAAATCGTCGTTGTCAAGGAAGTAAACCTGGAGCCTCGCACCTGGCAATGAAGCCACTTTGATGATGAGCGGATAGTCATCGTCGTCAACAATAATGTTCATCCCTGAAAGCCGCACAACTTCGTGCAACCTGTGCCGGCGTTCGTTGATAGTGCCGTATCGGGGCATGAGCACCCGTATTTCCATACCATTTGACTGGGCGTATTCTGGTAGTTTTTTCACAATTTCAGATACCTCCGTGATGGCCGTATATGGGTCCAACTCCTGCGTCACAAACAAAAGCTTCTTTTTCTCTACCATGTTGTTTTGAGTTTTTTTTAAAAAATATGTTTCTCAATGAACTTGGCCGCAAAGATACTAAAAAAAATACCGGACTATTGCACCCTTTGGCTACATAAAATTTTGAGGCAACAACCTTAAAGCGAGTAAAATGGCTTTTGTCGCCAAGCTTTTTGCCAAAAAAAGGCACCAAATTTAACTTCGCTTCATCCGCAAACCCTAACTTTCCAAAATGGGCTACTTTTGCCCAATTTCTTTTTTGCGAAGCGAGAAAACATGGCTGTTTGGAAAAAAAATCAGCCTCACAACCCACTGATTGTCATGTATTTGTTCAAAAAAATAGCTGACCTGCGCTACTACCTCGACCGCCAAAAGCAGGAAGGTAAGACCATCGGATTTGTGCCCACAATGGGGGCATTGCATGCGGGCCATGCCACCCTGATTCGCCAATCGGCAGCCGAAACCAACTGCTCGGTGTGCAGCATTTTCGTCAATCCCACCCAGTTCAACGAGGCGAACGACCTCGCCCAATACCCCCGAACGCCCGAAAAAGACATCGCCCTGCTCATCGAAGCGGGTTGTAATGTACTCCTCATGCCCGAAGTGGCAGAGGTTTACCCCGATGGCCAAGTTTCACCGCTCCACCCCGATTTCGGCCCTCTCGACCAGTCGATGGAGGGAGCGCACCGTCCCGGCCACTTTGCTGGCGTGGCACAAGTGGTGAAACGCCTACTCGACATCGTGCAGCCCGACCGGCTTTTCATGGGACAAAAGGACTACCAGCAGTTTGCCATCGTGCAGGAGATGATTGCGCAGCTAAAATTGTCCGTCCACCTGACCATGTGCGCCACGGTTCGGGAAGCCGATGGACTCGCCATGAGCAGCCGCAACATGCGCTTGACACTCGAACAACGGGCATTAGCGCCAATGATTTTCCAAGCCCTTTCGGATGCAAAGGCGAATATCAACAGCCAGTTTCCAGCGGAAATCCAAGCGGCAGCCATGCGGGCGCTCAGTGCCCCCGGCATGGAACCAGAATATTTTGAAATTGTGGATGGTAAGACTTTGCAACCTATTTCCATCGTGGAGGACCATGAGCAGGTAGTAGCCTGTACCGCAGTTCGCCTCGGCGATGTGCGCCTAATAGATAACATGGTACTGAAAAACCCCTGATTATCTCCCTCATCAACCGTTATCAACTCCTCTCAACCGTTATCAACTATTATCAACCGTTATCAACCCAAAAAAATGATTCAACTCGGAAAATACAACCGCCTTCGGGCCGTCCGCCAAACGGACAATGGTATCTACCTCACCGACCGGGAAGGTACTCGTGAAGTGCTTTTGCCCAATAAATTCATCCCAGAAGAAGGGCTGGAGGAGGGGCAGTACCTGCGGGTTTTCATTTTCAAGGACAGCGAAGACCGCATCACGGCCACCACTGCCGAGCCAAGAATCAAGCTTAACGAGTTCGCCTGCCTGCAAGTGCGGGAGGTCAACAACATTGGCGCCTTCCTAGATTGGGGCCTCGAAAAAGACCTGATGGTGCCCTTCAAGGAGCAACCGGGCCGCATGAGTGTGGGTGGTTGGTACATGGTTTACTTGTTTTTGGACGAAAAAACTGACCGGCTCGTGGCCAGTGGGCGCTACCAGAAGTTTTTGGAAAAAGAAGAAATTGACCTCAAAAACGGTCAGGCTGTTGACCTCATCATTGACGACCCCACCGACCTCGGTGTGAACGTCATCGTCAACCACCGCTACCGGGGCCTCGTTTACGCCAACGAGTTGTTCGAGCGGGTGGAGCGGGGCGACGAGCGCAAGGGCTTCGTGAAAACCATTCGCCCAGATGGCAAACTGGACATCCTGCTCCAGCGCCCCGGCTACGGTAAGGTCGAGTCCACCGCCGACAAGCTCTTGGCCAAACTCACTGCCAACAATGGCTTCCTGCCCTTCACTGATAAAAGCAGCCCGGAAGACATCGTTCGGGTATTCGAAATGAGCAAAAAGACCTTTAAAATGACGCTCGGCGGGCTGTACAAACAGCGGCTGGTTCGGATTGAAAACGATGGGATTTATTTGACCAAAAAATCAGAAGATACGAGCGCCAGTGGGAAGGCCTGACGAGCGCTTTCGCCGATGGCGAAATGGGGGCAAGGCAGAGAAATTCCGACAAACGGTGGAGAAAATGAGCAAAAATGACCGGGCGACGTTGGTGGTGTTTTTGGCGGCGGTGTTATTTGATGAACAAAATTTGGGTTAAATCCTTTTTCAGAAACCCATCTTTGCTGATAAAATCAATCCATCATGACCGACAAAATCCTTTCCCACACCACCCGCCTCCTCAACCGTGCTGCCAACATCTTCGAATCTGACGACCCGCTGGTCATCGTGCCGTACCGGGGCTTTGCCAGTCAGGAGCGGTTTTTCCTGAAGGGTAGGGTACTGGAAAACGAGGGCATTTTCGAAGGAAAAAGCGAAAGCCAAATCCGCAACCTGATTGATACGCTGCGGCGCTTCGAGAGCGATGAAGTGGCTGGCGCAAAACTGGCGGTGCAGCTGATGGGCGGCGAACACCTCGTGACCACGGACGAGGAAGGTTTTTTTACGCTGGAACGCAATTGGGACTCGCCGGTTACCCCCACCGAAAACCGCTGGCTGACTGCTACCACGAAGCTGCTCGAAAGCCCAGAAGGCGGAATTTTACCAACCGATGGTTTCCCTGCGGAACTGCTGCTGCCTGCGGGCAACGCCAGCTTCGGCATCATCTCCGACATTGACGATACAGTGCTGCAAACGCACGTCACTTCCCGTTTCAAACTGAAAATGCTCCACGCCACGCTCTTCAAGGACAGCCACCAACGGCTGCCGATGGAGGGCATCCCCGAATTACTGCGGGCATTGGAAAAGGGCGGCGACCAACTTCGGGAGAACCCCGTTTTCTATGTTTCCGACTCACCTTGGAACATTTACGACTTACTGGTGGAGTTCATGGCGCTCCAAAATTTGCCGAAAGGCCCCATCCTGCTGCGGGATTATGGGCTAAAAATGCTGAAACGCAACGAGGGCAAGCTTATCCATAAAATAGAGTCGTTCCGGCAAATCATGAAAATGTACCCCGACCTGCCCTTCGTGATGCTCGGTGACACGGCCAGCAAGGATGCCGACTACTATTTGCAAATGGCTGAGGAGTTCTCCGACCGGGTGCTGGCGATTTACATCCGGGAAACGAAGGACACGAAAAACGCCCGTCGCATTGAAAAACTGATTGAATCGAATTCCAATATTGCTGCGGTGCGGGTGCACAGTTCAAAGGAGATTTGGGAGGATGCGAAGCGGCGTGGGCTGGTTAGCTAACCCTTTTTTTTGGAGCAGCGGCTACATTGCGCAAGTGAATATGCTTGTTATCCAGGAAAGATTGTTTGGGAAATAAAGCAGTATATGCAGTGGATACCAATTGCGTTTATTTATTTTGCCAAAATACCAATTCGACTAACCTATGGAATTATTGCTTGCTGCTGTTTTTGTGTTAGGCTATGCTGCCATCGCTTTTGAGCACCCCATCAAAATCAACAAGGCTGCATCTGCCCTCATTACTGGCGTTCTTTGCTGGACGATTTTAGTGTTGTTTAGCCATGGAGCGCACGACGTTACCCACCAGTTGGAGGAGCACATGGGCGAGCTATCCGGCATCCTGTTTTTTTTGCTGGGCGCAATGGTCATCGTGGAATTGGTTGACGCACATGAGGGTTTCCAAATCATCACTGATAGAATCAAGACCGACAGCCCCACCAGGCTTCTTTGGATGGTGGGGTTCATCACCTTTTTCCTTTCCGCTGCACTCGACAACCTGACGACCACCATCGTCATGATTTCTTTGTTGCGCAAAATACTCAGTGACCAAAAAGACCGCTTGTTTTTTGCGGGAATCATCGTGGTAGCTGCCAACGCTGGCGGTGCCTGGTCGCCGCTGGGCGACGTGACCACCACGATGCTCTGGATTGGCAACCAAGTGAGCGCAGGGTCTATCGTTTTGAAAGTTTTCCTGCCCAGCCTCGCCTGTCTCATTGTGCCGCTTTTTTACTTGACTTGGAAGATGAAAAAAGATGCTCCGAAACTTCCGCAAGTAAAGCCACGCAAAGAGAAAAGCAATACCACTGCAAGGGAAAGGAACATCGTCTTTTTCCTTGGCGTGGGCGGGTTGCTGTTTGTGCCAGTATTCAAGACATTGACGCATTTGCCGCCGTTCATGGGCATGTTGTTTTCGCTCGGCGTGCTGTGGGTGGTGACGGAACTGATGCACCACGAAAAGGACGACGAGGAAAAAAGTGTGCTTTCGGTGGTTCATGCCCTTCGGAAAATAGACGCAGCGAGCGTGCTGTTTTTCCTTGGAATCTTGGTTGCCATTTCGGCCTTACAATCAGCGGGGATGCTCAAAGAACTGGCTGTTTGGCTGACAGAACATATTGGAAATGAGAACATTATCGTCATCTCGATTGGCCTTTTGTCTTCGATAGTGGACAACGTCCCACTGGTGGCCGCCGCACAGGGCATGTATTCCTTGGAGCAATATCCGACCGACCATACCTTTTGGGAATTCCTCGCCTACTGCGCTGGTACGGGCGGCAGTGCGCTCATCATCGGCTCGGCGGCTGGCGTAGCGGCTATGGGTATGGAGAAGATTGATTTCATTTGGTACTTGAAGAAAATAAGCTTATTGGCCTTATTGGGGTACTTTGCAGGAGTAGCTGTTTACCTTTTGCAAATTCAAATCTTAGGCTAAAGTCTATCTTGCGCCCACAAAACGATTTCGTTAAATGAGTAGCTACGACATTATCATCATTCTTTGCGGGCTGGTTATCTTTTCTTACCTGTTCGACATTTTTGCGAAGAAAACCAAAGTGCCGGCCGTGCTGCTGCTGTTGGCCACTGGCGTTGGTTTGAAGTTTCTGGCGGAGGTCTTGGATTTCCGGGAGGTTGATTTTTCGACAGTTTTGCCCATACTTGGCACATTTGGTTTAATACTCATCGTGCTCGAAGGGGCCTTGGAGCTGCATTTTACCATCGAGAAAAAAAAGGTAATCCTCCAATCGCTGTTGGCATCACTGGTTTTGCTGGTTTTTTCCTCCGTGGCGATTGGCTTTTTGATACAATATATCACGGACGCCTCCTTCAAGACTTGCCTCATCAATGCCGTGCCGTACGGTACTATTAGTTCGGCCATTGCCATTCCATCCGTTGCCAATTTGGTGGACTCGAAAAAGGAATTCATTGTGTACGAGTCCACGTTTTCAGATATTTTGGGCATCATGCTATTCAATTTCTTGATTTACAACGAGAGCATTTCTGCCAGCTCATTCCTAGAACTATCGCTTGAAACCGTCCTTATCCTCTTGCTTTCCGCTGTTTTTTCCTTTTTCCTTTTGTACCTCTTGGGCCGAATTTCTCATCATATCAAGTTCTTCTTGATTCTGGCCATTTTGGTGCTGATTTATGCGGTCGGCAAGCAGTTTCACTTGTCCACGCTCATCATTGTCTTGATTTTCGGCTTGTTTTTGAACAATACGGCATTGTTCGATTTCGAATTATTCAAAAAATACTTCAAGTACCCCAAGTTCAATAATGACCTTACCCAACTCCAAGTCCTGACCGCAGAAAGTGCTTTTTTGATTCGCACATTTTTCTTTGTCGTGTTTGGCTACACCATGGAACTAGGTGAACTGTCGAACATCCCCGTGCTCGCCAACGGCCTTGGAGTAGTGGTCATAATTTACGCCCTCCGTTGGGTTTATTTGCGGTTTTCCATCAAAGAAGGTGGTGTAACCCCAGAGGTATTCATCAGCCCACGAGGACTCATCAGCATCCTTCTGTTTTACAGCATTCCCGGCAGCGAAAGGCTTTGGGGCATTGGCAGTGGCCTGCTGCTCTTTGTCATTTTGGCCACCAGTTTGGTGATGACCTACGGACTGATTCGAGAGAAGGCTTTGCCAGAAGGCGGGCTCGGGCTTGAGTTTTCGGAACCAGATACACCTGAGCTGCCAGGGCCTAGGATGCCCATCGAGGAAAGTGATTGATTCAAAATAACTGGAAAAAATCTTCAACAAGGTTTCATTTTCTCAATCTGAAAACCCTATCTTTGCCGTCCATTTGAAAAAGGTGTCTAAAAATACCTTTTCTAACTAGTTTAAAATTCATTTTCAATTTAGATATGGCACATCATAAATCTTCGAAAAAGCGTATCCGCCAAGACGAAAAGAAGCGTACCCGCAACCGTCACAGCAAGAAAACAACCCGTACCGCCATCAAGGCGCTGCGTGAACTGACTGAGAAATCGGAAGTCGAAAAGTTCATGCCGAAGGTTGTCAGCATGATTGACAAATTGGCCAAAAAGAACACTTGGCATGCAAACAAAGCTGCAAACCTCAAGAGCAGCTTGATGCACCACCTCGCCACGATGTAATTTTTAGGCTTTGCTTTTATAAAAAAAGTGCATCCTCCAAGCTGGGGTATGCACTTTTTTAGTTTCCTAAAATTCACTCAGCTTGTGCATTCAAACCAGCAATTACCTAGCCGCTGGACTGCCAACTGTCTAACCGCCAACTAAATGACTATCATTGACACCATACTCACTGCCGTTGTTGAAGGTTTGACGGAGTTCTTGCCCATTTCCTCCACCGGCCACATGATTCTGCTGAACGCCGTGCTGGGCAATGGCGAAGACGAGTTCACCAAAACCTTCGAGGTTGTAATTCAACTTGGTGCCATCATGGCCATCGTGCTGCTTTATGCACGCCGTTTCATTACGCAATGGGATATTTACCTGAAACTATTTGTGGCATTTTTGCCCGCTGCGGTGCTGGGATTGCTTTTTCACGATTTTATCAAGGAAAAACTTTTTAATCACTGGGTGGTAGCCGTTTCGCTTATCGTGGGTGGTATCGTGCTCATCCTGCTGGATAAAGTGATGAAGCCGCACGAACAGACGCCCGAAGAACTAACCAACATCACTTTCAAGCAATCGCTTTTCATCGGCTGCTTCCAGTGCTTGGCGATGGTGCCCGGCGTTTCACGGGCAGCGGCGACCATCATCGGTGGCATGTTCAATGGCCTTTCGAAGAAAAGCGCAGCCGAATTCTCTTTCCTGCTGGCCATTCCGACCATGTTCGCTGCCTCTGGCTACGACTTGCTCAAATTCAAAGGAACCATCAGCGGAGAGCAATGGACGATGATTGGCCTTGGCTTCGTCATCGCATTTTTGACGGCGCTTGTCGCTGTGAAATGGTTTGTGAAACTGCTGGAGAGGCACGGTTTTGCTGGCTTCGGCTGGTACCGCATCGTGATTGGCGTGCTGTTTTTGATATTTGCTTATTTTCAACTCTGACCAAAGGGTTTCAAGGTTTCTGGTTTCTGGTTTCACGGAGTTTCTAGCTTGATTTCAAACTTATCGAATTTGTGAAACGCAGGTTTGGACGAAACCACTACTTCTTAAATTGTTCAAGGACGTTCCCGTGAAACCTTAAACCAGAAATCGAAGATTCACGCCAGTAAACCTCACGAACCATCCAGTTTTAAAGCGCCTTGTTTACCTTTGCGCTCCGCTTGGGCAACTTTCTGCCCAAAACCCGTTTATCGAACATCATAAGATTTCATTTACGCTGACCCCATCCGTAAATCGTAAATCGTAAATCGTAAATCCGACCATGTCTCAAACATCCGCAGACGCATTCAAGAAACTCACTGCCCACTGCAAGGAGTACGGCTTCATTTACCAATCCTCAGAAATATATGACGGCCTCAGCGCCGTTTACGATTACGGCCCTTACGGCGTTTTGCTCAAAAACAATATCAAGGAATATTGGTGGAAAAGCATGGTGCAGATGCACGAGAACATCGTCGGCCTCGACGCTGCCATCTTCATGCACCCCAGCACTTGGAAAGCCTCTGGCCACGTGGATGCCTTCAACGACCCGCTCGTTGACAACAAGGACAGCAAGCGCCGCTACCGAGCCGACCAACTCATCGAAGGTGTGATGGAAAAGCTGGAAGAGAAGGCCGACAAGGAAGTCGAAAAAGCGAAGAAGCGCTTCGGTGAGACTTTCGATGAAAAACTCTACCGGGAAACCAACCCACGGGTGTCAGAGTACCTGCAAAAAGCTGCCGACATCAACGCCCGCATGAACGAGGCGCTCCGCAATGGCGACATGCCTGCCCTCACGGCGCTCATCAATGAACTGGAAATCGCTGACCCTGACACTGGCAGCCGCAACTGGACGGAGGTGCGCATGTTCAACCTCATGTTCAACACCCAGCTCGGCAATATCGCTGGGGAAGAAGGCAAGCTCTACCTCCGCCCTGAGACGGCGCAGGGTATCTTCGTTAACTTCTCCAACGTGCAGAAAACCACCCGCCAGAAGCTGCCTTTCGGCATTGCGCAGATAGGCAAGGCGTTCCGCAATGAAATCGTGGCCCGGCAGTTCATCTTCCGTATGCGGGAGTTTGAGCAGATGGAAATGCAGTTTTTTGTGAAACCCGGCACGCAAAAGGACTGGTACGACTACTGGAAGCAGTTCCGCCTCAAATGGCACCTCGCCCTCGGCACCTCCCCCGATAAGCTCCGTTTCCATGACCACGAAAACCTGGCACACTACGCCGATGCCGCCGTGGACATCCAGTTCGAGTTTCCGTTCGGCTTTCGGGAGCTGGAGGGTATCCACTCCCGCACCGACTTCGACCTGACCGAACACCAGAAACTTTCTGGCAAGAAACTGCAATACTTCGACCCTGAATCGAACGAGAACTATGTGCCGTTCGTGGTGGAAACGAGCATCGGCTGCGACCGGATGTTCCTCGCCATGATGGGCAATGCGCTCGTGGAAGAGGCCGTCGGCGACAACTCGGATGGCGAAGGCAATAGCCGGGACGTGCTGAAACTGCACCCGGCGCTCAGTCCGCTGAAGTTTGCTGTGATGCCGCTCAAGCGCAATGAAACGGGTCTTGTTGCGAAAGCAAAGCATATTTTCAACACCCTCAAGTTCAATTTCCCCGGCCAGTACGATGATACGGGCAGCATCGGCAAGCTCTACCGCCGCCAGGATGCCATCGGTACGCCGTTCTGCATCACCGTGGATTTCGAGTCGCTGGAAAACGACACCGTGACCATCCGGGAGCGGGACAGCATGGCGCAGCAGCGGGTGAGCATCTCCGCTTTGGAGGGGATGATCCGGGAGAAGGTGGATATGGCGCAGTTGTTTCGCTAATGATGAACTTTGAATTGTGAACGGTGAATGGGGCGTTGGTTCTCCATTTGTCTGATTCAACAGCATAAATGAAAGGGGCGGTGCCGGGTGGCGCTGCCCCTTTCTGTTTTTAATAGTTGCAACATATTTGCCCACGAAACCTTAGTTTTGTAGAACTAAAAGAAATACCATGCAAACCGTAACCGTAGAGTTATTGGATGGGCAGGCGTTGGATAAGTTGCAACAGATGGAGCGCCAAAAACTGCTTCGCTTTGTGCCAATGAACCCAAGCGATAAGCAACTGGCCAGCCGCTTTGAAGTCTTGTTCCAGCAATGGAAAAGGGAAACGCTATTGAGTTCCAGCGGTACCGAGATTACCAACCACCCAGCCTATCAGGGCATCATCGAAATGGGGCCGTCCGTGGTACCTTTTATTTTGATAAAATTGAAGGAAGACCCCCAGCACCTTTTTTATGCGCTTTTCAAAATCACCGGCGAGAACCCCGTGAAGCCCAGTCATGTGGGCAAGTTGACGAAAATGAAAGAAGACTGGCTGAAATGGGGTGCATCAAAAGGTTTCATATCGTGAAGACATGGCACAGTTCACTTCCCCTGAGTTTCCCCACTCCTTTAGTGAGCCGTTCGAAATAACAAGCCCCGCTTCTGGCGAATACAACTGCATAGCTTGGGCGCTCCTTGACCTGACCCATTTTATTTGGCCACTCCGGCAGCGGGGATTCTACTGGCCAAAGGGATTGCCGATGAAAGAGACTCGAAGCGCTTTCGTGGACTTGTTTGCCAAACACGGTTATAAGATTTGCGACAATGGCAATTTGGAAAAAGGCTTCCTGAAACTCGCCTTGTTTGAAAAGGATGGCATTCCTACCCACGCCGCCCGGCAATTACCGTATGGAAAATGGACCAGCAAAATCGGCGCTCATTTTGACGTGAGCCATTCACTAAAAGCAATGGCGGGCGGTCGGTATGGCGAGGTCGCCTTGTTTTTTAAGAAACCTGTTTGAAAAAATTTCACATCCCTATCCTCAATACATCTCGGAGGGCATCATCCGGCTGACCGAACAGATATACCATCAAAACCCACAATCAGCCTCGCCAAACCCCAAATTGGGTTGCCAATACCCTCCGTCAATGCGCCTATCTCCTAAAACAGGTTGCTTAACCCCTCAATTGGTATTTCAATCCCCTAAAACAGACTGCTTAAATCCTAAAATGGGTTGACTATATCCTCAATTGGGGTATCAAAACCCTCAATTGGTGTGCCTATATCCTCAATGGTTTTTTTTCTAAACAAAAAAGTCGCCTGCACATGCAGACGACTTTTTTGATGATTTTGCCCAAGAGATTCCGGTCGGCGAGGGGGCACGATACCTAGGTTTTCTTTCTGGTAAACTTGATACCTTTTATCGCTTTATACTCCGGCGAGTCCGAGCCGAAATCCCCGAGGACGTACTTTTTCGTGCCGAGCGCAATGTCCACCAAGCCAGTATTTTCCTCGAAAAATAGCTTATCCCGATTGCTCAGGGCGGTTTTCCAGTCCACGAAGGCCGTTTCCACCTCTTCGCTTTTCGCAAGCATCGTCACCAATAACTCATCCAAAGACCCTACCTCAATATCCTTTTTCCCCGGCAAGTAGGTTGGTTCGGCCCGAAGCATCTCGATGAAAAGGCCGAAGTTTTCCGCCTTCATCCCAAACGACTGCTGGAGGGTCGAGTGTTTGTTTTCCTCCGGCGTCCCACCCGATGCGGGCGGTGTGCTCGTGTCCTTGCCCCTGATTTTGTCGGCCAATGCCTTTGCTCCGTCTTTCACCTGCGCCAGTGCATCGGAGGTGAAAAAGATGTTGAGGCAGCGGGTGGTCAGCTTGTCGAGGGGCTTAAAGGTTGCGGCTCGCTTGGCCACTTCGAGCTTATACGCCTGCTTTTTATCGCCGACGGCTTTGTGGGCAGCGGTAGCGGTGGTCTTCAGTTCGATGAGCGCCGGGAGCTTGTACGCCACCTTGCCCGGTTTGTAATCCTCCCCCATGTCGGTGTACTTGGCAATCAATTTGCCGAGGCTGGTGAGGTTGCTGCCGATGGTTGCTTCTGATGTGCTTGCCATTTGGATTGAGTTTAAAAAGTCATTGTTGAATTGTTTGATTGCTGAATTGTTTGATTGTTTTATTGTTGTTGATGGCTGCTTTGGAAGTTCGGGAGTTGCAAGGTTGCGAGAGCGGGGGTATAGTTATTGCTCCAAAAACTGTCTCGGAGAAATCTTTTCAGGTTTAATGAACTGATTTAGATTTATCATTCCCCAATAATTAGGACTATACTTCATTTCCTTATTCATTATATATTTTACTCTCAGGCTGGTAAGAAAGGGGCCATTGTATTTCCTGATTTTAAAGTAGATTTTTTGACTCGGTTTCAATCGATAGGTTCCATAACTATTGCCACAGAAGCTAAAGCTCCAGTACTCAATTGGTCTCCAGTTACCTTCCATATCTTTTGCTTCCTGTATCATCCTCGGTTGCCCATCTTGACACTCGAAGGAAATTGTTGAATCGGTAGGGTTCAACATTAAAAGATAGTTATAGTCCTTGTCTTTTGAATACCTGATTTCAGTGAATAATTTATTCCCATAAGGGTAGAATGAATTCTTGATTGGATATGAATCTCCTGAGCCATAAATCCCTTGATACGAATCCATCATTACCTCTGTATTGACGCCGCTCGAAAAGTCGTAGATTTTTTTGCACCCGATGAAAACTAAGGCTACAAATGAGACTATTAGGAGTTTAAATGAATCCATTTGCTATGTTTTGATGGAGACTATTATTTAAGTTTAGCTGCTTGGTTCGATAGCTAAATTTAGTGAGATTTGATTTGTACCCTGTCTTCTCAAATTCGACCAACCAATCGCCGAAATATTCATACACAGTCAAAGCCAAAGCCAAGCCTCCCGGTTTTCAAGTTTTCCCACCATGTATGTTCAGTTAAAGCTGCGGAAGAAGAGGGTTTCAGGGTCTATTCTTTCCGTAAGCTCGTGTTCTCGGGGTCAAAAATAATACTTGGGTTTTATTTTGCAAGCGTTTGGGCTATTATTTTATTGGCGATGCAGAATTTTGCAATACAATTGTTTGTAAAATGAAAAAAGGTGACACCTTTTTAAAAGGTGTCACCTTTGTTTATAAGGGCAAATCGCCTATCACGGCTTCGCCCGAATCGTCGTCGTCGTCTGAATCCAGCAAGGCACGAAATACGAGTCGCCCTCTTTTTTCAAGCGCTGAAAAAGCTCCTCTTTCGAGGGCATGTACTGGCTGTACTGGTTGATGTAGCCGTTGGCTTTGCCGCTCACGCTTGAGTCCACGGACTTGGCCCGCTGCCACTCGTCAATGGCTGCCCAAACGACAATCTGACTGTCCCAGCCCCGGCCCGGCCCGCAGATTGGGCCACTTGATGCATACATCAAGCCAACGAGGATGTAGGGGTCGCCCCAACCTGGCCGCTGGCGGGATGCTTCACGGGCATACTGCCGAGCTTTTGGGTAGTTCTTCAGGTAGGCAAAGTAAATCTGGGCAATCAGGTAATTGTACTTCGCCTTGTCGCTGTTGTTGCTGATGTTCGGGATGGCATCCTCCAAGCATTTCACGGCGTCCCGGTATTTGCCGCTCCGCAAAAGCTCGTTGCAAGTAGGTGCGTCGTCGTCCGGCTTTTTACAATTGGCGAGGTAGGCATCGTTAACCGCTTTCAACTTGGGGTCGTTGTCGTCGCATTTGCCCCATTTCATGCGGCTGTAGGTGTTGATGATGATTTCGCAGTCCTTTGGGTTGGCCTGAAACTGTGGGTAGTACTTGTCACTGTAGTAGCTGCATGGGTAAAAATCTTCGATGGATTCCAGCGCCTCCAATCGGGCAGGGGCATATTCGGCGATGATTTGCCAGTTCTCGCAGTCCTTGCCCTTGCACTCGGCCAGTCCTTTTGCGATGGCATCCCGAATGATTTGGTTGTATTGCTGCGCCTCGGCCGTTGGTACTTTTTCCTCCTGTGCCAAGTCAACCAAGGTAGATGTGAACGGGTTCAGGATGAAATAGCGGGGCTTGCCGCCGTCCAGTTCGATGGATTTTTTGAAAAGCTTGTACAGCTCTTCTTTCGAAATGCGGGTCGGGTATTTGAAAAAATAGTCGAACGCCTTGAGGCCCGTGACATGGCCGCCGTCGCCCATGCACTTCTCCATCGCATCGTAGATTTTGAAAATCTCGGTGATGTACTCCTCTTTTTTGGTGGAGTCCATTTCCATGAAATGCTCATAAAACTTGATGCCATCGGTGTAAACCGTGGAGCGGTTGCCATCGGCATTGGGCGCATTTTTATAAACGTACTGCCATTTTTCCCAGGCGCCAGTCCAGTCGTTGGCTTTCAGGAAATCCTTGTAAAGCACAAACTCTTCGAGCGTCTTGTCAGGGTATTGCGAGTCGTCAAAGGTTTTGCAGGGTTTGTTCGGGTCTTTCACCGGCTTGGTGGGAGTTTCGGTGGTGGCCTTTGGCGTTTTAGGCGTGCAGCCTGCCAGCATGGCCAAAAAGAACAGTGCGGAAAATAGTCTAGTCATCATCAGTGTTGAATTTTGAGCTTTTTTGCTTTGAGTGAATAATTCACAAAACAACAAAAAAGCCCCGTTCTTTTCAAAAAAACGGGGCTTCGGAAATGTTCATTTCCTATGGAAACTTTGGCGTTTATTTCAACCTCAGTCTTACGGTCTCTCCAATCCAGCAAGGAACGGTCATCGAGGAGCCCTCCGTGTACTTGCGCATAAACGCTTCCTCTTTGCTGGGGTAGTAGGCACTGTATCGGCCAATCTTGCTGTTTGCCTCGCCTGCTACGTCTCCGTCAATGGATTTTGCGTAAGCATATTTGTCAATGGCAGCCAACACTGCCAGGGCAGCATCGAAGGCATCGTTGCCGCAAGAATTGCTGGTGGAGGCGTACATGTCACCGATGAGCATGTAGGGTTGGCCCCATCCTGGCTTGTACTTGGCGGCCATGCGGGCATCTTCACGGGCAGCGGAGTAGCGGTTCAGTTGGCGGAACTCGATGGAGGCCATGTAGAAATAGTAGTTGGCAAGCTTCTCATTGTCGCCGGCGCCTGCTTTTTCCTTGCTGATACCTGCTTCAAACTTAGCCAAGGCCTCGTTGTATTTGCCTTCCTTGAAAAGGGAAATACCGTAGTCGCCTGGATTTTCTTCGTAATAGGCGGCCATTTTCGCTTCGTTTTCAGCGGCTATGATGGTCTCGTAACGTCCCTTCAACTCAGCTACGAGTGGGTCTTCGTCCAAACACCCTTGCTGTTTCAACTTGTTGTAAACAAACTTGATAACCTCTGTGTCATCTGGGTGTGCACGGTAGTCAGGCTCCAGTTTGCTTTTGAAGAAATTGCAATCGAAAATCTCGTTTTCAATTGACAAAAAGCTGGCGTTCATTGCCTCCTTAGCCTGCTTGAATGCATCAGAGAGTTTTGCATTGTTGGCGATGCCGTAGTCAGCTATTTCATTCAGTTTGGTGTAAACGTTACGTGCCTCTTCCGCAGTCATTTGCTTGTTCTGGAACTGCCAAACAGCGATGGAGGAATAAGGCTGAAAGACCACATAGCTTGTCTTGTCGCCACCAGCTTTAATCGCTTCATCACAGGCTTTCTTTGTGTCGGGGTAGGGCGAATTGATGGTGTAAAACATCTCGTAAGCCTTCAAGCCCAAAGCGGTGGCTTTTTCGTCTGGGTAGCATTGGCCCTGCTCGTCGAACAAGCGAAGTGCCATGGCGGCATATTCTTTTTTCTTGGCCTCATCCGTCTCCTTCTTGAACTTTTCAAGGTAGATTTTGCGACCGTCCGTGTAGTGCATGGAACGCTGGCCATCGGCAGCAGGTGCGCCTTTGTATGCTTTTTCCCAGTACGGAAATGCTTTTTCGTACTCGTCCGTTTTCATGAACTGGCGGTAAAGCACGTGTGCTTCTTCCAGTGCATCTTTCTGGGGCGATTTAAGCCAAGTCTCGCATTGGCCAAACGCAGGTGACATCCAGGAACCTGCAACAAGAACAACAACAAAAAGCTTTACTAAATTCTTCATAATCAGATGTTTACGTTTAAGTTTTGTATAATTGAATGCTTGCAGCCAGTTCTCTTTTTGGTATTTTTTTGCTTCGCAAAATCACCATCAAATGGACGCTGAAAACTGCTCGGCAGATTTTATCCAAATTTGCGCTTGAAGAACCAACTGCTGTCATTTAGAGTGAATCCAAGTGACATTTTCACAAAATTCTCCTTGATGGCATTGGCCGTGTCGTACTTCCCAAACTCAAAGGCCAAGTTAACAAACGAAGTCTGTTGCCTTGGCAAAATGACGGGCAACCCAAAACCCACGGTCAGCGCATATTGCTTAAGGTCATTGAGGCGAGGGTCGGTTCTGTGGTAAAAACCAGCACGGTAGCGCACCCGCTTCAGGTAATTGTTGTACGAGGAAATATCGGGGATAAATTCTGCCCCAACGGCTATCCGGCGGCTGTCAAAAAGGGCATCTGGCTTGGCGTCATTCTCGTATTTGCTCCATTTGCCAAAATAATATTCAGCGCCCAAGCGGAATTTGCCAGGGTTTTGGTACATCACGCCAAGGGTGATTTCAGCGGGCAGCCTGCCAGCTCCTTCTTGGTCTTCCTCAAAAGCCAATGTATCCCGGTGTAATATACTCGGGTTGTACCTCGACCTCAGGAAAGTGCTCCGGGTATCAAAATTGGTGGCTGAATTGCCGTAGGCACCAACGATTAAAGACTTTCCCGTGTAGGTTTCTTGGTCTTTTTTATTAGGTTCCAGCATGATTTGCTGCTGTGCGCCGAGCGTCCAGATGAAGCCACGGACACTGATATTGTCTTCGAAAACATCTCGGTAAGAATTGTCCAAGTTCAGGTAATCAAGCTCTCTGGTGCTTTCCAACTGCCCGAACATGAACCCGATATTCGCTCCCGCTGAAAAATTCTTGTAGCGCACGGCATTGCCCCAGAGGAATTTATTGGTGCCGCCAGAACCTTGGTAAATATTGCCAGTGGTGTCTTGGTTAGCATTGATTGCAGTGGTTTGGATGTCGTATCCAACGGTTGAGTTTGGCAACAATGCGAAGCTCATGCCCCAGTGCAGGTTGCGCTGTTTTTTGGACAGCACATCGTTGAGGGTATTGTGCATTGGGAAAGCCAAAGCGATATGACTCAAGTTGCCAGACCAGTTCTCGGATGATTCACTTCCCAGCGTAAGATTGGAGTGTTTGGCATAAAAACCTGCCTCAAAAGTAGCCGTGCTGAGCCAACCGTAGGCGGCAGGGTTTTGTAAATTGATGTGGAGTGGGTCGTAATAAGCCGCCGACAGCCCTCCAAAACCGGAGGACGAAAGCGAGTTGTAAATATTTTCTCCTAATCCGATACGGGTGTAAGGCGAGTTTTCTTTCGGCTGCGCAAATACGGCAGTGGCAAATAACAAGAAAAACAGCGTGTTCAAACAACCTCTAAAATCCTTCTGAAAGTTTGACATTATGTTGTAAAATTTGATTCAATCCCAACAGGACTAAATTTTGGTGCGCAAATATCTTGGTTTTGGTGTGTTTAACAAAAAAATCAGCGTCACCTCCCGTTAAAACAACCCGAAGTGGCCGATATTTCTTCCTACAAGCCCGAATAAAGCCCTCAACTTCCAACAAAGCACCCAATTCTGCGCCGTTTCTGATCGCATTTTCGGTGCTGTCGCCCAATTCGTCGGGCAGTTCCAGGGTGCTTTTTACCAGCGGAAGCCTTGCTGTGAAATGGTGCATGGCCTTCAATCGCATTTCGATGCCCGGCGAAATATTGCCGCCGAGGAAAATCCCCTCGGCATTCAACAGGTCAAGGGTGATGCAAGTGCCCGCATCAATCACGAGGCAATTTTCTTTTGGAAACAAATGGCCAGCGCCAGCTGCCGCAGCTATCCGATCCTTGCCAAGCGTCTCCGGCGTTTTATATTGGATGCGAATCGGAAGCGGTGTCCCTGGTAACAGTTCAAGAAAGGTAGCATGGCTTTTCAAAAAGGCCATCACCTCCTCCGACTGCCTGGAAACACTGGAAAGGATGATTTTTTCGAGCTTTTGGTTGTATGCCAACTGTTTTAGCTTCGCCACTGTCAGTTCTTCCCAGATTTCTTTGCGAAGCAGTGTGTCGCCGTCAAATACAGCAAGTTTGGTGCGGGTATTCCCGATGTCAATTGCGAGGTTCAACTTGTTTAACGGTAAATGATTGATGGTAGGTAGATTTACGATTTACGATTTACGAGGCGCAAGTCATTGAAAATGAATGACTTAGGTTAAAGTCGAAATCTAAAATAATTTCAATATCCAACTTCAACCCTCTCACTCTTCTCACGCTCTCACCCGCTCACCCGCTCACGCTCTCACCCGCCAATGGTCGCCATGCTCTCCGAAACTGGCAACCCAAAGCGCCGACGCCCTTCCGCCTCGAAGCCATCTTTGGCCCGATTGCCGAGGGCATCCAGTACCGCTTGGCCGAGCTGCTCGTCTGTTGCGCCAGCACGAAGCAGGTTTTTAATGTTGAAAACGCCGTCGTCGTACAGGCAGGTTTTCATCAGTCCCTGCGGCGTGAGGCGGATCCGGTTGCAGGTGCCACAAAACGTGCGACTGTAGGCAGCGATGATGCCCACCGTGCCCCGATGCCCCGGTATCCGGTAATTGTAGGAAGTTGAGGAGGGTGGGTCGGGTATTTTTTCCAAATTCGGAAAATGGCTTTTCAGTGTTTCAAGGATGCGGCGGTGGCTCCACCAAAGCTGGTCGTAATGCGCCTCGCCGCCGTTGAACGGCATCTCCTCGATGTAACGAACACCAACGGGATGGTCTTTCGTGAGCATGGCCAGAGGAAGGAGGTCGTTGTCATTTTTGCCCTCCATCATCACCGCATTTATTTTGGTGGAAATGCCGTGTGAGAGCAAAGCGTCAAAGGTTTTCATCACCTTATCGAAGTCGTCACGTCGGGTGATTTCATGAAAAAGCTGCCGATCGAGTGTATCCAGGCTGAGGTTGACGGAGCGGATGCCCAGTTTTTTTAGCGCTGGCACGAGTGGGGCGGTCACGACACCGTTTGTGGTGATGTTGACTTCCTGCAGCCCATCCATCCTGCTCATTTCCCCCAAAAAATCCATCATGTCTCGCCGGATGAAAGGCTCACCGCCCGTGATGCGCAGTTTTTGGATGCCCAAACTGACCAGCATCCGCACGATTCGCACCATTTCCTCGTAGCTCATCAACTCCGCTTTGGGCATATACTCGATGCCTTCCTCCGGCATACAGTAGAAGCAGCGAAGGTTGCAACGGTCGGTCACTGCGAGGCGCAAGTAATTTACCGGGCGGTGGTGATTGTCTTTGAGCACTTATTCAGATTTGTATTTTTGGTGTTTTTGGCGCAGCCAAAGATAGCATTTTGCGACCTGAATTTGTTCTGGATTTCAGGTGCTGCGCAAAATTGCGCTATTTCACCAAAAAGAAAAGCCCCGAAATTTGGTTTCGGGGCTTTTCATGCTGCTATTGTAACCTATGTCACAGGGTAAACCTGACCGTCACACCACTTCGGATATTGGTGGTGGTGTACCCGGCCGAGGTGTACGGGATGTTTTTAGAATAATCAAAAAAGAAACGCAGCGACAGCTGGTTGTTCAATTGGTACGTGATGGCCGGGGCAATCGTGATGCGCCTGTTTCCTCGGTCAGGCTCCACGAGGCCGGTTATCAGTTCCCGGATATTCGTCACGTCGTCCCGGATGGAGAGGTCGAACGTGAAGTCCATGTCGCCGGGCGTGCTTTGGCTGGCCCGCTGGCCTGGCCTGTTGTTGCTCGGCTTCTTAGTATCCTCCTTTTTTGAGGTCTTCTTTTTCTTCTTCGGAGAAAGGAAGCTGATTTTGGCATCCTTCAATTTATAGCCAAAAGCGCCCGTGTATTCAGAAGCTTTAGTTTCTCGCAAACGACCGGTGCCAATCAGCTCCAACCGCAATAGCCGACTGTTTTTGTATTCTGCCTTGAAGGACATATCATTTTTAAGCCGAACGTCAATCCCCAAAAGTGGGCTGAACTGCTCGTCAATTTGAATGTCTGGGATTTCAAAGCGGGAGTAGTAGTCCAAGGTGGTTTCCTTGACCTTGGTCAGGTTGTTTCGGTCGAACTGGCGGTCAGTGTCGAAGCTGTTCACCACCAGTTTGCCCTGATAGCCGTGCGTGATGGAAATGCTTTGGAAAATATCGGCCAGGTTGCCCAGTTTCGAGAGACCATTGTAGGTCAAGCGCCAGTTGGGGCGGGGGAGTGTTTTGATGATAACGTCTCCCACGTAGTTGTTCGATAATTTAATGGTATTGGCGTCCTGCCCAGTGTATGCGGCGATGAACGATGGCAGCAATACGTTTTGGCTGAATGGCCCGTAACCTTTCGGGTAACCCAGATAAGAAGAGTCAGGGTTTTGGTGAACGCCGGTTCCCAACCTATTCGCCACGATGAGTTTGTTGTCAGAAAACTCTTGGAACAGGTCATTTAGCCCTTTTTCACCACTGATAAACAAAGTGTTCAGCGCAGAGTAGCTTGTCGTGAACTGCCCATAATCGGTCGTGTTGGCGTGCCTAAACTCTTGCTGTACAGGATCACCGCCAAGGTCATCATAGCGCCGGAATTCCTCCACGTGGTTCTTACCTTTAGAGCGTTTGGCTTCCATGGTGACCCGAAAATCGGAGAAAGGTTCGAGGTCCAATTTTCCATCAATGACCTGCTCGTAGTTTTGGGTCACGTTTTTTGGAAGTGCGTACTCAAGGTCTGGGGTAATCCACTGCCAGTTTTTGTGCAGCCAATCCTTGTCTGTGTAGTAGTCATCTGGGTTGATGTTCGGCTGCTTGCCTGCTATGAAATCCCAGCCCGGCGAGGTGAACTTGTTCATGCCCAAAAGTTTGGACTGTGGCAAATAACCGGGTATTACAGTTCCATAGTCTTCCGTGTAGCGAACCTTCAACTTACGAACCGTCATCAGTGGCCGAATGAGCGCCCGCTCCACGAAAGATGGCTCATGTTCTTTGGCCTTATCGTCCTTGCCGGGTGCTTTTTTGTCCTTGCCATTTCCGTCCTTGCCAACCGCATCCTTGCCATCTTTGGTAGGTGGGGCATCTTTCGATTTTTTATCTTTTCGGCTTGGCTTACCTTCTACGTCCTTGGCATCCACCTCGTTTTTACCGCCTTTGGTTTTTGTACCTGGCTTTGGCTTAGAGTTGATTTTTTTAAGGTATTTTGAATAGTTGTAAAGCTTTTCAAAGTCAAGGTCTCCTTCCACTTGACGGCGCTGGCCATTGGTGATGACGTTGCCAAGTGCCTGTGCATTGGTGGCAAGACTGGCGGCATCCCACGAGTAATCGGCATCGTAGGAAAGTTTCAGGCTTGTCCAATCCATGAACGGGAACGCCTTTAAGGGTACGTTGTAGGTCAATGAATACTGGTGCTTGTAGCTTTTGGTTCGGCCAAAATCACGCATATTTTTGAAAATGGCTTCCCTTCGGTAATCCTTGATATTGGAGATGTACTCAGGGTCGCTGGAACTAAGTTGGTTCCGCCTGATCATTTCGTTCTCTTCTGGCTCGTCAACTACACCAGTATTGTCTGCATTGAATTTAAACTTCAGGTTTTTGGTGAAATCCCAAGCTAAATCATAGCGGCGGGTCCAGAGGAACTGTTTATTGAAATAGGTATTGTAAAGTGGGTTGTCACCGGAGAACCTATATTTTGTCTTGTTGAAACGTCGGTCGAGGTCTGTGGAAACACTGAACGAATTCGGCAAAAGATTAAAGTTTATCTCTTTGATAAACTTGAGGTACTTGTCCTTTTTAATCAGTTTTTTAAATGGCTCGATGTACTTGACGTTCCGCTGGTAAGTGTAGTCAATGGCGCCACGATTACGGGTGAGCACATCGCTTTCAATAATGGGGTCACGGCGTGAGGTCTCCTCAAAACCATAGGTAAAGCTGAAGTTCGACAAGCTCCAAGGCATTTTTTTACCATTGGAATTAGGGTCTTCCCAACGTACGTTTGTGAAGTTGTAGCTCTTGATCTTGGTCGCCGTCTGCACCAGTTTTTTATAGGCCGCAGGGTCGCTGACCAGTTTCTTTTTATCGCTCACTTCGATGTCCAAATCATAGGGGTCAAACTGAGGGTTGTGGACTTCGCTGGAGTATTGGAAATAAAAAGGCAGTTTCAGCCCAAAACCACTGGGCAAAAACTTGTCGAGTGCCACCTGGGTGGCAATATCGTACTGCGTAATCTGCTCCCGGCTCCGCTCTAGCAATTTTTGGTCAAGCGCCCCAAAACCGATGCTGCTGGCTTTGCCAGAAAGGCTCAGGGTGCCGAGGTCGGCCAATTGGATATCCGCTCGGGCAGTGGCAGCCACGCCGCCTCTTTCATCGAGTCCGAATGTCCGAAGCTCATTCACCCATATTTCTACGCTCTTCGTATCGCTCGGGTCGCATTCGTCGCCTTCTTTTGCATTTCGGATACCGATCATCAGTGCCTTTATATTGCCAAGGTTGGGGGCTCCTTTGATGCTGATACGGGCCTTGCCCAAGCCGTTGTCCCTATCAATTTCATCTGAATATATCTGCCCAGCACTGGTCGAACTTGCATTCCGATTAAGTTTCAACGTTTTCAATTGATCAAAAACAATACTGATGTCATTGTCCTTCGGCCAAACAACCCGCTGGTATTTGCTGTCGTTTTTCGGCGTCGGGTCATCCGGGTCGGAGAGCGTCAGCGGTATTTCGTACTCGTAAAAATTGTTCTTAAAGTCACTGCCGAAGCGCACAAAAACCCTTAAGTCTTCATTGTCCAGTGGCTCTGGGCCCATGCCACAGTCAGTTGGTTCTGCGTGTACAAACATTTTCAGCTTGCTGTAGTAACGCATGTCAAGGTTCAGGTTCTTGAACATGCCCCTTGCATCACCATCTGCTAAGTTGCAAACCTTCATCGTCAAGGCCTGCTCGTTCTGAAAAGCTTGCAGGTTTACGCCCAGTGCCTGCTCACGGGTGATGCCCGGAGGCAACACGTAGTTGAAAGGTTGGCGCTGGCTGTTTTCCTCAATATTGACTTTGTTTAGCTCAAAAACAGTCTGCCCTTGGAAGTCGTCTGGGTCAGCAGAAATACATGCCTCGCCAATGTCCTGCTTGTAGCGACGCCATTGGTTGCGCTGCAAGTCAAGCGTTGCGAAGCGAAACTGAACAGGCGCTTTGAAGTCCTTGAAGTACATGCGCATGAAGCGTATGGAGCGGAAATCTTCAATCCCACCTACTTTTGCAAAGTTTGGGTCGGAGGCTGGCACGTCAAGTGGAACCCTGAATCGGTACCAAACCCGGCCATTTTCGCCAGTCGTAACGTCAGTGATGAACGGGTTGTCGAGGTCAATCCCCTTGCCGCCATCGTATTTGATAGGAACCCGGTACTGGAAATACCCTTCCGTTTCGTTCAAAGTGCGATCGCCATCAAGGTCTTCGCCATCTGGCAAAAGCGTGGAAGCAGGTGAGGTCTGTTCCCCTTGTAAGATAGGCGTGTTGCCTTCTGTTCCAAAAAAGCGATCATACCGCTCTAAAAGTGGTGTATTGTTATTGAAATCTTCGCCGTAACGGAAGTGAACAAAATCATCGTTGGAGGGGTCATTGAATATTGACGCACGAATATCAGGGTCGGTAATGCCCGTGGTTGGATTATTGATAGCATCCAAAAAGGGTTTAAACTTCACCCGCTCAGCGACATCTGAGAGCCCATCGAGGCCCACGTCTTGCGCAGCCCGGTTTTCAGGATCCGTGTCAAACTGGGTAGTGATTTGCTGCGTGAGCGGCACTCTTCCCCAATTGGTGTTTGCCGCTCGGCGCCCCGTTGTATTTGGGCCAGGAAGGCCATTTTCAAAAAACTTCCGAGAGTCGGGCATGATATCCTCGGAAATATTTCCGAGGTTGAAATAGATATAACCGTCCATGTCACCATTAGCGGCATCAGGGTTTCCGGCATCTGCGCCCGTTTTGTCCAAGTAGGGGCTCATCATCCAGAATTCGATGTATTCGATATTGGCGGTTTGAAAATCATTGGTCGTCAACTGCCGCATGATACCTGCCCAACGGGTTTCTGGTTCCAGCAGACGGGCGTTCGAGGTGTTCAAGCCTTTGGAAAATATCGTACCTCCTGGCGTGTCATAATTGTAGGGGCCACGCCGGGTGGGGTCGTACGCTATGTCCAGTATCTGGGTGAAATTGTCGCCAAAACTGTTTTGGTTGGAGAGGTTGGGGAATATTTCCTGCTGTCTGATGTTCTGCGAATAAGGGTTGCCACTGTCGCCGTCCCCCCGAATGTCACTGCCTGGCTCCATCCTGAACCAACTCAAATGGGCCCGATTTACACCGGCTAAAATATTGTCTCTCAGCCCTGATTCCGGAAACATGTCGTTTTGCGGGATACTTGACATTACCCAGCCGTTTGTACCATTAAATGGCGATTGGACATTGATGGGCTGGGCGCTTCCCTCGAAGTCATCAATATAAACGACGCCGCCCTTGTCCGCCTCCGAATTTTCGTTGATGGCACGGGCGTGACCCGGTTTGATGGCCGCCGTTTCGGCGGAAAGTGTGACGTTGGAAGGGGCTTTGGTAGAAATGAACGGTAGCTTGTCCACCATTTTCGTGATCCAAGGCACTTCATTGCTGTAGTTCACATCAAGGCCGAACATCCGGTTGTTGATAGGGTCGTCGCCAATGTTCACCTTTTGGGTAAAAGGCCGCTCGAATAACCGCAGATAAGTAGCACCTAGGGTCAGGTGTTTGTTTACTTCGTAATCTGCCCGCATACCAATCATGGACTTGGTCTGGAATCCAAACAGCGTATTGTCTTCAAAAGATACTTTTATGGGGGTTCCAGAATTGAGGATGGCGTCGTTGAGGATACGCACTTTGCCAATCGAATAGTCCACTTCGTAATCCCTGCCCTCTACCAGGGGCGCCCCACCCGCCGTCACTATCACAGACCCTGGGGGGATATTGAATGCGCCCAATGAAATTTCGCTGGAAACACTGGACTTGTAAGTGCCTTTTATGGTAAAACGATTCAACTCAGGAAATTCCCGAGCGTTGAAAAGGGTTTGCCGGTAAAGCTGGTCATAAACATATTTCTTTTCTTCCAAGGCTTCACTGGGGTCGGCTATTTTAGCCCTGAGCGCACTCCCAAATGGCTCCAATACTGGGAACATGACACGCCCGTTGCGGGATTGTATCGTCAAGCCTTCCACATAGTCGAACACGCCATCGGGTTGTGGGTCGTTCTGTACGTTGAGTTGGTCGAGGTTGAAAACCCGCAATAACGGAATGCCAGCAAGGTTGCTGCTTGGTAAAAACCGCTTGCTGCCCTGCCCTGGGTCGTCATAAAAAATGTCCAGTTTGAAGTCTTCTTGTGAAACGTTGTAGGCACCGATATTGTACACGTTTTTCATCATCAAATCCCAGGTCGGAAGGTTGACGGGCTGCACGGTGCTTTTTAGCATCTTCACAAAAAGCACGTTCTGGTTTGGGATTTGAGTCGAATCCTGACTGTTTGAAATGCCCGTATTTTGCGCCACGTCTTCTGCCATTTGCCCCACTTGGTACAGCTTGTCTCTGTAGGTGTATTCGAAGGCGACGCCCACTACTTGATCTGGCTGAATATTAAGGTTGATAGAGATAAAACCAAGCTCTGGGTGGAAGGTGTACTCAGAGGTTGATAGCAGGCGTGCAGTCACTTTCTCGAAATCACGGCCTTGCTGGAAGTTGAACGGCGGTGTTTTCAGCACGTTCACGATACGCTCCACCTGCTTTGAACTGGCGTTAGCCAACAATGCCGGATAAATAGGGTTGGCGTAGTTATCAGGCAAGCCCTGTCCCTTGTTGTCTGGATATACTGGCACTGCCGGGGGCTGCATGGCCGCAGAGTTATTGGTCATACGAGTGGTCTCCCCGATGTCGGCAATGGCCACGATGTCCCTGATGTTTTCCGTGCTGCCCCTCGTGTCGGTGACCCAAACCTGAATTTTTTGGATTTTAAAAAGCGTCTTGATGGCTGGCAGGTCGGACAGCGAGTTTTCAAAATTGTTGCGGTTATAATGAGTGAGTAGGAAGTGCCTGTTTTCGTCGTAAGCATCCGCAAATACTTCATATTCCTGAAACTGACTGCCACCTTTCAGTGTGACGTCGTCCTGCCTAGAGCGTTGTTGCGAAGCAACAAGCGCCAACCTTAGCTTCGCAAATTGCAACTCGGTTTTTAAGCCAAAAAGGCTTTGGCTACCTTGGATGAGCGTGCTTTTGAGCGGAAGGCTCACGTTCCCAGCTTCTATTTTCTTGATGATGTCGTCTTCCCCAAAAGCATCCGTGTTGTAATCGAGCTTCATCGTGTTGTCGAAGTCGAAGGTTGCCTTTGTATTGTAATTGGTGCTGAGTTTGAGTTTTTCACCGATGGAGCCCTCCACGTTCATCTGGATGTCCATGTCAAAATCAAAACCGCCCCGCCGTTGCTGGCGCTTGGTCCAACTTGGATTCTGGGTATTGGAATAGTCCACCCCGAAGGTCAGGTCAATATTGCCCTTGGGCTGGATGTCCACTTTCGTGCCGCCAAAAAGCCGCTCAATGAGCTGGTTTTTCACATCAATTTTTCCGATAGGATCCAACTTCCCGTTCACCCCACGCTGCCCCGACCCGTTCAGTTCCTTGAAGTAATCCTGTTCCTGCTTTTTGGTCTGGTAGTCCATGAACTCCTCAAATGTCATGTAGGTGGGAGGGCTGAAGTAGTCGTCGCCAATTTTCTCGGTGATGATGTACTGGTTGGTGACTGGGTCAAATTCCACGGTCTGTTTCACCTCTTTCGGGTCTTTCAGGTCGAAAGGATTGGAACTGGGCGTGGTATAAAAATCACCGTTACGAGGTTCGAGCGGGATGGTATCTTGTGGCACTGTGAGTAGCGAAGTAAGCATTGAACTTAGCTTGGCGGGACTGTTCTCATGGGTTGCCAAAACATATTCAGGGGAATAAGGATTTTCGGGAAAATGGCTGCTGCCACGCATGGGAGTGGTGAGTGCAAAAAGTCCGATAACCATCAAAATACCGGGTAGAATAATTCTCTTCTTCATAAGATGCATGTGCAATAACTAGAATTTCTTTTGAAAGACAATCTGCTTAAAAAAAAGTAACGAGCTGAAAAAAGGACTGGATTGAGGCCAATAATGGCCAAATGCAGGTTTACGAAAAGGATGGTGAATAGTTGGGTTCTTGCTATAAAATATTAGTTGAAAATCATCTCCGTAAAAGTACCAAAGTCCTTTCTTAGTCTCGTTTGTTTGCGCTAAAACGCCATTCGTTGTGCTGGCCTTTGCAAGGAGTGGTTTTTAACATTATTGGATGACTGGGGTATTGAGTTATTGCCAATATCTCAATACCCCAACAACTCAATTCAACTGTTTCAAAGCCAACCTGACCAAATCTTCTACGGTTTTCACACCCGGTTGTTCGGCCAGTACCTTGTTCAGCGCCTTTTGCGCCTGAATTTTGTTCACCTGCAAGGACAGCAGGGCAGATAACGCTTCCTCTCGGATGGTATTGTCCGCAGGAAGCAGCGACACTGTCAGGTCGCCGCCAGACTTCATCATTTTGCTCTTCAAGTCAAGGATGATTTGCTTCGCCGCTTTTGGGCCAATGCCCTTCACCTTTCGCAGCGCCACCTCGTTTTCGCCGATGATGGCCGACCTGATTTCCTCGGCACTCATCTGCGAGAGCATCACCTGCGCCGTCGTTGGCCCAATGCCCGATACCGAAATCAGGTGAGTGAACAGCACCCGCTCCTCGTCCTCAGCGAAGCCGTACAGCGTGTGGGCATCCTCCTTGATGTTGAGGAAGGTCAGGATTTTCACCTTTTCCAGTTTTTCAATTTTGGCGTAGGTGCTCAGGCTGATATTTACGTGGTAGCCGATTCCGCCCGCCTCCACCACGATATAAGTGGCTGTTTTGTGGGTAATCGTACCGTTGATATGCGTTATCAATACTTGTGATGTTTGATGAAAAAGAGCGGCGAAGGTAAGAATTTTGATTGGGGTAAGTATTTCGATGGTTCATAAGGTTTCAAGATTAAGGTTTCATAGATTTTATTGCTGTAATGCAAACCAATCGAACTTTTGAAACGGTGGTTTTTACCAAAAAAAACAGTAAAAAACAATTTCAGCAGCCGCTGCCGTGAAACTTGAAACCATAAACCTCACGAACCATTGTAACTCTATACTTTGCTTTACTTTTGCTCAATTATGCGCTATTCCGTCCAACAAATCACCGAAATCACAGGCGGCCAATTCCTCCAACCGCCGCACGATGCCGTCATCGAACACTTGCTGCTCGATAGCCGCCAAGTCATTTTTCCAGCCAGCTCAATCTACATCGCCATGCAGGGAAGGCGGCACGATGGGCACGAGTTCCTTCGGGAATTGTACGAATTTGGCATCCGAAATTTCTTGGTTTCAAAAGCGCCGACCAAGCCGGGTCAGTTCCCGCAGGCCAATTTTATCCTTGTAAAAAACACGCACGAAGCCTTCCATGCCTTAGCAGCCTGGCATCGGCGGCAATTCAATTTGCCAGTCGTCGGCATTACGGGCAGCAACGGCAAAACCATCGTCAAGGAGTGGCTTTTTCATTTACTTTACGAGGATTTTCACATCGTGCGCAGCCCCAAAAGCTACAATTCGCAGACGGGCGTGCCACTCTCCGTCCTCCAAATTACCCCTGAAAACTCGCTCGGCATCTTCGAAGCGGGCATCTCGCAGCCCGGTGAGATGGAAAAACTGGAACGGATACTCGCCCCGACCATCGGCATTTTTACCAATATCGGCGAAGCACACCAAGAGGGCTTTCCTGATGTAGAAACCAAGATTCAGGAGAAACTGATGCTGTTCAAGAATTGTGGAACGCTGATTTACTGCGTTGATAACCAACTCGTTGCGAAGCAAATAGAATTGGCTTTTAAGGCTAAAAACAAGCATTTTTTCACTTGGTCTGCTACTGGTCTGCCCGCCGATCTGCAAATCCTTGCGAAGCAACAAACTGCAACAATCACACGACTCGAAGGCGAACTGCGCCAATCCGAAATCCGCAATCCAAAATCCGCAATCGCAATCCCTTTCACCGACGCCGCCAGCATCGAGAATGCCATCCATTGCTGGGCACTGCTGCTCCACCTGGGCATTCCCGACGAAGTGATTGCCGAGCGCATGACCCGACTGGAACCCGTTGCCATGCGCCTCGAACTGAAGGAGGGCCTGAACGGCTGCACCATCATCAACGATAGCTACAATTCTGACCTGACCTCGCTCGGCATTGCCCTCAATTTCTTGGAGCAGCAGAGCCCGCCCCGAACTTTTGGGGGCAAAAAACTGCGCAGCAGCCTCATCCTTTCCGACATCCTGCAAAGTGGCCAAACCATGGAACAGCTTTACGGGACGGTGGCCAGCCTGCTTGTCGAGAAGCGGATTGACCGACTGATTGGCATCGGCAAACAGGTGGCACAGGTGAAAAAGGGGCTGCCGAAGGACTTCGATGCCCGTTTTTACCCCAATACCCAAGCTTTTTTGGACGATTTTTCGCAGGTTATTTTTCGGGATGAAGTGGTTTTGCTGAAAGGTGCCCGCCAATTCGAGTTCGAGCGCATCGCCAACCAGTTGGCCATCAAGTTTCACAAAACGGTGCTGGAAGTGAACCTCGGTGCCCTGCTCAACAACCTGCGGGTCTATCAAAGCCAGGTTGGGCCCGGCACCAAAATGATGGTGATGGTGAAGGCTGGCGCATACGGCAGCGGCAGCACGGAAGTAGCAAAACTGCTGGAATTTCAAAACGTTGACTACCTCGCTGTGGCTTACGCCGATGAGGGGGTCGAGCTTCGCAAAGCGGGCATCCAACTCCCCATCATGGTGATGAATCCAGAGGAGGCTACCTTCGAGGCATTGGTGAAACAGCGCCTGGAACCCGAGATTTACAGTTTGGATTTGCTCCGTAATTTCAGCGGCTTTTTGAAAAACCATTTTGCGCAGCAAAACGGCGAAGCCCCAAATTCTGAATTGCAGATGGAGGAAAAGCCTACGAGGGCAGTGGGATCCCAATCCGCCCCGACGAATCGTCGGGGCAATCCGCAATCCGCAATCCAACAGCCCATTCACCTCAAACTCGACACGGGAATGCACCGCCTCGGCTTCGAGGAGCAAGACATTGATGAACTGCTGAAGCTGTTAAAACCAGACAACGATGGGCCTTTTTTTACCGTAAAAACTATTTTCTCGCACTTGGCCGCCAGCGAGGCACCTGCCCACGATGATTTCACACGCCAGCAGTTTGCCCGTTTTCAAAAAATGTACGACCAATTGGTGAGGAGGCTGGGCTACCGCCCCATGCGGCACATCCTCAATTCCGGCGGCATCGTCCGTTTTCCAGCGCAGCAAATGGAAATGGTGCGGCTAGGCATCGGACTCTACGGAATTGACAGCAGCGGGCTGTTGCAAAACCGTCTTCAGACCGTGAACACGCTCAAGGCAACCATTTCACAGCTAAAAAATGTGGCGGTAGGGGAGACCGTGGGCTACGGCAGACTGGGCGTCGCCTCCCGCCCCATGCGGATTGCCACCCTCAGCCTTGGCTACGCTGACGGGCTGCTGCGACGGGCGGGCAACGGCCAGTTCAGCGTGCTGATAAATGGCCGCCGTGCGCCGCTCATCGGCAATGTCTGCATGGACATGACCATGGCCGATGCGACCGAAATCCCAGATGCGGTGGCGGGTGATTCAGTCATTATTTTTGGAAAAGAACTGCCCGTGCAGGAGCTTGCAGCCAGCCTCGGCACGATTCCCTACGAGATTTTCACGACGATTTCGGAACGGGTGAAGCGGGTTTACGTGCAGGAATGATGGCTTTTCGGTTAGCTGTCCGGCATTTCGTTGGAAATGCACCTCAATTTTATACCAAAAACATTATTTTTAGGCGACTTTGTGATGCGCAATAATTGGCATTTGCACATTCATTTTTATAAATCACTCAATATTTATGAAGCGAATTTTATCCTTTTTCTCCATTTTTATTTTGACTGGGAACATGCTTTTTGCGCAGCTCCAAAATGGCAGCACAGCGCCAGACTGGACCTTGAACGACATCAACAATGTTCCCCGCAACCTTTACAGCTACCTCAACAATAACAAGATTGTCTTCTTGGATTTTGCTGCCACTTGGTGCGGCCCCTGCTGGAACTATCACCAAACAGGCGCACTGGAGACCTTGTATGACCAGCATGGCCCTCCCGGCACCGACAACGTCATGGTCTTCATGATTGAAGCTGATAATGCAACCAATTTGGCTTGCCTCTACGACCAGCCGGGATGCACGGGTGCTGGCACTTGGGGTAATTGGGTGACTGGCACACCTTATCCAATTATTGACAATGCAAGTTTGAACAGCTCGTACAATATCAACTACTTCCCAACGCTATATGCCGTTTGCCCTAACAAAAAAATCTACGAATTGTCGCCGATGGGAGCGAATGACCTTTGGGTAGTTGCACAATGGTGCTCGGCGCCCGATTTGACGCTGAACAATGTGACACATGTCAATTGCTTCGGCAACAATAATGGAGCCATTTCAGTCAATATTGCAGGCGGCATTCCACCATTTACTTTTCAATGGAGCAATGGCGCAACTACTCAAAGCATCTCGAACCTGTCGGGCGGCCAATACACACTGACCGTCACAGGTTCACTGGGCGGTACTAAAACCTTGGGGCCAATCACCGTCAACGAAGCTTCCGGCCCCCTCGGCAATAGTGGGACGACTATTCAAGCCCAAGGTTGTGCTGGCATGGGCGGACAGATTGAAATTCAGCCGATAGGCGGCACCCCTAATTATGATATCCAGTGGAGCAATGGCGCTACAAGCCCTTTGAACACTGGCCTATTGGCAGGTACTTACGGTGTTTCGATTACTGATGCAAATGGCTGTACGTTCACTCAAGCGAACATGGTAGTCGCTCCGCCCACCTACCCATTTGCGGCAGCAACTGCACCAGCCCCACTGACCTGCACTACCCAAACGATGTACCTCAACGGCAATGGTAGCTCTACGGGGCCGCAGTACAGCTATTTTTGGAGCACGGCCGATGGCTATGTTATTTCCGGGGCAAATACCCTCAATAATTGTCTGATTGGTTTGCCTGGGACTTATCAGTTGTTAGTGGAAAATACGACCAACAACTGCCAGACTTTTGCTTACGCAATTGTCGTGGCGAACCAAGTGCCGCCAAACGTAACATCTGGCCCTCCAGGCAATATCAGCTGCGCAAACCCACAAGCGACCTTGAACGCAGTTGGCCCCACCGGCCAATACTTCAATGTGCTTTGGACTACCCCTGATGGCAACATAGTTTCGGGGGCAACGACCTTAACCCCTGTCGTGAACCAAGCTGGCAGTTACACACTAACCATCACAAACACGACGAATGGCTGCGCTGGCAGTTCAACCACCACTGTTTCTTCCAGTGTTGCCCCACCAAATATCAGTGCTACGGGAGGTGCAGTTACATGTACATCCTCCAATGTAATATTGAGCGGAAACTCAAGTACTCAAAACGTTACTTATGCTTGGACCGGCCCGAATGGCTTTACTTCCAACCAGCAAAACCCTAGCGTCACCGCTCAGGGTGCTTATGTATTGACCGTCACAAACCCCGCAAACGGCTGTACGTCCACGGCCACGGCCAACGTTTCACAGAATACCACGGCCCCGCAGGCCTCGGCGCAGGGCGGGGCAATCACCTGTGCCAATTCGAGCGTTAATTTGAGCGGCAGCTCTACCACCCAAAACGTGACCTACAGTTGGGTGGGCCCGAACGGCTTCACTTCCAACCAACAAAATCCGACCGTTGCCGCAACGGGGAACTATGTGCTCACCGTCACCGGCAGCAATGGCTGCACACAAACGGCTACGGGCATTGTTTCACAAAACACCACGCCGCCCACTGCCAACGCAGGGCCAAGTAGTGTCCTCAACTGCCAAGCCAACCAAGTGGTGCTGAACGGCACTTCGTCCAGCGCTGGCAGCCAGTTTGCCTATCTCTGGACGACGGTGAATGGCCATATTGCCAGCGGGGCCACCACGCTCACGCCCACGGTTGACGCAGCCGGCAGCTACCTGCTCACCGTTTCCAATGGTAATAACGGCTGCTCCAGCACAGCATCCACGTCGGTCGTGCAGCGGCAAGCCGTGGCGGCATCCATCGCTTCGCAAACAAACGTGAACTGCAACGGCGGCGCCAGTGGGAGCGCCACGGCGGTAGGCAGCGGCGGTAACGGCAGCTTCACCTACGCCTGGTCGAATGGTGCGAATGTAGCTACCGCCAACAACCTCGGTGCTGGTACTTACACTGTAGTCGTCACAGATGGCGAAAATTGCGAAGCAACTAAAACCGTGACAATAACCCAACCTGCGACCCTAGTCGTGAATGCTTCCACAACGGCGCAATCCGCACCGGGTGTCAATGATGGAAGTGCCACGGCAAACCCACAGGGCGGCAGCGGCAATTTTACTTTTCAGTGGAATAATGGTGGAAACAGCCAAAGCATCTCTGGGCTTGCGCCGGGCAACTACACAGTGGTCGTTACCGACGGAAATGGCTGCCAGAAATCGCAGACTGTGACAGTGAACTCGTTCGGCTGCGCCGTTTCATCCAACCTTGTTGGGCAGGATGTTACCTGTCATGGGGCCAGCGATGGCACTGCAAGTATCACCTTGAGCAATGCCACAACGCCACAAGTTTTTGAGTGGGCAAACGGGGCGCAAACGGCGGAAATAACGGGCCTTGACCCTGGTATATATACCATTACCGCTACCGATGGGAACGGCTGCGAAGTAGTCGCCAGCGTAGAAATTGCGGAGCCAAACCCCTTGAACGCCAATGCCACTGCCACTGGATTGACTGGAGCGAATGCCAACAATGGCACTGCCACCGCCAACCCGACGGGTGGCACAGCGCCTTTCAGTTTTGCCTGGAGCAATGGTGGAACTACTGCCACCATCAGTGGGTTGCCCTCCGCCAATTACACGGTTAGCGTGACTGACGGCAATGGCTGCACTTCGGTTCAGACTGTGCCGGTTGCGCCCTTCACCTGCTCACTTGGGGCAAATGTAAGTGCCAGTAATATCACTTGTTTTGGCCAAGCGGACGGTGAAGCGACGGTTTCCATTTTGGGAAACCTAACGCCATTTACCTATAATTGGCTGAACGCAAGCGGCGAAAATATGGGCAGCAGCGCCACCATTGAGGGACTTTCGGCTGGCACTTACACGGCAAATATTTCTGATGCAGTCAATTGCGCAGCAACGGTTGGAGTGACGATTTTGGAGCCAACGGCTTTGGAAATTACGCTGAACGAAGCCACTAGCACCGATTGCGGAGCAGCCAATGGGGATGCCACCGTAACTGCTTCGGGCGGCACAACAGGTGGCTCCAACTACAGTTTCGCCTGGTCAAATGGCGAGGCAGGTTCTACGGTAAACGGGCTGGGAACTGGCAGCTATTTCGTCTCCGTTTCCGATGAAAACGGTTGCGAAGCAACACTGGAAATTGAGATTAAAATCAACGATGCCGAGCCGCCAGTTGCGCTCACGCAAAACCTCGTTATCGCCCTTGGCGCCGATGGGTTGGCCAGCCTTGATGCTTCTCAAATTGACAACGGTAGCTCCGACAATTGCATGATTGCCAGCATGAGCATTGGCCAGACCAACTTTGATTGTAGCCATCTTGGGGCCAACGAGGTGCTGCTCTCAGTGGTTGACCTAGCCGGAAATTTGGGCACTGCCACTGCCGCTGTTCAAGTTGTGGACATTATGCCACCTGCCATTTTGGTGCAAAACCTGACCATTTATCTGGATGAGAATGGAATGGCCAGTATCACCTCACAGCAACTGGATGCGGGCAGTTCTGACAACTGCGGCATTGCGGAGCAAAGCATTGATATCGCCAGTTTTACCTGTGCTGATTTGGGTCAAAATGCCGTGGTGCTGACCGTCAAAGATGCCAGCGGGAATCAGGCTTCCGGCACGGCCATCGTCAATGTGCAGGACAATATTGCCCCAACGCTCACTTGCCCGGACAACCAAGTGCTGTCCTACTGCGACCCTGTTGCCGTTTTCAATATCACGGCTAGTGACAACTGCGCCCAGAACCTGGCGGCCGTGCAAATGGCTGGCCTACAGAGCGGTGCTGCGTTCCCAACGGGCATTACCACACAAACTTTTCAAGTAAATGATGGGCATGGTAATCTGAACACTTGCTCGTTCATCATTGAGGTGCCTGCGGAAATGGAGGTGGATTTGAACATCGTCAATATTGCTTGTTTTGGTGAAACGAACGGCAGCATTTCGGCGAATGTGAGCGGTGGCGGACTAGGCTACAGCTACCTCTGGAGCAATGGAGAGACCACCCAAAATGTAGAAAACCTTGGCCCTGGACAGGTGGACGTCTCTGTTACTGATGCAGCAGGTTGTGTGGTCACGCAGTCGGCTACGCTCACCCAACCAAGCGAAATAACCGCACCAGTTGTGTTGATTAGTCCAGCAACCATTGGGCAGCAGAACGGCGCCATTGACCTCAACGTGCAAGGTGGGACAGCGCCTTATTCTTTTGAGTGGACAGACGCTTCTGGCAACGTTTTGGGCACGCAGGAAGACCTCGGAAACATTGCCGCAGGTAGCTACGAACTTGAAATAACAGATGCCAATGGCTGCAAACACCAGCAATTATATGTCGTGCAGGCTGTGTCTTCGGTTAGCAACCGTCAATTGGAGCGAAAAATCCAGCTTTACCCGAACCCAGCCAACCGTTTGGTCACCTTGGCTTTTGATGAAATTGACGCAAGGGAAGCGGAAATCCATTTGTTTGACATGAGGGGTAAATTGGTTGTCAGTTATCCGAGCGCTGATGTGTCATCTGGCAGCTTGGAACTTGACTTGAATAACCTTCCCGAAGGAGTCTTTTTGGTGAGAATAATGATTGAGAATCAAGTCGTGGTGAAACGCTTGGTCATTCAAAAATAAAAAAAGCGCAAAGTGCTGCTCGTCAGCACTTTGCGCAAAAAAATCTTTCTCTCTCTAATTGCTAATCGTTTATGGTAAAACCACCATTTTTTTGGTCAAGACCTGCCCTGCGGCCTCCATTTTGAGGAACACAAGCCCCGTTGTTTTGAGGTCTTCGCTTCGCAAAACCAGCTCGTTCCGGCCTTTCTCAAAACTGCCTTTTGTGGAAAACAACCGTTTGCCAGCGGCATCCAATACGGTGAAATTGACTTCGCCGGATGCTGGCAGGTTGAATACGACGACCGTCTGCTCTCCGAATGGGTTGGGTTGGCAATCCAGGATGGCTTGAGTTCCTGCGTTGGCGTCAGGTTCGGTGAATTCCAGTTTAGGCGTCAGCTGCTCGTCATGGTTGTTCCAAGCTGCGGCGGACGTTATTTCCGAGCTAATTTGAAGCACATCGGCAAGGTTCACATCCGCCAGCGCTTTGATTTTTAGGGTAAAATGTGTGAGCGGTTGCTTGCCAAAGTACAACATGGAAAGCAGCCCTTCTCCGCTTTGCGAAGCGTTGAAAATTGGGTTTGCCTCGCCTTCTACATTTTTAGCAATTTCCTGAAATTCAATGAATTGTGGGTCAAAATTCAAAGTGAGCTGCCAAGCTACGGCTTTCTCCAATTCGAAGACAAGTTCAGTAACCTCACCTTTGCGAAGTGATTGATGCTTTGTTTTTAGCATAAAATCACCACCACTACGACCCTCCGTTACTGCCTGCCTGCCGCTTCCTGACGAACCACCTACTATAAAAGCCGGGTTTGCATTGCCGCTCACATCGCCCGTTTTTATCCCCATGAAATTTACGGCCAAATCATCCTGCACCACATCGTTCATCGAGGCGGCCTGCGGGAAAGGCCAAGGGTTATTGGGGTTTGTGAAAGCATAGCTCATGGGCACGAACCGCCACGAAGGCGTCCCGCTGGGGAAATTCGGGACGATGTTCAGAATCACCGACTGGATGGCCACAAGGTCGCTGGCCGTCACCGCCCCAGAGCCGTTCGCATCGGCGGCAATGACTTTCCAGGCTTCCGTGAAGGGCGTCACTGCCAAAATATGCTCGTTGATTTTGGCCAAATCGAAAGCGGTCACGCCATTTGAGAAGCCAATGTTTTTGGTCGGTGTGATGGTGAAATCGCCGCCCTTGGGCAAGCCTGTGAAACTGTAACTGCCAACACCCGCCACCGTCGTTTGAGCAGGCATACTTGCTCCTGAAATATTCACGGACACCTGTCCAACTGGCACGCCAGCTGGGTTTTGAATCATGCCGCCGAGGCTGACGTCCGTGTTGCAGCCAGTGACCGTGACGGTGAAATTCTGCTCCGAAGTATTCCCGCAGCCATCGCTGGCATGGAAGGTCATCGGGTAAACCCCAGCCGCCACGTTTTGGAAAGAAAAGCCGCTGCCCAATGCGCCTGTGGCCGTGATGGTTACGTGGTTGCTGCAATCAGTGATTTGCGGCAGCGGAATATTCACGTTCCCAGTGCAGCCTGCGCCGCTGCTGGCCATGTAGTTTGTTGGTGTATTTACGAAGATAGGTGCTTGATTGTCAGTTACTTCGATGAGCTGGATATGTGTCCACATGCCCACGCCGTTGTTGGAGTTCGCTTGGTACTGGCACCAATCCAGAATCGTCCAAGTGCGCTCGATTTTGTAGCAGGCCGGCTTCGCAATCCAATAGACTTCATCTTCGTAATTTACCGCCACCTGTTCGCAGCCGTTTTGCCCCAAGAGCGTCGGGCCATTGAAAGGGTAGGGGAGGTCGAACGGCTCCAAGGACTCGCCGCTGCAAGCTTGGCTTTGATAATTCACGGGCCAGATGATTTGGTTGCCCGTGGCGTTCCAAGGCGTTTGGTTCAAGAGGTGGATGACCTGTTGCCCTGAGGTCGTATTGCCGCTGGGGTCGGTGGCGGTGAAAACCCTGGTGACGGTGCCTTGGCCACAGTTCGTGATGTCCGGCGTGGTCGTTTCATTTAGGGTAAAAGAGCAGTTGTCGGTCACGGTCGCTTGCCCAAAAATGGCGAGGTTGCTGAGGTCGGTGTTGCAGTCCACCACCACATCGGCGGGGGGAATGACGACTGGTGGTAGTTCATCATGTACTTGCACGGTCACATCGCAGGTGTTGGAATTGCCGTGGCAGTCCATCACCCGAAGGGTGACGACAACATCGCTACCGGGCAGGTCGGCGCACGAAACCACGAGGCTGGACGCGTAAGCTGAGTTCGGCTGGTTGGTCCGTTTTACTTTGTAATCCTGAATACAGCAATGGTCGTAGCTGCCAGCGTCGAGGAGGTTGGCGTAAACGGTGGCCTCGCCCGTGGTGGTGACGGAGGCAACGGTGAAACTTTGACAAATAACCGTCGGCGCAATTTGGTCTTCCACGGTGATGTTGGTGGTGCAATGCGAGGTATTGCCGCAGGCATCGCTGGCCTCATAGGTGATGGTGTGCGTGCCTTGCGGAACGTTCCCGAAGGGACCAAAACCACTGCCGAAACTCCAGGTCGGCGTGATGGTGACTGGCGCAGAACAATCATCCACTGCCGTTGCCGAAGGCAAATTGATGATGCCAAAACAGCCGAAGTCGTCCGTGCTGACCGTAGCGGGTGGTGGGCAAGTGATGGTCGGCGGCGTGATGTCGAACAGCTTGATGAGCTGGGTGTGTTCCACAAAATTTCCGGTGCAGTCGTCAATCACCATCCATTTGCGAAGAATCAGAACGCTGCCACCGCAGGTCGGCACTACTTGGTCGGTATGTGTGAGGTTGAAAAAACAGTCCCCATTGTCCACAGCGAACTGGTCGGCGGTGGTGGCAAGGTTGCCGTCTTCGTCAATGAAGGGGCTGCCCGTGACGCTGGGGTTGCTGGCATTGGACCCGCAGGGCAGCATCGGCGCTTGCACCCCATCTCGGTTTGGTGGAAAATGCACCTGCGAGAGTTGGGTGCGGTTCAGGGTGATGGTTTGGACTTTGGTGGCGGTGTTTCCCCATTCGTCGGTGGCCGTCCATTTCCGCTGGATGACCTTCCAGGCCAGTGTACTAAAGTGGAAATTGGAAATGGTGGTGCTGTTGGCATTGGCGCCGCCGTTCGAGGTTTGCTCGAAGGAAAGCACGTCGCCAGGTTGGAGCAGTCCGGTCGTGTAGGTGCCGGACTGCAAGGTGTCGCTCGAAAGGCGGATGCACCAATTGTTGATGGTGAGATAGAAGCCCTCATTGGTAAATGAGGAGCCCCCAAAACTACTCCAGTCAAAGCTCACGTAACCCTCCGTAGGAATGACGATTTTGAACCTCGTCACGTACGAAGACGTGGTGCTTATCGGGGAGCTGTTGGCCCCTTCGACCAACACCGAATTGGGAGCTCCCATGACATCTACCCCACCATCCCCAGTATTCGTTAAGCATATATTCCAGTTATTTGGGGTAAAATAACCGGCAAAGCCGTCGTAGCCGCAGCCAAAGTCCAGCACGGTGTCTTGGTGCGACAGCGTGATGTGGCTAGCCGGGCTGCAATTGTCCGCCACGAGTGGCGGGTCTAGCGCCGTTGCGCTGGTATCTTCGGTACAGTTCAGGGTCAAATTGGCGGTGCTGATGGTCGGTTTTTTGCCGTCCTTCACATAGACCGTTCCCCAACATGTGAGGTTTGTCCAGTTGTGTTTCACATGGACGCTCACCGTCTGGCCGAGCTGCGCACTGGTGAGCGTGGCCCCCAGCGGGTTGCCCCCAGCGTCGTAATAGGACAGCGTAAGCGGCCCTTGACACGACCAGTAGTTGGCCAGCATGTTCACGGGGTTCACAGACCCCGAGCAATTGTTGTCCAGCGAGAATTGCACGTTTTGGGCGCAAACCAGCGTGGTACATTGTCCAGTAACAAATTGTGGTAGAACCAACAGCCCTACGGCCGCAGTCATTTGGTAAAAAGTGTTGATAAGACGGCTTGACGCAAGCTGAGCCCAGCCATTGGGCAAGGTGTAAAATCGGAACATGGGACGAGTGTTTGTAAATCGGTTTTATAAAAGAAATTGAGTAATTGAGTTATTGGGATATTAGGCTATTGGGGTTGCTCAAATTATTGATATACAATGGATTAAACCATAATTAACCAATAGCTCAATAGCCCAATAACTCAATTTCGATTTTCGTTGCTTACTGCCTGTTCCTCTAGCTTAATGTGTGGTGGATAATAGGTGGGCTGGCGCTGTTAACTGGCCAGCACGGCTCGATACTTTGGTGGATGCCCAGTTCGGTTTGTTGTTCCCGCAAAATCTGCTTGGAAAAAATGTGCCTTTCGGCAAATGGACGGAAGATGAAAGGCGCTTGGCCTGTGTACAAGTTTGTTCATGGAATCAGTTTTTGGAAAAGGGCTTCTTTGAAAATCACCCTTGGATTATCAGTTTACATGGCAAAGATAGCAGATGTTTTGTACCATGTATCGGTTGGGGGCGGGTTTTTCATATTTTATTTTTTGTAAATTTCAAAAAAAAGTGTGGAGGAAGGCTTGTTTTGGGATTATTCTAGCTTGATGAATTTACCGGAGGATATCCGCCGGCCATTTTCCAAAATGGAATAGAAATACTGGCCGTTGGGAAGGCCGACTAAAGCGATTTTCCATTGTGAAACTTTAACTATATAACGCTATTTCAGGACAGGACATCATAGAATTCAAAGAAAAATATGGCACCTTGAACAGCTTGTATCGGGCAGGCAATTCCCCTTGTCATTTCCGAAGAAAACCTGTGTTCGTGTATTTTACAAAGGAGCAGCCATGACCAAAATAACCAATTCTTAACGCACTTGTTTGATTGAGTTTTCTTTTTTTACAAAAAGACTCGCTCACCACATTTTCCCGTTTTTTCTCATCTTCGTTGAAAAATCAGCGCACCAATGCAACAAGCCACCCGACGTTTTCCCATCAACAATATCCTCCTGGTCACCACGCTCCTCGTGGTGTTTGCGGCGGGGGTGTTCGTCACCCGCTGGTATTTTAAGCGCTTCGAGACGGTGGAGCAGAACAATGGTGTGGTGCTCTTGGAGCGCATCAAACAAGTGGCCAAGCTGGTGACAGTGGAGGGCTACTTCTCCGAGATTTACGATTACCAGGACTACTACGGCTATGACCTCAGTTTTTTCAGAAAAAAAGCCCTGATACGGGTGAAGGCCAAAGTGTCGGTCGGCTACGACCTGGAGAAAATGAAGCTGACGGCCATCCCGGAGACAAAAACCATCCGGGTGAGCGGCATCCCGCCCGCCGAAATCCTGTCCATTGAGCATGACCTCGACTACTACGACGTGCAGGAGGGGCTGTTCAACGATTTTTCGGCGGAGGACTACAACAAACTGAACAACAACGCCAAGGAGTTTATCCGAAGGAAAGCACTGGAAAGTGACTTGGTGAAAACTGCGACAACACAGCGGAACACTTTGTTGGAAACCATGAAATTCATGGCAGAAAGCACGGGCTGGACGCTGGAAATGGAGGCGCCACAGATGGGGCCAGCGCCGGAAAGTTTTCCGCAATAAAGTCAGGGTCGGAACAAAATTGGGAGATTTCGTTTGATGAATTTAAAAATCTACTACATTTAGCCGCATTTTCGGTGCATCAGGTTTAAAATGGTGTAGGAGGTTTAGTGGGTTTAGAAAGTTTAGAATGGCCCAAACTAAACCCGCTAAACCTTCTAAACTTCCTACACCGCTTTTTTAACAAACAAAACTAAGGGAGTCGGGCTACCTGAGGTCAGCAGGGTTCAGGGGCGGACTTTCCAACTAAAAAATTGAGTATGGACGCTGCATTGATTTTCATGCTTGTGGGGTGGGCTTTTGTGTTGGTTTGGGTGCCGTTAGTGGTGCTATCCCAGAGAAAGACGCACCCAAAAGCTCTTTTCACTTTGTTCTTTGCCGAAATGTGGGAACGTTTTTCCTTCTATGGGATGCGGTCTTTTTTGGTCTTATACATGACCGGACAGCTTTTCATGGAAATGACAAAGCCAGACGCCGACAGTCGGGCCTTGGGTATTTATGGGGCATTCAACGCACTGCTCTACGCTGCGCCTGTGGTAGGTGGAATGATAGCGGACAAGGTGCTTGGCTTCCGCCGCACGATTTTGATAGGTGGAATCTGTATGGCCGCCGCTCAGTTCATTCTTTCCTTTAATGCCTTTGCCATGAGCAATCAAATTGTGTTCTTTTCGGGATTGGCGATTTTGGCGGTGGGCAATGGCTTCTTTAAACCGAATATCTCCAGCTTTTTGGGCACGTTTTACGATAAAAACGACAAGCGAAAGGATGGCGCATTTACCATATTTTACATGGGTATCAACATTGGTGCATTCCTTGCGCCGCTCACATGCGCCTACCTTGCCCAGAAAGTAAATTGGGGCTTGGGATTTTTGGCAGCTGGTATTGGCATGGTGCTGGGCCTTATTGTTTTTTGGAGGAATATGTCCAAGTATGAAGATAAGGGCAACCCGCCTAACCCCGAATCGCTCAAGCAGGCTTTTTTCGGAAGCATGACCCGTGTTCAAATTATTTTCCTAGCCACATTGCTCGCAATTCCAGTCTTTGCATTCCTGATAAACTATGAAGCAATAACAACCTGGGTATTGGTAGCAAGCGGCATTGCTGTATTAATCTACGTGCTGTATTTTGTCTTTACCGACAATACAAAGGAAGACGGCCAACGGATGTTGGTATTTCTGGCTTTGTTTTTCTTCCACATGTATTTTTGGTTGCTATTTGAACAAGCAGGTGGTGCGCTCACTATACTTGCTGACCGCTACGTGAACAAAGAAGGCTTTACAGCTGGCCAGCTACAATCCCTGAACCCGCTTTTCATTATGCTTCTAGCTCCCGTTTTTTCTTGGATTTGGCTTCGCTTAGCAAAGTCAGGCAAGGAACCCCGAACGCCCATGAAATTTTTCTACGGACTGCTTCAGATTGCCCTTGGTTTCTGGATTATTGTGCTTGGGGCCCAGGCGGTAGTGCCAATGTTGAGTGGCGTCTCTGTCCCTACAGATGAAGCTCCACTGGAAGTCGCTAAAATGATACCATTGCTTTTCTTGGTGTTCATGTACTTGTTCCACACGACAGGCGAGTTGAGTATTTCTCCTGTTGGGCTTTCGGTTGTCACAAAATTAGCGCCTGCACGAATGGTGGGCTTCATCATGGGCGCCTGGTTCCTTTCAATTGCCTTTGCGCACAAGATTGCGGGCAAGCTAGGTCAGGACATTGCAGGTCCAGGTGGAGGTGATGCCTCTACTGCTGTTCAAGCCTATGTTGATGTGTACATGCAATGGGGCGTTTACATCACGCTGGGCGCTGCTGTTGTGCTCCTGCTCCTCTCGCCGATATTGAAAAAATGGATGCACGGAGTACAATAAAATAAGTAAAAAGTAAAAAAGTCAAAAATTGGCGCAATCGCTTGGTTTTTGACAATACCTAAGTAGAAATAAAAGCCCAGCACCAGTTCAACGGGTGGTGGGCTTTTTTCATAAATATTTGAAAATGAACAATCTACAAAATCCAAAAACGAACAACTTCCAACAACTGCAAGTGCTTCATGGCGCTTTGATGGCTGGTGCCGTTCTGATGAGCATCGTGCTTGGTTTTTTGTTGACGCAGGATGCTGCGGTGGCAGATTTCTCAGGTTTGACGAAGGGCTTGCTTGCCATTGCCTTGGTCTTGATGTCCCTAGAAATCGTCGTTTCCAACTTTATTTGGCGCAGCCGACAGGCCACCATTCCAACTGCTGGCCTTCCTTCGGAAAAATGGCTGCATTACCGAACCGCCTGCATCCTGCGCTGGGCTTTGCTTGAAGGTGGCATCCTGATTTCGGTTGTTTTGACTTTTTTGGAAAGAAACACAGCGGGGTTTTGCATTACTGCCGTGGGCTTGGCCTTCTTATTTCTGGCTAGGCCATCGAGGGATTATGTTGCGGAGCAATATGGGTTGGAAGTGTAAAATAGCTTCAATGGTTCTAATGGTTTTTGGTTTTTGGTTTCCGGGAAATACCTGCTAAAATCATTCTTTCAGAGGTTGGTTTGCCAGGAAAGTCATCTTAAAATGCTATTCATTCCCAAATGAGCAGCAAACTCCGTGAAACCCCAAACCAGAAATCAAAAACTCTAGAATTTACAGCCTCGTCAAAATATGGTTCCACAGTTTTTCATAAGGAATCACTTCCAATTCTTCTATTTTGCCTCGGTAAGTGAACGGATGGCCGACCAAAAGCTCGTAGGGTTTTTCCGTGTTTGCGATTTCGTGCAGCCTAAAATTGGCTTTCAAAACCTGCTGCACCATCTTGATGAACTGTATCAACCTGTAATTTTCCGATTCATTCAGCGCCTTTCCATGACCCCGCAGGCTGTCAATGCCCTCGGCAGCTTCGGGCAGCGATTTATTGTCTAGGTGGAACAAAATCTGACCTATCAGCAAGTGTACGGAGATCACCCGAAGCTCTTTTGGGAAAATAAGGTCATCTTTCAGGAAGCGCTGGAGTTTGAAGGTTTTGCCCAATTGCTCCTTGAGGGCGTCCATTTGGCCTGGTTGTTTTTCGATAAAATAATTGATATAAGCCTCGTAAATCCGCCATTTTTCACGGGTCACAGCGTCCAGTTTTTTGAATTTGCTATGCGATTTTGCTCGAATAAAAACCGCTGCCCCATGAATATAATTATCGGTGTGCAGGGCAATCAGCAGGTAGTATTCCATGAAATTGAACCAGATATTGCTGCCCTCTTCGAATAGCTGCAAGCTCCGCTCGGCGGTAATTTTCCCATTTTTGAAATCCCGTAAATGGAGGTTGGCGGCCATTTTTTTGAGCTGAAAAGTGGCCAGTTTATCCTCCTGCAAATAATTCGGGTTTTGGTCAATGTACTGCTCCGCTTGGCCACAAATCAGGAGCATATTTTCGTAGTCCGAAAGCAGTTCATACTGGTAAGTCCACACGAGAAACATGTTGAAGAACACCACGGGCGAGTCGTACATCTCCGACAAGCTCACCAGCGCATCGCAGTAGCCTTGCAGTTCTTCCCGAATTTCCGCCAGTTCTTCGGCAGGCTTGGAGTAGGCCATCAGCACCCGCTGGTGAAGCTCCTCCGAGCGAATTTCAGCCAAGAAAATATCGGTGAATTCCTTGATGTACCCATCGTATTCCAGGAAGGATTTCTCGTCGCCAGCTTCTGCTGCAAACTGCCGTAGGATGCGGCTGCAATTCAGGATAATATCTGAAAACTTGAAACGCAAACCGACCAACAAAACCTGCCGTGCCAGCTCCTCAGCAGTCGTTGTGGCCTCGTTCGACATCAGGATTTTCACCAAAGTCCAGTCACGGTGGCAGGAAAAATGCGCCCGGTCGTACCCCGTCACATTCGCTTGGGCCTGATCAATGAAAAACAGCGTGTTCATCAGCCGCTTGCGGAAGCGGGACTTGAGTTGGCGGTACTTGTCGTCAGTTGGGCTGCATTTGTACAGAAAGGAGGCGGCATCACGGTCGTTTTTGAACCGATCGTCCATCAGCGCATCGTAGAACTCCGTGAATTTGCTAGACTTGTTGTCAATGGAGGCGCTGTCAAAAATTTCAATCTTGCGTATTTTCTTCTTCGTAATTATCTTCGAAACTTCCAGTAAATTCTTCATCTGTCAACTTAATTTGGGTTTTTATAGCCTGAGGTGTCCAGCGCTTTTTTGTTGTTTATGTCAAAACAGCAATTGTACTTCTTTTCAAAAACTGTTCCGCTTCTCATTTTGCCACGTCACAGATTTATTCCCAAAACCCCAATAAAAAAAGGGATTCACCGATGCCCCCCACCGATGAACCCCTTTATTTTTTGTACATAAAAAAATCTTCACCCCGCTCGCACGCTCTCTCTCACCCTCTCACCCTCTCACTCGCTCACTCGCTCACCTTTATCCTTTCCGGCTTGCTCCACACCACTGCATCATTCGAGTAGTACAGCCAAGCTGCCGACGCAGGCGCTTCGTACTCGCCCGGCACATCGGCTTTCAGGTCAAGGTTCAGGTTTTTTGCCTCGCCGCCCTCCATGCCCCGGAAGTAGAACACCACGTAACTATCCTTGATTTCATAAAAATCGAAAAGCCCTCGCTCCTGCATCTGCTTCACTTGCCAAGGTTGCACACTCAACCCCGCAGGAATGCCTACGATGGCGATAGGGTTTGGCACCGCCGCTTGGTCAAGGTTCGTCAAAGTGGTGGATAGCCTCACTATCTCCCCGCCCCTGACCCCTGAAGGGAACCCTTTTTCGCCAGTGCCGAGCGTGGTCGAAAGCGCCAATTTGCAATCAGGATTACTATACGGTAGCGTCGTCGAGTATTTCACTGAAAGGTCGTAGGGTAGGGCGTCGCCTTCGGCGAATTTTACCTTCACCTCATTTTTTCCTTCGGTAAAATATTGTTCCAAACCATTGAATGTCAGTGCATTGGATTCATTGGCGGAAAACTTCCGGCTGCCCACCGATTTCCCATTTACGAAAAGCTGCACCTCACCTCCCATGTTCTTTTTCATGTTTCGTGCATTCGCAACCAACGCTTTCAGTGCCAAAACTGTCCCCTGCGTTGAGCCGAAACCGTACTGCGTTTTTGCGCCAGCGAGGAAAGCGACAGCCTTGTTCACCACGGCCATTTCAGCGCCCGAAGCACCGCCTTCTGCCGCATCGGCATTCGCCAAAAAGGCCAGTGTGGCCAGCGCCGTCGTCTCCACAGTCAGGTTTTTTCCGGTGGAATGGGTCATGCTCATCGTCTTGCCCGTCCAGCTACCGTCCGCCGCTTGGCTTTTGGTCAAAATGGCCAGCATTTCCTCCGCCCGTCGGTCGCCGAGGTTCAGTAGTGACTTGGCGGTCAATGCCACGATGTACGGGTCTTGCGTTTCACGGGCATCGGCCAGCGTATGGGTCATTTCGGTAGCTACATTTTGACCGTAACCTGCCTCCGTCATCGCCCAAGTGATGTAGGCACTGCTGACCGGGTTCGGCTGCTGCCAACTGTGAGCGCCCTGCTTACTGGACAGCCAACCACCCTTGCCGTCTCGCCGAGTGAGCAGCCACCGGGCCGTCCGGTCAATCAAATCCTGCTCTACCGGATACACCGATTTCATGTCCACGAACTCCATCAGACCATAAGCGGTGAGCGCCTCGTGGGCTGGCGGCGTGGCAAACCAATCGAAGCCGCCACCATTGATTTCGAAGGTTTTCAGCCGCTTGTAGCCGAAGTCGAGAAAGCCGTTCGCCTTGGCTTCCAATTCAGGATTTGAGTTGCCCGTTGTTTTTAAAAGATTGATTACCAAGATATTAGGGTAGTTCGTGCTGCTCGTTTGCTCAAAGCAGCCATTGGGTTGGCCGAGCATCCGTTCCATCCCCGTAGTCAGGTCACTGAGTACGCTGGGGTGCACCGTGAACGTTGCCGAAAGGCTACCCTCTACCACGTTGCTGACAGGTATTTTGAAAGTTTTGTCTTTGTTATTTCCCCCAAAAACGAGGTCAACGGGAAAGCCCCGGGGCTGCACTTTCAGTGCCTGCGTGAAGGCGTCGGCGATGCCATTTGCTTCGAAACTGACCTGCATTTCGTGACCCCTGACCCCTGAAGGGGAACCTAGCTTGGTACTGTCGGAAGCAAGGCCAACAATGTATTCAGGGTAAATGGTCGCGCTTTCGCCGGGCTTGAGCGTCACGGTTTCAGGCTGATTTTTTACCAAAGAAAAACCAGCGGGCATCGTGACAGAAAGCTTGCCGTTGATGGCTTTCTCCGTGTTGTTCGTCAATGCCAGCGGGAATGCCAAGCGGTCGCCGGTGAGCAAATTCACGGGCACTTTCACGTCCATGCTGAACGGCATCTGTGTGAAAAACCGCTGTTCGCTGCGCCCGATTTCTCCGCCTGTTGAGATGCCCTCCACCGTTGCTCGGAAAGTGCTGATGGCGTCGGTGTTGTAAAATTCGACGGTGGCCTTGCCGTTCCTGCCGACTTCGAGTTTGGGGGCAAAGAAGACGGTTTTGCGGAAATCGGTGCGGAGGTTATTGTCGGGTATTGCTTGGTCGGCTTCATACTTGGGGGCGTAGAATTGGCGAGGGGCATAGAACTGTGAATTCATCTGGTTGGCCCAGCCAATATTTTTTCGGCTTCGTTCCGCCATTTTTTGGTCTAAAGAGCCAACCATGCCCAAAGAGGTTTTATCTTTTAGCGGCAGGCTCACGTTGCCAGCTTCTATTTTTTTGAGGATATCGTCTTCCCCGAAAGCATCCGTATTGTAATCGAGCTTCATCGTATTGTCGAAGTCGAAAGTTGCTTGGGTGTTGTAGTTGGTGCTGAGTTTGAGTTTTTCCCCGATGGAGCCTTCCACGTTCATTTGAATATCCTTATCAAACCCGTCAAATTGTGCGGGTGTTCCGGGCAGGTTGTCAGTTATTGTTACTGCTATTCCTTGCTTCGGCGGCAAAGCCCCGCTCACCCTAACTCCGTCAATGTAATAATTCGTTGAATTTGAGCGGCTACCCCGGATGTTCAGTTCGCCGCCATCATCATTTGCCGCCACGCCAGTGCTGAAGGAGGCCAATGCATTCACATCCCGAGTCGGCAAGGCTTTGATTTGTTCGGAGGTCAAGGTAGTGCCTGTTACAGGTGCGGCAGGTGCTGGTGTCCAAGCCTTTTCTTTCACCTCGCCCACTTTGTCTTTTGACTTCTTTCTTGGCGCAGATGCCTGTGGTTGAGCCATTGAAATGCTGCTGCCCGTTGTTGTGTTGTCCTGTTCAATCAATGGCCTTACATAAGTCACCACTACAGCCTGTAATTCAATTCCAGGACTTAGTCTCTCGTCCAATTTGTTGGACTTGCCTGCATTGATGGGCATCCCCGTGACTCTCGAAGGTGTGTAACCAGTCGTTGAGAACTCCACATCGTAAGTGCCCGGGTCAAGTTCAGTCAGTGAGTAGTAGCCGTCAAAATCGGTCTCCGTACCCGTTTTCAAGACACCGTTTCGGTACAAGGCTATTGTTCCAAAAATGATAGGTTCCCCTGTCTGAGCGTCCTTGAGCGTTCCCTCCAGCCTTGTCTGCATCGGCTTCGCCAACACCAGCGGTGCCATCTGGATTTGGTTTTTATCAAAATCCTTCACTTCGTAAGGTAGCCTAATTTGCAGGGTTTTGCTCGTCCCATCTACTATGATTTGGTTGCCCTCCCATGCCGATGAAAAGACCGCCAACGGTTGGTTCTTCGGCAAAAGCGTATCCAATTCAAATCGGCCAAAGTTGTCGGTCATGGCTACCATGCCCGATTTTTTCAACCCGACCAGCATCCTCGGCACAGGGTGGCCGTTCTTGTCCGTCACTACACCCTGCGTCACGGCTCGTTCGTTCTCAAACTCCATCGCCACCGGCTGTTTATCCAATAATTCCTCCCAAGCCAACCGCCGCCACCCCTGCGTCAGCATCAAATAATCCAGCGCCAGCAGCTCATTTTTATCCGGGTGTTTTTCTTTCGGTTCAAAGTAAAAATTCGGCTCCTCCACCTTGCTCTTCAGCTCGCTTTCGAGCAAGAGGTGGCTGAGGATATGACCCTGCCTATCATCGGCGAAAGTGAGCAGGTTGTCATCCGCCACGGCGAGGCTGAACTGGCCGGGCATGGGGATGCCCCGCTCGTCCGTCACGCTGACGGTCATGGTCACTTTTTCCCTTGGCAGGTATTTCTCCTTGTCCGTTTTGACATTGATTTTCAGTTGTTTTTCGTGGTTGAGGAAGACGAGCCGCTCGGCACGAGGCAATTCCTGACTATCAAACAAGGTAACTTGAGCGATGCCAATCGGCAGGTTTTTCACGGGGATGCGGACGAGATGCGAACCCGCACGGGCGGGCAGCGTTTCCAGGTATTTCACCTCGCCCCGACTGACCAGTGCGACGTGCAGCACTTCATCTTCGGTGGAGTTCACTTCCACGGTCAGCAAGCCTTGTAGCAGCGGGTTTATTTTCATCGAGAAACCACGGGTAAAGGCCTCCACCAAGCCATATTTTTCAAAAATACCTTCTGGTTTAGTCAGAACGGCGTGGTAAACCTCCCCACTCGCCGGGGTAAAATTGAAGGCCCCCATTCCCTGGTGGTAGCTTTCGAACTGAGCCACTTCCACACCTTTTGAGTTGACGATTTTACCGCTCACGTCGGCGGGTTTGCCCCATTCGTTCAGCGCCTTGAATGCAACAACGGCGGGCAGTCCGGCCACCATGTCGCCGCCTTCCGGCATGAACTGGAGGTCAATTTTGTTCAGCACAATCGGCACCGAGCGGCTGATGCTTTCCGTCTGGCCGTTGTACTGAATGAGCACGTTGAGCAGGCCGTTGTTGGTCTCCAAGCCCTTCGGCAAATCGAACTTGACTTGGGCATGTCCACGCCCGTCCGTTTTACCAGAAAACGCTGTGAACTGCTGCCCGTCGAGGCTAGCTTTTGCGCTGAATTCGTAGTTGGCGAGCGGCTGATTGGCCAATGTATTCAGGTCAATTTTTGCCTCCACCACGTCACCGGGGCCGTAGGCTTTTTTCATAAAATCAAGTTCCATGCGAAGCCGTGGCAGCACGGTCGCCTGCACCTGTACGTCCCGCTCGAAGACCTCGTCGGTGTTGCGCATCCAGTTGGTGTAGGCTCTGATTTTGTAGAGGCCGCCCGTTGCGCCAGCGTCCAATTTGAAGTCGCCAGCGGCTGTGCCGCCTTTTGCCAGCAAGGTGATTTTCTTCAACACCGAGCCATTTGGGCCGAGCAGTTCGACGTAGAGAATGTCGCTTTTCAGGCTGGCTTTCAGGGTGTTGGCATCCCGCACGAAGGCGTTGAACCAGATGTCCTCGCCTGGCTCGAAGAACAGGCGGTCGAACTGGAGATAGACCTTTTCAGGGGAGGTGGATTGGGTGAAAAGGGAAAGCGAGGTTGCGAGTTTTTGATAGAAAGAGCTGTCTTGGTGATTGGTGATTAGTGATTGGTGACTGGGGTGGGCGGTAGTCAGACTTTCCAAGTTTTTGAAACTTGGAAAGTCTTGTGCTGGTGGCTTCGTCGCTTGCGCAACTACTTGATTATCAGCGGTTTTTTCTTGCGAAATAACCTGTGTGGTTGTTGGCGGACTGGCCGCAGGCTGGTCGTTGCGCTGCATGAAAAACAGGGCAACGATGATTAGTAAAGTCGTCATAGCTAAAACAGGTTTAGTTAAAAAATAGCTTCTATTTGGAGTCCTGTCATCGAGGATTTGCTCCATCTTTTCCCATGCTGCCGGATTGAAATCGAACTCGTGTCCGGCGAGCTTTTGCTTTATATTTTTATCTTTCTTTTCCATTTTTCTACAGGATGCCCCTGACCCCTAAAGGGGAACCCACGGATTGATAATTCGTGGTTGGGATTCATTTTTTGAATTTATCAATGAGTTTTCCAAATTAGGTTCCCCTTTAGGGGTCAGGGGCAAACATGCGGTCAGCCACTCCCTCAACTGCTTTTTCGCCTCCGCCAGCCGCCATTTCGAGGTGTTTTCATTGATGCCGAGCTGCTCCGCAATCTCCCGGTGGGTGTAGCCCTCCACCACGTTCATCGAGAAGACGGCCCGCTGTTCCGGTGGCAACTGCTGGATGAGGCGGTAAATATCCTCGGCCTGCAATTGCTCCAAAATGCCGTCCTCGTGTGGCATTTCCGGTGGCTCGCCGAGGCGGAAGACACTGCGCATTTTCACTTGCGAACGCACGAAATCAATCGCCGTGCGCAGTGTGATGGTGGCCGTCCAACCGAAAAGGCTTCCCTTTTCCGAGTACTCGCTGATGTTTTGGAAGATTTTCAAAAACGCCCGATTCAGCACATCCTCCGCTTCGGGGCGGCTGCCGGTGTACCGCATGCAAATGCCGAGCAACCGACCGAAGTACCGCTGGTATAGGCATCCCTGCGCCAGCCGGTGCTGTTGGCGGCAACCCTCCACGAGGAGGGCGTCCGAACTTTGAGTAGAGTAAAGGTTATTTTGCATCTGCTTGTGATTAGGACAACGAGCGCTGCCCGAAAAACGGTTGGTAATTTCTCCAAAAAACTTCTGGCAGATGCGATTGGTCGGGAGGATTACATAAAAGAGGGTGAGCGGGTGAGAGATGTGAGAGGGTGAGCGGGTGTGTAGGTTCTCACGCTCTCACGCTCTTAATGGAGGGGGTCGCCGAGATTCTGCACCCAAATATCACCGACTAGGGCAACGCCCATCTCAGAGTAGCCACCCCGCATCAGGTTGATGCAATGGCCGGGGCTGTCTTTCCAGGCAAGCAGGGTCTCCTCAAAATCGCCGTAGCCTTCGGCGATGTTTTCGCCAATGGCGGTCCATTTATAGCCAGCTTTCTTCGCCCGGGCGCCGATATCACTGCCGTTGCTGCCTTTGTGGGCAAAAAAATCGTGCTGTTCCATGTCTATGGCATGTCCGATGGCGGCTTTTTCGAGTCGGGAATTCCAAGCAAGTGGGCCAACGGGTGGCATATACTTGCGGCCACATTGGCAACCTTGGGCTCGGAGGTGGTTGACTTGCCGGAGCATTTCCTGTTTAGCGCTGTCGTCGAATCGGGTGGGTGCGGTGGGCTTGTTGAATGGCCAAATTGCGGAGCAAACAAAAGTGGCGGTGATGGCGATTTTTGATGCGAGCATAGTTTAAACTGTTTTTTTTTGGAACTGTTGGCGAGGAAACGATGGGTGGAAGCAGTTTATTGAAAATCAAAATGTTAAAATATTGATTTCCGAGCTGGCATAAATCATCGCTGAAAATGACCTATGTCAAAAAAATATCGGCGGATAATGACTATTTTCGCATCTTTCTTTGGCACAAAATTCTCACATGAAGTTTTTGAATAAATTAGTGTCCGGTCTTTTCTCCACCTCCGCCGCAGGGCTGTATATGATAATTTTTGCGGCCTCCATCGGCATTGCTACGTTTGTCGAAAACGACTACGGCACGAGTGCAGCGCAGAAGGTTATTTTCACGGCAAGGTGGTTCGAGTTGCTACTCGCCATGTTTTCTATCACCTTGATTGTCAACATTTTCCGTTTCCGAATGGTGCAGCTAAAAAAATGGGCACAGCTCATTTTCCATGCGGCGATGGTCATCATCATCATCGGGGCTGGCGTCACGAGGTATTTTGGCAAGGAAGGCATGATGGGCATCCGGGAGGGCGGCGCCTCCAACTCGTTTCTTTCCCGGGAAACTTTTTTGAATTTTCAGGTGAAACAAGGTGAACGCAGCTTCAGCTTTCACGAGCCGGTCTTATTTGCTTCGCTTGGAGACAACAGTTTTGAAAAATCCTACTTGATTGGAAATCAGGAGTTTAAGGCGCAAGTGACCCGTTTCATGCCCAATCCCAAAGAGACGATGGTGGATGACGACAACGGCCTTCCCACCCTGAAAGTCGTCATCGCAGGCGGGCAAGGCAGGGAGGAATATCTGGTGCAACAGGGCCAAAAATCCAATCTTTACGGCACGAATTTCAATTTTGGAGACGCTGAATTGCCGCAGGCTTTCAATATAAAATTGCAAAACGACAGCCTCTATTTCATGGCCGATGTGGCGTTTAGCCAGATGGTGATGGCCACCCAGACACAGGATTCGCTGCCCGCTGGCCAATGGCATCCGCTCCGCCTCCGCAGTATGTATTCGGATGGCGTGCATAGTTTCGTGTTCGGTGCCTACAGCCCACATGCACGTGCTGAAATTGTGTCTTCTGACCGCAAAATGTCGAGCAACAGCACGGGCGGCGTGGAAATGGTTTTGAGCCTCGGCAATGAGCAAAAAAAGGTATTCGTGACGGGCAGCCAAGGCGTGGAAGGCACGCCTCGGGTCGCCGATTTCGGCAATGCCAGCGTGGCCGTGGCTTATGGCGCCAAGCGGGTTACGCTGCCGTTCAGCATCGGGCTTCGGGATTTCATTTTGGAGCGATACCCCGGCTCCGACAACCCTTCCAGCTATGCAAGCGAGGTGACGCTGATTGACCAACGGAAGAATCTGAACCGCAACCAGCGCATCTACATGAACCATATTTTGGACTACGGCGGCTACCGTTTTTTCCAGTCCAGCTACGACCCCGACGAGCTGGGCACTTACCTCAGCGTGAACTTCGATGCGCCCGGCACTTGGATTTCGTACATCGGCTATGCGCTGCTGACGCTGGGCTTGATCATGGTTTTTTTTAGTAAAAACAGCCGTTTCACACAACTAACCACGCAACTGATGAACATGAGGACACAGACTGAAAAAGTGGCCGCCGCTGTGGTGGTGGGTATTTTGCTCGCATTTTCCACGCCAGCCAAGGCGGAAGAAGCGCCCGCCACCATCATTGAAAAATCCCATGCCGATGCTTTTGGGCGGCTGTTGATGCAGGATATGCAAGGAAGGTTCAAGCCGATGAACACTTTTTGCAACGAGGTGCTTCGCAAATTGGCCAAAAAAGAAGGGCTGTTCGGCCTCAGTTCCGAGCAAATCGTGTTGGGCATGACGGCGAACCCTCCGGAATGGTACCATGTTCCGATGATAAAACTGGGAAGCCATGAGGAAGTGCGCAAGCTGCTCGGCGTGGACGCAGCATTGGTGGCATACGCTGATTTTTTCGGTGAAAATGGCGAGTATAAATTGCGGGAAGCGTTGCGGAAAGCATACAATATGCCCCCCCGTGACCGGGGTGTTTTTGAGAAAGAACTCGTGAAAGTGGATGAAAAAGTGAATATTGCCAGCATGGTATATTCTGGGCGTTTTTTGAAGATATTCCCCGTGCCGGGAGACTCCACGCATACGTGGTTGAGCGCCGTTCCTGACGATCCCAGCATACTTGAAAACCCAAATTATAAGGGTTCCATTATTGAAGCTTTTTTTCCTGCATATCTGCCTGCCTTAAAATTGGGCATACAAAATAATGACTGGAGCTTGGCAGATAAAGTTATAGCAGAATTAAATAATTACCAGCAGCGATATGGCGGAGATGTATTGCCCTCGAAAGGCAAGATAAAAGCAGAGCTTTTACTCAACAAACTCAATGTGTTCAGCCGATTGAGTGTGTTTTACAGTGTATTGTCCATACTGTTTTTGGGTTTGTTGTTTACGGGCGTTTTTAAGCCAGATTTAAATCTTAAAACGCCGGGTAAAATAGTTATTGCATTATTGGCCATAGGTTTTGTTTTTCATGCCATCGGCTTGGGTTTGCGTTGGTATGTGGCAGGTCGTGCGCCTTGGAGCAATGGCTATGAATCCATGATATGGATAGGTTGGACGGCCACGTTGGCGGGGTTGGTTTTTGCAAGAAAATCATTCGGTGGTCTAACCGCAACGAGCGTATTGGCGGGCATTGTACTATTGGTGGCTGGTATGAGTTACCTCGATCCTGAAATCACGCCGCTTGTTCCCGTCCTGAAATCTTATTGGCTGACCATCCACGTATCCTTGGAGGCGGGCAGCTACGGTTTCCTGGCACTCGGAGCCATCATCGGAGTTTTGAACCTTGTTTTCATGCTTTTTGCCAATAAAAAGAACGGCGAAAACGTCTATCGAATCATCAAGGAATTAACTTATACCAGCGAAATGACGCTCATCGGCGGGCTGGTGATGGTTAGCATCGGCACTTATCTCGGTGGCGTTTGGGCGAATGAATCGTGGGGCCGCTACTGGGGCTGGGATGCCAAGGAAACCTGGGCTTTGGTGACGATTTTGGTGTATTCGTTCATTTTGCACATGCGCTTCATCCCCGGCTTTCGGGGGCAATTAGCATTCAATATCGCCTCACTTTTCGGCTGGGCTTCCGTCATGATGACTTATTTTGGGGTAAATTATTACCTCTCCGGCCTGCACTCATATGCTGCTGGCGACCCCGTTCCGATTCCCGGTTGGGTGCCTTGGACGGTGGCGGGATTGGCATTATTGAGTTTGGCGGCTTGGTGGCGACATCGGGCATATCAGAAGGAAAGCAAAGCTTAGAGGTTGACGGTACACTGATTGAACGGATTTAACAGATGAAACAGATTTTTTAATCAGTGGAAATCTGTTTCATCTGTTAAATCAGTGTCCTATCAATTCACTTCGCAACCACTGCCGATTCCAAAATATAATCATATTTATACCCTGCCCCAAAATCCTTGTTCAACGCCAGCGTACCTTCCAGCGTGACAGTTTGGCCGAGTTGAATTTGCTCCACCGTCGTCACCGTCAGGTCGAGGTTTTTGCCGGAGCCATCTTGGAGGTGCAGCCAGTTGCGGCCCATAATCATCGGGTTTACCTTCATTACTTTTCCCGTCACTTTTACGGTTTTCCCATCGTATTTTTTGAGGTTCGACACGAGGTCGGAGAGCTTGATAGCGCCCGCTGCTGCCGTCACATTTTTCGGTGCTTCGACCGTCGAACCGCTTTCCACATTAGCGTGTGCCTGCTCTTTGGACACATTACCAGGCGCTGCGCCTTCTGGCCCAAAATCCGAGACGAGGTACAGCGTCTCAAATGACCGGTTAAACTCCTTGCTCTCGAAATTCTTCTTCATCAGGCCGCCACGGAAAACGTAGCTATCGCCAATTTTCACCTCCTGTTTTAAAACGGCAATCCAAACATCCTGGCCGTTTTCTTTGCCCCGCACGTAGGTGTATTTGTCCGTGTTCAGCACTTCCTCGGCGGTGACTTTGTGCTGCGCAACGTCGAGGTTGGGCTGGCCGGGGGCGGTGTTCACGCCGCCTTGCATGCCAGCGCCGGGGTCTCGGAAGAGGGGCGGGGCAGCATCTCCGCTTGCTGCGGAATCTGCTTCAATGACTTCTGGGCCGGAATTGCAGGAGAAAATCGCAATTGCGAATATCAAAATTGCCTGAATCTTAAGGTATTGCATGGTTGTCTTTTTTGTAATTTGAATTAATGCAAAGGTAGTAATAATGGAAAGGAAAGCGCATTGAAAGCGACTTTAAAACACTTGTAATTTCAACTTAAAACCGCTGTACCAATTTCGTATTCACCCGATGGAAAGTATCCGATTTTTTATCAAAAGTACCTTCGTAATACAGGTACAGCGCCAAGTTCCGAGTCACGTTCCAAGACAAATCCAAGCCTACAATTTTCTGCTGAATCCGTAACTCGTTGGTGGTGTATCGGTAGTCCACCATGCGGGCATAGGCGTCGGCACTGAGCTTGCCGGGTACGATGTCCCTCGTCATCCGCAGGCCATACATCTTGCTAGAAAGGTAATGCGTTTCCAGAAAATTGGCGGTAATCGAAGCTGAAGCCTTCAGCCACGGAATCCGGCTGATGTTCAGGTAACTGTTCAGGTTTTTGGAAAGATTGGCGTCGCTTTTCTGAAAACGCCAGCTTGCGTTCGCCCCCCAAGTTATCAGTTTAAACGGGCGGTAATTCAGGTTAAAACGCAGTCCCTGCCTCGTTTCATCATCAATCAACTGGTCAATATAACTCTTGTAGCTTTCATAGTAAATGATGTTTTTGCGGTTGTCATAAGAAAGCGATAGGCTTGTTTTCTTCGAAATTTTCTGGCGCAAAGACAGGTACATGTTCGTCAAACTCGCCTTGGTTTTCGCCTCGCCGTTCAGGTTTTCATACAAATCCACCTCTGCCGAACCGAAAAAACTCAGGTCTTTCAGCAGCGTGTTCGAGTGCTGGAAATACATGAACCGACGGTCAATCGCCCCGCTGTTCCGCTGCTCGATGAAGGCCAGTGTGCTTTGGCTCTGTTTGAAATCCTTGAGGGTATTGTACCCAACATAAGCCCCTGCTTGCAGCAGGCCGAAGTCGAGGCCATAATTGGCGAAATTCGGCCTTGAGCCTACGATGCCGCCTACCATGAAATTGCCCAAGCCTTTCTCCACCTGTACCCCGTCAATCGCCCCCATGCTCGAAATCCACTGGTTGATTTTGCGCCCCATGCTGATGCTCGATGTTTTATCCAAATCATAGCTCACCGCCAGCGAATACACTTTAAGCGCATCGCTGAGGTTGTCCTTTACATCCTGCCATTCACCAATCGTATGCCTAAAAATGATGTTATTGTCCGTCGAAAAACGGCTGTTTTTGATGTGGTTGCCCTGCATCGTGAAGCCGTAGCGCATCCGGTGGGTTTCCTTACCTGCATAGATATTGCTGTACGAGGAAGCCGATACCCGTCCCCGTATTTTTTGCTTGAAATCCGCTACTGGTTTCTCCGTTTTTTCAGGTATGATGACCAGTGGAGCTGGCCCAGCGAGGCTGTCCTGCACTGGTTTTGATTGTTCTGTTTTCTTCTCTTTTTCCGCTTTTATCGGCTCCGTTTTTTTCAAAATTCGGGCAAAGAACACCTCGCCCACACCCACTTTTTGCGCCAGCAAGGAAGTACAAACGCAGGACGTGGAAGACTTGTCCTTCACCACCAGACACGCCGTCAGTACGCTGTCTTTTTGGGAGAAAAGCGTGTCGCCCTTGGCAATGCCGTCCGTGGTCGCATATTTCACATAAACATTTTGCGAAGAAACATAAGACGCCGTGCCCTTGACAAGCACTGTCTTCTCCTGCCCAAAAATGGTCAGCGAGCAACTGGCAATTATCAATATAACAAGACTGTATTTCAATAGCATTTCAATGGTGCTGAATTTTCAATTTTTCATTTTCAATTCTCCATTAATCAGTCCTCTCCCGTCGGATGACAGCTATAGCAAGCCTGGCTATTGTACTGATAGCCATTCACCCCTTGGTGGTCTTGGTTTACCTCGTTCTGGTTGTCATGTTCGTGGCAGTCAATGCAACTGAACTGCGAGTAGTTGTTTGGCGTCGTATGGCACTCGCTGCACTGGTTCCACTCGCCCTCGTGTTTTCCGCTATAAATCGGGAAGTACATATTGTCGTGGTCCCAATTCGCTGGCGTCCAAGCGTTTTGCGAGTGACAGTTCTCACAGGTCGTCGGGAATCCTGCCTGCTGGTGATTCGGGTTATTCGCCCCATTGTATTGCGAAGCGTGGCAGCCGTAGCAAGTATTCGGTGTATTGTTGTAGTTGCCGTTGTGGCAAGCGGCACAGTCGTTTTGGATGGCAACGTGTGCCCCTTGGAACGGCCAAAATTGATTGTGAATCGGGAACGTTGCTGGATTCCAATCAGGTGCCGTCGTGTGGCATTGGTCACAGGTAGTAGGCAATGCCAAAGCCACGTGGTTGGGGTTCGTGCTAGTATTGTAGTCCGGCAAGTGGCAGCCATCGCAAGTGTTCGGTGTGTTATTGTAGTTGCCATTGTGACAAGCCGCACAATCATTTTGAATCGGTACGTGTGCCCCCGTGAACGGATAAAACTGGCTGTGGTCAAACGTCGAAGGCACCCAAGCGCTCTGCGTATGGCAATCCTCACAGGTCGTCGGGAACTGGTTCGTAGCATGGTTCGGGTTTGTCGTGCCGTTGTAATCCGAAGCGTGGCAACCGAAGCAAGTGTTTGGTGTGTTGTTGTAGTTACCGTTGTGACAAGCAGCGCAGTCGTTTTGCACGCCAATATGTGCGCCTTGGAATGGCCAATACTGACCATGAATTGGGAAGGTCGCAGGCTGCCAATCCGGTGCCGTCGTGTGGCATTGGGCGCAGTCCGTCGGCAGGTTCAAAGCCATGTGGTTCGGGTTCGAACTGCCGTTGTAATCCGGCGTGTGACAGCCAGCGCAGGTATTTGGCGTGGTCGTGTAATTCCCGCCTACGTGGCAAGCGATACAATCATTTTCAATCGGTAAATGCGCTCCCGTCAACGGCCAAACGCTGCTGTGGTTGAAACTTGAAGGCACCCAGCCAGCCGTCGTGTGGCAGTCCTCGCAGGTCACTGGGAACTGGTTGGTGGCATGGTTCGGGTCGGTCGTTCCGTTGTAGTCCGGCAGGTGGCAGCCATCACACGTGTTCGGCGTGTTCGAGTAGTTGCCGCCGATATGGCAAGCCGCACAGTCATTCGCAATCGGCACGTGCGCCCCCGTCAACGGCCAGATTTGATTATGGTCAAAATTGGCAGGCGCCCAAGCCGTCTCCGAGTGGCAGGTCGCACAATCCGTCGGGAAATTGGCCGCCTCGTGGTCAGGGTTCGTCGTTCCGTTGTAATCCGCCAAGTGGCAGCCCACGCAGGTGTTCGGCGTGTTGTTATAGTTCCCGTTGTGGCAAGTAGCGCAGTCATTTGCGATGATTGCGTGAGCGCCGTTCAATGGATAAAACTGGTTGTGAATGGCAAAAGTCGCAGGCTCCCAATCCGGCGCCGTAGTGTGGCATTGGTCGCAGTCTATCGGCAAGTTCAGCGCCACGTGGTTCGGGTTCGCCGAGCCGTTGTAGTCTGGCGTGTGACAGCCCGCACAGGTGTTCGGCGTATTGTTGTAATTGCCGTTGTGACAAGCTGCACAATCGTTCTGAACAGGCTGGTGCGCCCCCGTCAACGGATAAAACTGGTCGTGAATCGCAAAGGTCGCAGGGGCCCAGCCCGGCGCTGTCGTGTGGCAGCTTGCGCAATCCGTCGGGAAATTCAGCACCTCATGATCGGGGTTCACACTGGCAATGTAATCCGTCGTGTGGCAGGCGGCGCAATCCGTCGGCGTGCCCTGGTAGCCGTTGGCGTGGCAATCCACGCAATCAGCATTCAGGTGACCTCCGGTCAAAGGCCAAACCGAATTGTGGTCAAAACCACCCTGTCCCTCACCCGTCGGGTGACAGGCAAAACAGGCGTTGCTGTTGTACTGATACCCCCCGACGCCATTGTGCTGGTTGTTCGTTTCCGGGTTCACGTGGCAGGTCGTGCAGGTGAATTCCGCAAAATTGTTCGGGTTGTTGTGGCAGTCCGTGCAAGCGTTCCACTCGCCATTGTGCGTCCCGCTGTAAATCGGGAAGTACTGCGCATCGTGGTCAAAATTGGCAGGTATCCAAGCCGACTCCGAGTGGCAAGTCGCACAGTCTGTCGAGAATTGCGCAGCAGCATGGTCAGGGTTCGTCGTGCCGTTGTAGTCCGCCGTGTGGCAACCGAAGCAGGTGCTCGGCGTGTTGGTATAATTGCCGTTGTGACAGGCAGCGCAGTCGTTTGCAATCGTTGCGTGAGCGCCATTCAACGGATAATAATCATCGTGAATCGGGAACTGCGC